>CAJFVT010000085.1 GCA_904420525.1 uncultured Clostridia bacterium | reverse complement strand
CACTGAATTGACCTGTTCGCTTATAGCATTGCTGGTCTTTTTCAGTCCCGCTTTTAATCTATCAAATAATCCCATGTTATTCCTCCTTGATGTCCGGATGCTTTTACTTTACCAGCTCGTCTGCCACATCATCGATCTTAAGCGACAGGAGCTTTGACACGCCTGACTCCTGCATCGTAACTCCGTATAATATCGAAGCCGCCTCCATCGTGCCGCGCCTATGAGTTATTACTATAAACTGCGTGCGGTCCGTATAATTTTTGAGATATGTAGCAAATCTTGAAACGTTAACATCGTCAAGCGCCGCGTCTATCTCATCAAGTATACAAAACGGTGTCGGTTTTACGCGAAGTATAGCAAAAAGCAGCGCTATCGCGATAAAGGATTTTTCGCCTCCGGAATACAAATTTATATTCTGTGTTCCCTTTCCCGGCAGCTGGACCTCGATCTCTATACCGCTCGTAAGGATATTATCCGGGTCGGACAGATAAAGCTTGCCGCTGCCGCCGCCGAACAGCTCTGTAAATACCTCGCTGAATGCTTTATTTATCTCGCTGAACTGCTCGCCGAAATGCTCCTTCATAAGCTCTTCCATAGAATCTATTATCTTTACAAGATTGTCTTTCGACTTTTCAAGATCAGTCCTCTGGTTCGTCATAAACTCATAACGCTCCTTGACATTCTTGTATTCCTCGATCGAATCCATATTGACGCTGCCGAGCGACCTTATCTTCTTTTTGAGCTCCGCAAGCTCCTTCGCCGCCTCGCTCACGTTCTCGGTCTCCGTGCGCATTTCCAGCAGGTCATTGTATGACAGCTCATAATCATCCCAGATCCTGTTTAAGGTGCCGTCCCTGTCAGACTGAAGCTTTATACAGCGGTTCTCTATCCTTGACAGCTCCTTCTGAAGCTCTATTATCTTATTGGTTATGTCCTTGTTTGCTCCGCGTGATCGGTTCATTTTCTCAGCTATTGCCGCCTTTTTCTCTTCGATCGCCTTGAGCCGCTCCCTTATGCTTTCCGAAAGCTTTTTTGATCTTTCAAGAACCTCTTTCTTTTCCTCAATATTGCTTTGATAATTGCCGTTGAGCCGTATAAGCTCCTCTGTCTCAGATGCCCGGCGCGCCGTTTCATCCTTTGAATGATTTATCTCTGCATATGCCGAGGTTATCGACTGACGCATTGCCGCGATCTCGCTGTTTATTTCAGCTATACGCTCTGATATCTGCTGAGCCTCGTCATCAGATCCGGTCTTGCGTTCAAGCATATCGTTTCTGTCATCTATAAGACCAGCTATCTCTTTTTCAAGCTCCGTATTCTTTGTTTTGAGCGATGATGCCTCAGATATCAGCTTTGCGATCTCTTCCGCGGTATCCTTGAGCTGCAGCTCTATCTGCTCCAGCTCTGATACGTATGAAGTGCTTTCGCTCTTTTCAAGGGACTCAGAAAGCATCCTTTTTGTATTCTCCAGCCTTAAAAGCTCATCCTCATATTCCCTTACCAGAGGTATAAAGGATGAAAGCTGATTTTCAGCCAGCGCCAGTTCCTCTGATGCGCTGCGACGCTTTTCCGACAAGCTCTTCATGTCCCGCGCAAGAGCAGATATTTCTGCTGTGAGCGTCTTTATCTCTGCCGCTCTTGACAAAAATCCGCTCTGCTTGTTTACAGAACCGCCTGACATTGAGCCTCCCGCATTCAGCACATCACCGCCTAGTGTCACAGTCTTAAATCTGTATCCGAATTTGCGGCTCAGCGCAATGGCGTTGTCTATGTTATCCACCACTACGACTCTGCCCAAAAGCGACGCAAATATCCCGTCGTATTTGCGTTCATGATTTATAAGCTCCGATGCTATCCCTATAAATCCCTCCGACTTTGCTATCTGCGCTGCATTGTCGAGAGTTCTCCCCTTTACGGATGAGACCGGCAAAAAGGTCGCGCGCCCGGCTCCGGTCCTTCTGAGATATGCTATCGCCGCCTTAGCATCCTCCTCAGACTCAACTATGATATTCTGCAGGGCTCCTCCCAGAGCAGTTTCAACCGCAAGAACATATCTCTTATCCACATCTATAAGTCCCGATATCGTTCCGTATACCGCAAGTCCCTTTAGCTCCTTTGCGGTCAGCACAGCCTTGACGCTCTTGGCGTATCCGGCATAATCATTTTCCAAGCCCTCTAAGATCTTCTTTTTTGAAGCCTTGGAATTGTATTCGACCTGCATGGCTGAAAGCTTGTTCTGAAGCTCACCTATTATCCTTTCGGCTTCAGCCTTGGAATTCTCAAGTCCTGAAACCGTTTCCGACAATTCCGTAAGCTTTGCCTTTTTCTTGGCAGCCTCATCCTCTGCCTCCTCTATTTGACTTCTCGTCTGCTCTATCGATGCATTATGCGTATTTATTTCAGCGTTTACAGCCTCACGCCGTTCCATAAAGCTTGCACGCAGCTTTTCTATTCCGTTTGCGCGTTCCTTCAAGGATGATATTTCATTCTCACGCGCAAAATAATCACCCCTCAGGCTATTGATCCTCTCATCTATCCCATTCAGATTATGTGAAAATTCTCCTGAGGCGCTGCGGGCACCGGCAAGCTTTGATTCATGTCCTCCAAGCTCCTCGTTCTTTTTTTCTATAGCTTCTTCCGTTTCGCGTATTGAGCGGACGCGCTCCTCATTCTTTTTCTTTATCTCCTCTGTTTCACGTCTGATCCTGTCAATATTAGAATTATTATTTTTTATATTGTTCTCATATATGCTTATATCGTTTGCCGCGGCTGATATTCTTGCCTCATTTTCCACCAGTCCGGCATTTACCTCTGCTGTTTCCTCATCGCTTCTGCGGCTGTCCTCATACAGCTCGTTCATGATCCGCTCATTCTCTGTTTCCTGCGATTTGACAGACTCAAGCTCAGCGCCGGTATCAGCCAAAAGCCTTTGAGCCTTTTCTGACTCTGTCTTGTTTTTCTCCAGCTCTATAACACTCAGATTTATATCTAGCTGTTTCATATCACCGTATAGGCCAAGATATTTCCTTGCCTTTTCCGACTGTCTCTCAAGAGGTCCCAGCTGCGACTCAAGCTCAGCGGAGATATCCCCGATCCTCACAAGATTTTCATCCACATTAGCAAGCTTTCTTATTGCTTCCTCTTTCTTGTACTTATATTTAGAAACGCCCGCAGCCTCCTCGAAAATACTCCTTCTGTCCTCAGCCTTGGTAGAAAGTATCTGCGAAACATTTCCTTGACCTATCATGGAATAGCCGTCACGACCGAGTCCCGTGTCCATGAACAACTCATGCACATCCTTTAGCCGGCAATTGGATCTGTTTATCTGATAAACGCTTTCTCCGCTGCGAAAAAGGCGCCGGGTCACGACCACCTCATCAAAATCAACATTGAAATCATGATTTGAGTTATCCAGAACAAGACTTACCTCAGCAAAATTCACACCCTTGCGGGTCTGGGTCCCGGCAAAGATAACATCCTGCATATTTGAGCCCCTTAATGATTTTGCGCTTGTTTCTCCTATTACCCAGCGTATTGCGTCTGATATATTGCTCTTCCCGCTGCCGTTAGGTCCGACCACGGCAGTCGTGCCGTCCATAAAATCAAGCACCGTTTTGTCCGCAAAGGATTTAAATCCCTGCAGCTCAAGCCGTTTTAAAAGCAATAACACGCACCTCCCTCTTTGCCAGCTTATCATCGCCCTTTACCGTGATCCTATGTCCTGTTTCACGGCAGAGCCTTGTAATATTTCTTCTTTTATTCCCTATTGCCTTTGATATCTCCTTGGTGTTTACAAGTATCTCAGCATCACCGGTATATCCATTAAGCTTATCCTTTATGATATCATAATATATCTCGCCCTCGACAAGCTCGCCGAACGCGCTGTGAAATGGTCCCGCTACGACCGATGCATTTTCATTTATCTCATCTGTCGGCTGCAGACCGATGCGTATAACGCTTATACCCGCTTTTTCGAACATAAGCAGCAGCTGCTTTGCAAGCGATACCGCCTCATCCAACGTCTGCGGAACATATCTGCCCTCATTATACATTTTTTCAAGATACGTTCCCGCTATCGTAAGCGTTGGATATATCCTTACACATTTCGGTCCCAGCGCAATGATACGTTCAGCCGTATATACCGACCTCTCATCGGTATCACCCGGCAGCCCTGTCATCATCTGAAGCCCCAGAGAAAAACCATAGCTCTTTATAAGCCTTGCCGCATATTCCACATGAGCCGATGTATGACCGCGGTTCGAGCTTTTCAGCACCTCATCACACATTGACTGAACACCCAGCTCTATAGTGGTAACTCCATACTTTTTCAAGTTCTTAAGTATCTCATCGTCAATATAATCAGGACGCGTAGACAGACGTATGCCGTCTATCCTTCCTGAGCTTATATAAGGCTGCACACGCTCCATAAGCGCACTCTGTTCCTCTATCGGTATGCCTGTAAAGCTTCCGCCGAAAAATGCCGCTTCTACAGCGGCGCCGCTCTTTGGAAGAGTATGCAGATACCGCTCTATCGTTTCCGTTACATCATCCGGAGCCGTTTCCTTTATCTGACCTGTTATCCTGTTCTGATTGCAAAAAACACAGTCGAATGGGCAGCCCTTATGCGGCACGAATATCGGTATATTATACTTTCTCTGCATTTCTCAGTTCCTTCAGAGCTGCCTTTGCCGCAGCCTGCTCCGCTTCCTTTTTGCTGTGTCCCACTCCGGTCTGTCCCGGCACTCCGTTTATTATCACACGCACAGTAAACTGCTTGTTATGCTCCTTGCCTGTTTCGGACACTGTCGTGTAAGAAACCGCTCCCTTGCCGTTTTTCTGTACCAGCTCCTGGAGCGTAGTCTTATAATCCGAATAAAATTCACCGGCAAGAACTTTTTCTATGCGCCCCCTCATAAGGTTCAGCAGCCATTCTCTTGCCGTTGCCAGATCACTGTCAAGATAGATCGCAGCAAGGACAGCCTCAAACGCATCCGATATTATAGAAGGACGTCTTCTGCCGCCTGTCCTTTCCTCACCTCTGCCCAGGAAAACCAATTCGTTCAGGCCTATCCTTTCCGCTACTGACGCAAGTGACTGCTCACATACAAGCGTAGCACGAAATTTGGTGAGATCCCCTTCATCGATATCCTGCAGCTTTTTAAAAATATAATCGCTGATTATAAGACTGAGGACCGAATCGCCTAGGAACTCAAGGCGCTCATTATCACGCGTATGGTTTTCATTGGCATAGGAGCTGTGTGTCAATGCCGTTTTCAGCAAAT
>CAJFVT010000084.1 GCA_904420525.1 uncultured Clostridia bacterium | reverse complement strand
GGTACCGCTCAGATTTATAAGCGAGACCTTTGATGCGGTAGTAACATATGACGATGCTACCCGGCTTATAACTGTCGTCAAGGATCCGCAGGAGGAGCAGTCTTTAGTATTGGTGGGGACAGACCTCCCGTACGTCGGGGACAGTTATTATGGATGGTCAATGAAAAATCCGACTATGCTGCAGATGGAGTATCGCAGCTTTGACGGCATGGAGACATATTTTGCGGACGATGAAGCTGAGATGGCGGTATATATAGATGAGCTTGAAGAGGATATCACAGAGGATGAGATATATGAAAATGAGCTTAGTCTGGTTGAAAATATGACAATGTCGATCGCTGACAGAACGACTGATGCGGCAGGCAATCTGCAGCTGCATTTCAGAGCTAAGAACAGCGATCTGACTATAGATCTTATTGCCGTTGTCAAGGATGAAATGATCTACAGGGTCATATCTCTTATAGGAAATGGCGCGGAAAATATTAAAGATATCCTTGAGATCGCATCCAGCTTTACACTCAGTTCTGTATCGGATATGTACGATATGTCGAATGTGGAGGACGGACACAGGAATTTTAACAATGATGAGTTCAAGCTTTCAATGGAGCTGCCTGCAGATTATTATCAGATGGAAACAGAAAAAACAAATGTTTTCTATTTCCTGAAAAACGGTAAGGAATATGGCACTGTAGCGATGGAGGTATATTCGAAAAACGATGAGGTGACCGCGGAGGCTTCCGCGCAGGAGGATCATGACAAGTATGTCGCTTATTCAAATCCGGAGCTTTCCGAGGTGTCAGAGCTAAGCGACACAACGATATTAGGTATGCCTGCGAAGCAGTACACGGTCAAATATAACGGCGGCGGAACGAACGGCAAGTTTACTGTGACTGATATATTCTTCGAAATGGGCAGCTATGTTTATAATATAACCTGTGCAATGATATCAGAGACCGAGATCAAGGAGGTCATCGACAGTTTTAAGGCTGAGGAGCTTGATCCGGACACTGTAGGCACGATATTAAAGAGCGCGTCGCTGGATAAAGAAAATACAGCAGATATAGGTTCAAAGGAAATCACGCTGCCAAAGGGCTGGAGCTCGTTGGATCTGGGCTCATCATTGATGATATCAAATGAAGACGCAGCCGCGCTTATCGGAGTTATCAAGATAGAGGATGTAAACCGTTCTCAGTTTCAGGAGCTTTTGTCTCAGATGACTTCAAGCAAAGAGGAAAGCATAAGTGAAGGTGCGGATGATATGATCAGTATGAAGCGTATAAAGAATCTGAGCAGTTCAACTATCGGCGGCAGACCCGTTTACAGTGTAACGATCATGACCGAATATGATACGGATGTTATTTATGATACGCTGTATGGTGTTCTTGTCGATGGGGATGTGTATATCTTCGACTATAACCGTCAGGATATAAATTATAGCAGTGAGCTTGATAAAGAGGTCGAGGCTATGATAGCAAGCATAAAGTGATCCGGAAATATATATATGCGCATTCCGCGGGTGTTATTCATTGCGGAATGCGTATTTTTATTTCGCTGTGAGAGATGAGAGCATTATAAGATATATGCGCGGCGGACTTGAAAAATCCGTGAATATGTGGTAAAATCATCTTGTAGATAAAATATCAAGGCACTGCATGGGACGGAAGGAGCTTGTTTATGGGAATATCAGAAAAAATAAAAAGGTCGGAAAGCCCTGAGATCGCGATATGCGGCGGCGGACATGTTGGATATGAGCTGTCCAGGCTGTGCGCGTTTATGGGCTGGAAAACGGTCATTATCGATACTCGTCCCGAATATGCGTCCTGTGACCGGTTCCCTGATTCCGATGTGATATGCGGCGGATATGCTGAAGCGATAGGCGGACTGGCAAATGACGATATATGCATAGTTATAGCTACCCCCGATCATGAATATGATTCTGAATGCTTAGCGGCGGCGCTGTGCAGGAAGAGCGCGTATATAGGGATGATGGGCAGCAGGGGGAAGGCAGAGGCGGCGCTTCTGGAGATGCGGACCTTGGGATTTTCGGAGGATACGCTTAAAAGGGTCCACACACCGATAGGTGTTCCGATAGCCTCGGAAACGCCTAAGGAAATAGCGGTGAGCATAACAGCGGAGCTTATCAAAACACTCGCGGAAAAAAGAGCGGACTACGTAATAAGCAAAGAGGACGAAAGAAGACTTTTGTCGGAACACGGCAGAGTAGTCTGTGCGCGCATAACAGAAAAGCGCGGCAGCGCGCCGAGGGATAAGGGAGCATGTATATTCGTTTGTGAAAGCGGAAGCGTTATAGGCACGGTAGGCGGAGGCAGATGGGAAGCAGATGTTATAAAAGATGCCGAGCGTGTGCTCTGCGGTGCGGTGATAAAGAAAAAAACATATACATCATACACCGAAAACGCAATGTGCGGCGGTGAGATAGATGTTGTATTTGAGGTGGATGAACTGTGAAGGAAATAGAGACAGTAAATGCGGCGGGACATATCCTATGTCATGATATAACACAGATAATACCGGGAAAGTTCAAAGGCGCACGCTTCAAGAAGGGACATATAATAAGGGACGAGGATATCCCTGTGCTGATCTCGCTTGGCAAGGAACATGTATTTGTTTGGGAAAATGACGGCAGTATAATACATGAGAATGATGCTGCGCGGATACTGCTCGGGCTTTGCTGCGGAGACGGGCTTGAGCATACTGAGCCGAGCGAGGGCAAGATAGAGATGAGAGCCGCTCATGATGGGCTTTTAAAGATAGATACGGATGGTATATACAGCCTGAACAGGCTCGGGAATATATGCGTATCGACTATCCATCCCAATACGCCGGTAAAAGCGGGGGACAGGATATGCGGTATGCGTGTCATACCATTGGCGGTCAAAAAGGAGCTTATGGATCAGGCCAGGGCGGTAACGGACAGACCGCTTATAAATATTATTCCGTACACAAAAAAGAGAGCGCGTATAGCGGTGACAGGAAATGAAATAAAAAAAGGTCTTATCGAAGATAGGTTTACGCAGGTGCTGGAGCGGAAGCTTGCCGAGTACGGCGTTAATATTGACGAAGTCGTATACACGGGTGATGATGATAAATACATCACCGACACGGTGATGAGCTTTGCAAAGGCAGGTACGGATATGATATTCTGTACCGGAGGCATGAGTGTGGATCCGGATGATAAGACTCCGCTTGCGATAAGGAACACAGGTGCGGAAATAATCACGTACGGGGCGCCGGTCCTGCCCGGCGCGATGATACTTATAGCGTATCTTAACGGGATCCCGGTGGCAGGACTGCCCGGGTGCGTTATGTATGCCGGGAGAACAATTTTTGATCTGATACTGCCGCGTATAATTGCTGACGACCGGATAAGCAGCGAGGATATCATGAGGCTTGGTGTTGGCGGCTTCTGCAGAGGCTGTGATATATGCACTTTCCCGAACTGCGGCTTTGGAAAGTAATAAGGACATAAACAATTATAAAAGGGAGAAAATCATGGAAAAATTATCACATCTGGATAAGAACGGAGCAGCCGTTATGGTGGACGTAACGGATAAAGCGGTAACACACAGAGAGGCGGTGGCCTCCGGAAGGATACTGATGTCAGAAAACGCGTTCAATATAGTAATAAACGGCAGTGCGCCGAAGGGAGACGTGCTTTCGGCCGCGCGTATAGCCGGGATCATGGCGGCAAAGAGGACGTCGGATATAATACCGCTTTGTCACCCGCTCCCATTTACTAAATGCTCTATCGAGTTTACGGCTGATAAAAAAACACATTCCATAAATGCGAGATGCACGGCAAAAGTAGACGGAAAGACAGGTATAGAGATGGAAGCGCTCACAGGAGTCAGTGCAGCTCTTTTGACTATCTATGATATGTGCAAGGCAGTGGATCGTTCGATGGTCATAACTGATGTGCAGCTCGAATATAAGGCCGGCGGGAAGTCGGGTGTTTTCAGGAGGGATGAGAATGTATAAGACCGCGGTAATAACGCTTTCCGACCGTGCCGCTGCCGGTATGTATGAGGATAAAAGCGGTATGAGCATCCCTGAGCTTTTAGGGAAAGATTTTGAGATAGTGAGATATAAGGTGCTGCCGGATGAATATGATGTGCTGAGAGAAGAGCTCATATGGCTGTGCGATGATATGATGGTCGATCTGATACTCACCACAGGAGGAACGGGATGTTCGCCGCGGGATATAACCCCGGAGGCGACAGTGGATATCGCTGAAAAAAATGTGCCCGGGATAGCCGAGGCGATGCGCGCTCACAGCCTGAGCATAACGCCGCGCGCTATGCTTTCCAGAGGCGTAAGCGTTATCAGAAAGAGAACGCTTATAATAAATCTGCCGGGAAGTCCAAAGGCGGTGCGGGAAAATCTTGAATGTATAATCGAAGCGCTGCCGCATGCTTTAGAGCTTATCAGCGGAGGAAAAGAATGAGCAAAAGATATTATAGTCGATAACGTCAATTTGTTGAAAAATATGTATAAATATGTTGACAATTGTGTAAAACAGCGATATAATTAAGAAAATACTGTTTTTCAGCAAGGAGGGGATTTCATATGGACAGAATAACGAATGTTATAAAAGAAGAGATCAAGAGACAGTATAGGAACCTCAGGCGTTTTTCTGAGGAGAGCGGGATACCGTACAGCACGCTTTCAAACGCTCTATCAAGGGGGATAGGGAATACTGCTTATGACACAGTTGTGAAAATGTGCAGGCTTTTGGGGCTCAGGCAGTTTTATGACGAGGATGTGATAGTATTCAATGATAAATTCCGCGATATCTGTTCAATGCTCACAGAGCTTGATGAGATGGGCGTACATACGGTCGAAACGGTGCTTAGGATGGAATATAACAGATGTAATGAAAAGAAGGGAAAAGGTGAATATAACGGGATAACGTATATAACGGGAAATGATAAGTTATAAATTTGAAAGGGCGCGGCAAAGCAAATGCCGCGTCTTTTAAAATTCGATTTGCAAAAAAAATAAAAAAAATACTTGACAAATGCTGAGTTTTTATGTATAATAGTATGGTAGTTTGTTTAGGGGTGTAGCTCAGTTGGTAGAGCATCGGTCTCCAAAACCGAGTGCCCAAGGTTCGAGTCCTTGTACCCCTGCC
>CAJFVT010000083.1 GCA_904420525.1 uncultured Clostridia bacterium | reverse complement strand
TGCTGAACACGATCCTCGGTCAGTTCGGCATCGAGCCGTATGGCTGGCTCAACGATCAGGCGAGAACGATCATGTATATCATAGTATCTATGTCATGGGCCGGCTTCGGAAGCGCCGCGATACTGTATCTTGCAACGCTTGAGGGACTCCCAAAGGAGCTGTTCGAGGCCGCTATAATAGACGGAGCGTCTATTTTCCAGAGGATAAGATACATAACCCTGCCTCAGATGTCGGGCATAATACTTTTGATGCTTATAAGAAACATAAGCGGTGTGTTCCAGATAATGCAGGAGCCTTTGGCTATGACCGGCGGAGGACCGAACAACGCGTCATTGTCGCTGGGGCTTTTGGGATATCGTTACGGCTTCGTTTACTTCCAGATAGACAAGGCGGTAACGGTAGGATTTATAACATTCGCGCTGCTGTTTGTTATAACGCTGATTTATTTCCGTGTAGAGAAGAAGGTGAGCGAAAATGGTTAAAACGAAAACAGGTATCAGGGCGCGCAAGCCGGCGGAGTACAACGGAGTTATCGCAAACGTGGAGTTCAAAACGGCTAAGGCGAAGGCGATCCATGCTGTGTTTCTGATCATAATGCTGATCATAAGCCTCATATGTGTCGTGCCTATACTCTGGATGCTTATCTCCGCATTTAAGGACACGAAGGAATTTCTGCAGATACCTCCATCCTTTTTCCCCGAGCATTTTGACATAGGAAAGCTGGGAAGAGTTTGGAAGGATTACAATTTCCTGATGCTTTTCGGAAATACGATATATATGGCAGCGGGAGACATTGTTTTTACGATAGTAGTGAACGGTCTTGCGGGATATGTTCTTTCAAGGCTCAAGCCGAGGGGCAGCAGGCTTATATTTATGCTCATAGTCTGGACGATGCTGCTCCCGAACAATGTAAGCCAGGTCCCGCTGTTTATGACATTCACGGATTTTCCGGTCATCCATGCCAATCTGTCCAACACATACTGGGCTATGTGGCTTTCGGCCGGAGCGAACTGCTATTACATACTTCTGTTCAAGAGCTTTTTCGACTCGCTCTCAATATCATATTTTGAGGCCGCAAAGGTCGATGGGTGCAGCAACATAGGCATGTTTTTCAGAATAGTGATACCGCTTTCGCTGCCGATAATAGCGGTCATAATCATATTCCAGTTCAATACCGCGTGGGGCTCGTTCTTCTGGCCGTATCTGCTCATAAACGATCCGGACAGGGTAGTGCTGGGACAGAAGCTGTTCTCGATGAAATCGAATACGCCGATAGACGAGTATCTGTGCGCTATGATATTTGTCATAATACCTCCGGCAATACTTTATGCTATATTCCAGAAGCAGATCATGGGAGGTATAAATATAGGCGGAGTAAAGGGATAACCCCGGGCTGTTGTATTTGAGACAGAACAATACTCGGATAGGAGGTCAATTTATGCTGAGCTTTATGTACAAGACCGCCGCGGCGTTTACGGCGGCGGCAGTCGCCATGGGTGCGGCATGGACGGTGAGCGTTCCTGCTGCGGAGCAGGAGGACAGCGATACAGCGTACTTTAATTTTGCGGCAGGAAACGATTCTTTCAAGATGACCGCTGAAATGATGAATAAAAATGCCCCTGACGTTGTGACGAGAGACGGGCGCGAGGGCTGGGAGCTGGATAATTCTCAGGAAACGACTGAGGCCGCTACCATTAACTGCGACATAGATTCGTCCTTTGCGTATAATGTTTCGGACGGCTCGGTCTATGAGATCGAGATCGATTATTATGACACGGACCGCGCGGTATTCTCGCTCGTTTATTCGGCGCAGGACCGTTCTAACCGGTTTGCCGGAAGTGTAAAGACCGAGGGAATAGGCTCAAAGGAGACTAAAAGCGATATTGCCGAGTGGAAAACAGCGGTATTCCGGATAGATGATGCAAAATTTGACAATTCGCTGAACAACAGTGATTTTCAGATATCGGCCAATATACTTGATTCAAATCATGATATAACGGCGTCTACCTTAAACGGCTACGGTGAGGACAACGGCTACGGTCCCACCTACAGCACATATTATATCGATACATTCGGAAGAGTGTCGACCGTTGATCCCATAGTTATAGGCGCTGTAAGGGTAAAAAGGCTTGAGGGGAAAAATCCGTTTACGACCTCTGTGACTATGGACACAACAAG
This sequence comes from uncultured Clostridia bacterium, assembly GCA_904420525.1. Taxonomy (GTDB): domain Bacteria; phylum Bacillota; class Clostridia; order UBA1381; family UBA1381; genus Ornithomonoglobus. The sequence goes on along the minus strand of CAJFVT010000083.1, from coordinate 8,026 downwards.
CAATACTCTCTTTGACAGCGAGCCTGCCAAATTCAATTACAGCATGAAAAACAATTTCGATGAGTCCTACAGCCTCGATGCCGAGTACACTGTGTATGATGAGGACGGCAGGGAGGTGCTCAAAAAGACGGACAGGCTTGAGATCGCGGCGAACGAGCTCAAGGAGTTCACTGTGGATCTGGGTCAGGTGCCCTACGGACTTTTCGAGCTGAAAACGAAATTTACCGGCAGCGGCGTGAATGCGGAAGTGTCGACCGAATTTTCACACAGCCGCGAGGTCAAGACGCCGAACCCCAGAGCAGGGACAAACGTCCACTTTGAGGGCAGCAACATGTATAAAAACGATATACAGAAGATAACCGAGCTGGCAGCCAAAAGCGGTATGTCAACGCTGCGTGACAGCGTGCGCTGGCCTAACATAGAGAAAACGAAGGGAAAGTATGCCCTTACCGAAATGATACAGGAGGGCAAGGATGAGATCGCCAAATACGGGCTTGACAATCTCCCGATAGTAATGGGTGAAAACACCTTGTACGGAAGCTCAGATGCGCCCTCCACCCCGGAGGAGCTTGAGGGCTTCAAGAATTTTACATCGTTTGTGGCGGAGCAGTACCGCGACAGCGCGTATGCCATCGAGTCGTATAACGAGTATAATATCCATCATCCTGACAAGACCCCGGATGAGTATGTAGCGCTCATGAAAGCGACATATGAGGGCGTCAAGGAGAGCGCTCCCGATATGAAGGTGATCGGTATCGACTCGGCGGGACTGAGTCTCAGATACCTGCGGGACATATTTGAGGCAGGCGGACTTGAGTATATGGACGGTATAAGCTATCATCCGTATTATCATTCGCGCGGACCCGAAGCGGGCGGGATAATATCGAACGGTCTGGCTGTAAGGGATCTGCTTGACGAGTACGGAAAGCCGGAGGCTGAGGTCTGGATAACGGAGAACGGCTGGCCGACCTGGCTGGGGAACCCGATATCTGAGGCGGATCAGGCGATATACCATGTAACGACCTTGCTTGAGAACGCGGCATGGCAGCTTTTTGACAAGTATATATTCTATGAGTTCGCGAACAGCGGCGTTGAGCTGAGTTACATGGAGTCGCAGTTCGGAATGGTCAGGTCTGTTTATGATGACGTTCCGTATGCGGCGAAGCCTGCCTATGTGGCAGTGTGCAATGCAAATTATCAGCTGGGCAACACTGAGTTCCGCGATGCTCTCGGCGGGCTTTCGACTACGGCCAGCGATTTTGTCTACCGCTTCGACCGCGATAACAGCGACGGCAAGGGCGGACAGATGATAACGATGTGGACGATAGCCGACGGCAACCGCTCGGAGCTTGGGCTTGATCTCGGCTGCGACAAGGTGACCATGTATGATTTCTACGGCAATGAAACGGAGCTTTACGGTATAGACGGCAAATTCAGCTTTGCTGTTACCGACGAGCCTGTATATATCGTAGGCGACTTCAGAAGCTTTGAGAAGTGCGAGCCGCCTATAAAAACCAACGGTCTTGTTCTCGGCGGAGCGCCTGAGGATACTGTCGAGCAGTACATAACTATGCCGGACAGCGATGGCGCGGAGATAATACAGGAGGGCAGCACCTATTTCGGCGATGCGGAGGCATCAGGCTTTTCGGACGGAAGCGCGGTGTTTACGGTAACTACTCCGTCAGAAGGCTTTTTCGATAAGAGCGCGTCCTACAGGATAGAGAAGGACGGCAGGATATATTATCACGGGAGCATATATGTAAGGAGCGTTCAGACTGCGACTGTGACGGTGGACCATGAGACCTGCGACGGGAACCTTAACAGGTGGCAGCTCAGCGTCAGTGTCACGAACAACAGAAATTCCACTCCGATAAGCGGGAGCATGAGGATAACCTCGCCCGCGGACTTTGCCTCTGTCATGCCGCAGATCACGGTCAAGGAGCTTCAGCCTCAGGAGACCAGGGAATTTACGGTGTTCATGCCTGAGATAGTGACGAAGGAGATGCGCGATTTCGGTATGGACGTATCGCTTTCGACAGGCGAGAGCATGAGCATCTCCGAGAAGATGTTCTTCACAGTAGTACCGAAAGCAGACGGGGACAAGCCCGTTATAGACGGGATCGTATCTCCCGGAGAATACAGCAATGAGACATGGCTGGAGCTGAGCGGAGCGGAGAATGTGATGCTCCTTGACAGCAATACGACCTATATGGGCAGCGATGATCTCAGCGCAAAGGCCACGATGAAATATGATGAAGATAATCTGTATATGTTCATAGAGGTCACGGACAATATTTTTTACAATGACAGCTCCGATTCGATGGGATGGGACGGCGACGGTATACAGCTCGGCATAGCTGACGAGAGCGTGACCTCCGGCAGCAATTACTGCGAGCTGGGCATCGCGCTGACGACAGAGGGGCCGCAGTTCTACCGTTACCTGACGAACAATACGAAGCAGATAGGCATAGTTGATGCGGGCGAGCTTCAGATCGTGCGTGACGGGAACAAAACGCGCTATGAATTCTCGCTGCCATGGGAGGAGATACTTTCCGATGCGTCTCTTGTCGGCAGCGGATACAGGCCGAAGTTCGCGTTCCTTGTAAATGAGGATGACGGGCTGGGCAGAAACTCGTACATGGAGTATTCTCAGGTGCTGGGCGCGATCGGTACGAATAAGAATGTCGCATATTTTTCAGACATGTACTTAGCGGATTAGAAGGAGAATGGTATGATAAAGAAAATAGCTTTTACTGCGGTGCTTATCACGCTTTTTGCGTCGGTCACCGCTATGGCCGAGATCACAGAGTGTACCGTTGATTCCGAGACCGATGAGGTAACGGTAGCGGGAGAGGCAGAGCCGGGCGCTCAGGTGCTGCTCACTGTTGTGAGAGGCGGGAGAGCAGGGGAGGATCTGTTTGAAAATATCGGATATCAGTATCAGAAGCAGTGCGGTGAGGACGGCAGCTTCGGCTTTACGTTCAAGCTGAATGAGGCTGATATCTACACGGTCTATGCCTCTACGCCCGACACGACGTATACATATGATTTTGTATTCTCCAACAGGGACTCGGCGAAGGATATAATAGACCGTATAAACGCGGCGGCGTCGGCGGGCGCTATCGCGGATATCATAAGGAACGACAGGTATGCCGCGGGTCTGTTTGTAGCGGAATGCTCAGCGGAGCCCGACTACGGCTATATTGCAGGGCTGATGGCGCAGAACAGGCCGTACAGCACAGATAACGTTGACGCTGCGCTGACAGAATTCAAGCAGTATCTTTCGTACGGATATGCTGTGAACGGCGATACCGAAAATATTTTCAGGCTTGAAAGCTATCTGGATATATACAGTATACCGGGTGCGGAGATCTTCACATCCGATATATTTAAAGAACCGCATCAGCTTGAGACCACGCGGAGAATGGCCGGAAAGACCATATCGAACCGCACCGATTTTGAAAACACGGTAACGGAGCAGATGGCTCTGGCGCTCATAAAGGATCCGGACGGCTACGGAAATGTTCAGAAGGTGTGCGAGACCTTTGCGTCAAGGATAGGGATAGATACCTCGAACACTGCCAGCTCTGTATACCGGGACCTTTACGGAAGGGATTTTTCAAGCTTCAGCGACCTGAAGGCTGAGTTTGACAGGCTCAAGAATTCAACATCCGGCACGGGCGGCACAGGCGGCTCCGGCGGCTCCGGCGGCGGCGGTGGCGGCGGAGGAGGAAGTTTCGGCAATACGGGAACGTCGGGCGGCGGCACCGTATCGGTCGCTCCCAACGATCCGCCGGAAAAGCTGCCTATGGATACGGCGGATGAGCCGGTATTCGGAGACCTTGCGGGCTATGACTGGGCTGCGGAAGCAATAGAGGCTCTGTACAATGAGGGTATTGTATCGGGAAGAGCCGAGGGCGTATATGCGCCGGCGGACAATATAACCCGTTCCGAATTCGTCAAGCTGGTTGTGCTGGCGTTCGGCATTTCGGATAACGGAGGACGTGTGCCGTTTACGGATACAGAAGAAGGCAGCTGGGATTATGAGTATATAAGTGCGGCATATAATTCCGGGATAATAAACGGAATAAGCGCGGACAAATTCGGCTGCACGCTGCCCATCAGCCGTCAGGATATGGCGGTGATAATACAGCGCGCTGCGGGTATCGCGGATGTGGACACAGACACGGCGGAAAAATTTGCCGATGACTGGAGCATTAAAAACTATGCCTATAACGCAGCATATGCGCTGAAGAGCAGCGGGATAATGGTCGGTGATGAGAACAACATGTTTAATCCTAATAACACCGCGACACGTGCTGAGGCTGCCAAGGTCATATATGCGGCGGCTATGTAAAGGAACGGGAGGGAGACAAGATGCTGAAAAAACTAATAGCCCTGATAAGCTCGGCAGCTATAGCAGTATCGCTTTTCGCGTCTGTATGCGTAAGAGCCGAGGAGGAGGAATTCACGCTTACGGGCAAGCAGGAGCTGCTGCTCGCGCTTGATGTGATAAGCCTTAATTCCTACGGGACCTTTGATAACGATGCGGAAATGACCAGAGCCGACTTTGCGGCCGTTTGCGGAAAGATAATAGGTATTAATCCGACGGCAGCGGCGGACTGTATGTATTTCACCGATGTTACTCCGGACAGCTGGTTTGCATATACGGTAAATCAGCTGACGGAAATGGGCGTTGTTTCGGGAGCGGACGACAAGCTGTTCCATCCGGAGCGCAGCGTCAGCCTTAACGAGGCTGTAAAAATGCTTGTATGCCTTATGGGCTACAATGCCTACGCACAGAACAACGGCGGTTATCCGGACGGATATATGCGTGTAGCGTCCGAGCAGGATCTGCTCGATGGCGTAGGAGCGGGAACGGTATTTACGATGGGAATGATGTGCGAGCTTGTGTACAACGCACTTCATGCCAACATAATGACTACGGATTATTCTTCGCAGAGACCGGTAATGAGTGTTGATCCCAATCAGACGATGCTCTCATATTACCAGGATACGTACGAAGGCGAAGGCATAGTCGAGACAGTATACGGGATGTCGCTGACGGACTCATCCGTAGGCGAGGACGGAGCGATCATCGGCGGAGCGAGATTTTTCACGGGCGAGATAAGCAATATCCATGAGTATCTGGGATACCGCACAAAGCTGTATTACAGAGTGGATGAGAACAACGAGTACACTCTGAGATACATAGAGCCGTACAGAACGAGCGCCGTAACGGTGCTGAGCGATGATATAGAGGATTTCACCGGTCTCGGCGGGAGACTTGAATACTATGACGGCTCAAGAACGAGGAACGGGAAAATAGAATCGAACGCCGTGGTCATAAAAAACGGCTCACAGGTGAATTCAGGCGTCGAAGAGGCGTTTGACGTGCAAAACGGAGAGATAAGGCTGATCGATAATGACGACGACGGTTCAAGCGAGGTCGTATTGATCTACGATTTCCAAACGATCGTTGTAAACAATTATAACAGGGAAACCTCCACCATAATCGACAAGGTGGATCCTAAAACCATAATTGACCTGAGCAGCGCCGGATACATCAGTATATTCTCGGATACGGGCGAAAGACTGGACGAGTCGGCTATAACGACAGATTCTGTGCTGGATATAGCAACGTCTGTAAACCATGCTATAATCTACGTCAATTCGGGCAGCGTGAGCGGAACGATCGATTCGGTGAGCGAAAATGAGCAGAGGCTTACTATAGACGGCACGGAATACAAGTACATACCTAAAATATATCAGCGGTATGGATTGACCTCAGGCGTAAGCGGTCTGTTCAAAACAAACAGATACGGTAAGATCGCATATTTCGACGCGAGCGGTTCCAACGGCAGCGCCGGATACGTTATAGGGGCAGACTATACGGACGAGCTGAAGGATAAGCTCATGATGAAGCTCCTTGATTCAGCCGGACAGATAGCATGGGTAAATGTCAGCTCAAATCCGGTCATAGACGGCGAAAGGACGCGTCCGTATCTGGAGCTGCTGCAGAACTTCCAAAATCAGGTCGTAATGTATAATGTGAATTCAAAGAATGAGATATCGAGGATAGATTCTGTCACTATGGGTTCCAATGAGAACGAATCATCGCTTCAGAAAACCATGTCGCTCAACAACACCGGACACCGATGGATGAACGCGAATAAGATGTTCGACAGGAACGTTATAGTCAACACGGACGCGGTAGTATTCAAGGTGCCGCCGCTCAGCTCGGAATTCAAGGACGATCAGGCTTATTCTGTGGAGGCTCTGACAGATTTCGTATCGAACCGCGTGTATCAGGTAGAGGCGTACAAGACAGGCATGGACTCCTATTCGACGATATTAGTCTGGTATGAGGACATATACTATCAGAATACGCGCGACGCGATGATATTTGTTGAAAACGTAGACCGCGCGGTCAATTCGCAGGGTGATGAGATATACATGATCGAGGGCTGGCAGAACGGCTCCAAGGTCAATGTGGAGCTTGAGTACCCGCATGACGTGGTTCCTACGCGCGGAGACTGTATAAGAGTAGGCGTGGATAAAAACAATATCGCCGGAGTAGTCGAGATACATTATGATTTCGAGCGCAACGGAACAGGCTACAGTGACGAGGAAGCCGACTGGCACTGGGATAATGTGGCCGGTGAGCCGTATGACGCTATAAATAATTACTGGAACGGGACGTTTAATGATCTCCAGGGAGATTTCCGCCTGGGCTTCGGATATGCCGTGGGCGTGGAGGGAACTCTCGTTAAATGGAGCTTCAATAAGGACAGCGACAACGTAGGTGAGATGATACCGGTCGGAGCTGACGTTCCCGTTATAGTATATGACGTTGCGGCCGACAAGTTCCGCGAGGGCTCTGTCGGAGACATCATGACCATGGAATCCTACGGAAGCAACTGCTCCACGCTTATAATAAACTTCAGCTGGGGCGATCCCACAGAGGTATTTGTGATAAATAACAGAACGTGATATGAAAGAATACAGAATAAATGCGCTCTCGGGCGATAACTCAGCGGCCGTTGCCGCGGCCGTTGAGCGCTGCAGGAGAGAGAATATAAAAAGGCTCGTGCTTGAAAAGGGAGAATATCATTTTTATCCTGAGCTGGCAGCGGAGGCACGGAGCTGCTGTGTTTCCAATCATGGTCATAACGGCTTCCGCCGCACCGCCTTTCTGCTTGAGGATATGACGGATTTTGAGCTTGACGCATCCGGCAGCCTGCTCGTGTTTCATGGAGCGATGAACGCGGTCATAGCGCGCGGCTGCAGCGGATTGACCGTGAAAAATGCCGATGTGCTGTTCGAGCGGACAAATCATGCGGCATACATGGTCACGGAAAGCACAGATGCGTATACGGAGCTTGAGCCGTGCGGGATACGGCAGTTCGTATATGAAAACGGGCTTCTGTATCATGAGAATGAACAGGGCATGAGAGATCTTGTGTACAGCTGCCTTGAGCTTGATCCCGAAACTCACAGGTTCGCTTTCGGAGAGCAGTGCTTTGGGAACGACTTCCTTTACCATAGGAACGGGGAAGCGGAAAACGGCAGGATACGCGTTTACGCGCCCGAGCGCAGACCTAAGACAGGGAATGCAGTCGTGCTTATCGCGGCGGACCGGTACGCGAACGCGTTTCTGGCCATAGACAGCAGAAATGTGACATTTTCCGGCTGCTGCGTGTACAGCTGCTATGGCATAGCATATATGGCGCAGAAATGTGAAAATGTAACGCTTGAGCGGTGCAGGACGGATGTGTATGAGGGCAGGCATTTTTCGGCGAATGCCGACGCCTCGCATTTTGTATGCTGCCGCGGCAGCCTGAGGATCTCAGACTGCGATTTCAAATACCAGCTCGATGACGGGATCAATATTCACGGAGTGTTCACAAGGATCATAAAAAAGACAGAACGCTCCGTCATAGTGAGGTATTCGCATTATCAGTGCCGCGGCATAGGAGCGTTTGAGGACGGATGCCGTATCGCGGTGCTCAGAGAGGGCAGCCTT
>CAJFVT010000082.1 GCA_904420525.1 uncultured Clostridia bacterium | reverse complement strand
ATATGTTCTTTTTCACACCATGTTCAATGCTGCCTCTTCTTTGTTTGGTGCAATGACATGGGGTGGAGCAGTTGCCGCAAACATTGTAATGATTCTTTTTTCAATAATAATCGTTGCTGTGTATAATAAATCTGATGAAGTGAATTGAGTGAACTGATTAATCCCGGTTTATAAGACTGATAAAAGTAAGTTATGGAGTTGAGGCTAAGTGAATGGTTTTTTGTTGCTTATACCGTTTTTGCTTATAAGGTTTTTATTAATGTTTATCATAAATAAAGAAGCTATACAGCGTGCAGCTCATTTTGCGCCTGTACAAGGAAATGAAAAGATAGCGTATTATATTTATCAAATATTAAATGTAATTATGTATATATATCTGTTTTTCTTATCAATTAAAATAGATTTTTCATGGGTATTTTACGTAGGAGCAATATGCTACGTTTTAGGATTGTGTTTGTGTGCGGTTTCTATAGTAAGCTTTTCTTCTCCGAATGATACAGGAATGAATAAAAACGGTATTTATAAGATTTCTCGTAATCCTATGTATGTGTCATATTTTGTTTGTTTTATAGGCATGGTTTTGTTGACTAAATCAATAATGCTGTTGATATTGGTGCTGGTCTTTCAGATCTCCGCGCATTGGATAATTATTTCAGAGGAACGGTGGTGTATAGAAAAATTCGGAACAGCTTATAGGGAATATATGAAAAAAGTGAGGAGGTATTTTTAATTATATATTGCTATTTTGAGCCAATAGTAGTATAATAAACTAAAGCATTAATTATCGGTATTTGAAATGAGGAGGTTATAGTCAATGGGAACGTATGAGTTTGACGGAGAAAAATATAAAAAGGCTTCACGTCATCAGAAGGAATGGGGCAATAAGCTTATATCAAGCTTACAGTTGAAAGGAAACGAGGCTATCCTTGACCTTGGCTGTGGCGATGGGATACTTACGGAACAGCTGTCATTGCTCGTACCCGATGGATATGTTCTCGGAATCGATGCCTCTGTTGGAATGATAGAAAAGGCAGAACAAAACGTACATGATAATCTGAAATTCAGGCATATGGATATCAATGAAATGGATTTTGATAACGAGTTCGATGTGATCTTTTCAAACGCAGCATTGCTGTGTGGAATTTTGCGGGTGACGGCAATTGTGAGACATTCTATGGAGTCATGCGCAAGAAGATAAAGGACGATAGATATAAAGAATACTTTGCTGATTTTGAATGGCCATGGTTTATGCCTTCAAAAGCTGAATATGAGACATTGACTGAAAATATGGGTTTTTCAGAGGCGGCGATCACTGAAAAAAATGCGGACAGGTATTTTGCCAATGCTGATGAGATGATACGATGGATAGATCAGCCGAGCCTTGTGCCATTCATGCAATGTGTGCCGGATGAGACCAAGAAAGAGTTTAGGGACGAGGTAGTGGAGGAAATGCTCAGTAAAGCGTTGCAGCCGGACGGAACATGCTTTGAAACTTTTAGGCGGATTAATGTTCGGTTGGTTAAGTAATTAAATAGAAGGGGACGTAAATGGAATATAAACCTCCGTTTGAAATAAATGACACCATAATCAATCTGCTTGCGGAGATCAGTGAACTTGTCGGACAGGTGAGCGTGCTGCATAAGGACAGTATCAGTCCCAGATTGAGACGTGAAAACCGAATAAAAACGATACATTCGTCTCTGGCTATAGAGCACAACTCGCTGTCATTGGAGCAGGTAACGGCAGTGCTCAACGGCAAGCGTATTTTGGGTGCACCGCAGGAGATAAAAGAAGTCCGTAACGCCTATGAAGCATATGAGCTTATGCTGTCACTTGACCCGCTAAGTATTGACGATCTGCTAAAAGTCCACCGGCTTATGATGGATGGACTTGTAAAGGAAAACGGGCGTTTCAGAAGCGGCGGAGTCGGCGTCTTCGAGGGTGAACGGCTTATACATGCCGCACCCCCGGCGAATTATGTGCCGGGATTGATCGCAGACCTTTTGGGATGGTACAGGAAGTCAAAGCTTCATATACTCATCAAGAGCTGTGTATTCCATTACGAGTTTGAATTTATCCATCCGTTTGCCGATGGAAACGGCAGAATGGGCAGAATGTGGCATACGCTCATGCTGAGCCAATGGAATGAGCTGTTTGCCTGGCTGCCTATCGAGGAGCTTATTCGGGAGCGGCAGCAGGAATACTATGACGCGCTTGCATTATCCGACAGCAGAGCCGACTGCACGGGATTTGTTGAGCTGATGATGAATATCATTCTTGATGCTTTGACTGCACTTGACAAGACCGACCCAGTCAGCGACCCAGATACCGACCCAGTTAGTGAACAAGTCAGAGCTTTGTTGAATTGTTTGGGCGATAAGGAACTATCAATTTCTCAGCTCATGGAACGCTTAGGACTGTCACACAGACCAACATTTAGAAAAAATTATCTGCATCCTGCATTGAATGCTGGTTTGATAGAAATGACGATACCTGATAAACCAAACAGCCGGAACCAGAAGTATAGGAGAAAATAACAGGTTAAGCAGCTTATTTGATATTTCCATGTGCAGCCGACAGTTGTGCTTATATTAGCTGTGAATATATAGCAGAGGATACAATGGTTTATGGAGGATATATGAAAAAAGTGAGGAGGTATTTTTAATTATATATTGCTAATTTGAATCAATAGTAATATAATAAATTAAAATAGCAACCATGGCATTGTAAAAATTAAGAAATATGACCGGATGATATGGTCAGAGATTTTATAAAAAGCAATCACTCTTTTGGGCGATACGGTTCAAGAGCAGTGCCGATATGAAAAATACAGCTGAAAGAGGAGACCTGTAATTGAAATTCTTGATTGATTTTGTCAACATGTCATGATATAATATACTTAGTGATACCAATATTTCAACAACTAGAATGTAAAGCTGTTTGACAGGAGCGTGATAATATGGAGAGAAACGAATACATCACAGACGAGCAGGTCGTAAAAAGAGCTAAAGCCGCTGTAAGACTTGCCATAGAAAAGAAAAAGGTACTCGGATCACCCATCGTAGCGTATGACAGTGAGAACAACGAAATTTATCAGATAAATGAGGACGGCAGCAGGACTGTTTTAGGCAAAGGCATCGGAGGAGGACGTTACAGTGAAAGAAACAGAGCAAACAAAGAAGCCTGAGATCGTCGTTTTTGCAGGTCCGAACGGCTCCGGCAAAAGCACTTTCACGGAATTGCTAAAGCCGCCTATAGATTATATCAATGCCGATGAGATAAAAAAGATATTGAAATGCTCAGATCTTGAGGCAGCGCAAATTGCCGAACAACAGAGAGAAGAACACCTTGCCAACATGGATGAATTTTGCTTTGAGACTGTAATGTCCACTGACAGGAATCTGAAACTTTTGCAGCGCGCAAAAGAAAAAGGATATTTTATCCGGTGCTACTATATACTCACATCTGACCCTATGATAAATATTGCGCGTGTGAGGTCAAGAGTAATAGACGGAGGACATGACGTCCCTTCCGACAAGATCATCAGCCGATACAACAGAGCGTTGGATTTGGTAAAGGATGTGATAGCGGTCAGTGACATTTGTCATATATATGATAACTCAAACGAGGAGCCCTTCCGTATTTTCAAGAAACGAAAGGATAAATGTTGTTATCAAGAATGCTATAACTGGCATAGGGAGGACATTGAGCTGCTTACTGCGGTCACGGACATGGACAGAGCTGAGTTGAATAAATAAGGGGAATTGACACAATTACTGAAATGAAGAGCTTGTTTTTGGAGGTGTAGGGCATCGTGACATATACATATAGCTATCATTCGCCATTGGGCGGCATTATGCTTGCGTCTGACGGAGCGAAACTAATAGGTTTATGGTTTGACGGGCAAAAATATTTTGGCAGCACACTTTCTGGACTGCATGAGGAAAAACTCTTGCCGATATTTGAACAAGCTGAGCATTGGCTTGATATTTACTTCAGCGGACAAGCTCCTGATTTTACACCGCCGCTGGCAATGCAGACTACGCCGTTTCGTAAAGCAGTTTGGGAGATATTGCTGGCTATACCTTACGGACAAACAATGACCTACGGTGAAATAGCGAATAAAATTACAGAACAAAGTGGTCTTTCGGGAATGTCTGCTCAAGCCGTAGGCGGCGCTGTTGGACACAATCCCATATCCTTGATCATACCTTGTCACAGAGTTGTCGGCGCAAACGGCAGCCTGACAGGTTATGCGGGCGGAATTGATAAAAAAATAAAATTATTGACCATGGAGCATGTAAATATGTCATCATTATTCATACCAAGGAAAAGGAAAATATATCGTTCGTAGCCGGTCATGCCGAAAAATTTAGACAATTGGCTTGCATTAATAGCAAGAGGTAATATACATTTTCAGTTTGGAAGGGGTAGAAATGGATATACGGGAGTTAGGCATTGCTCATATTGACGCTATAAAAAAGCTTATGTTAGATATTTTTTCTAAGGAGCCGTGGAACGATGCATGGACAGATGAACAGCTGCAACTATATGTTTCCGAATTGACAGATAATAAAAATTCTTTATCATTTGGTCTATTTGAAAATGACAACATGATAGGTATGGCTTTAGGTCATGTTAAGCACTGGTATGAAGGAACGGAATATTGGATCGATGAGTTTGGTATTCTTCCCGAAAGACAGAGGTGCGGTATGGGGACAAAATTTCTGGCTGGAATAGAAAAGGCTTTGGCAGATAAAGGCATAGTGTATATTGCGCTTCTTACAGAAAGGACTGTACCTGCATATCATTTTTATAAAAGAAACGGGTTTGGTGAAAAAGAAGAAACGAGCTTTTTTGTGAAAAGAGTTTATTAAGTTTAACAACGCTGCAAAGAAAGGAAGAACGTTCAATGCCATCACTAAAAACCATAGATAACGGAAAAACATTTGATTGGGGCAAGACTTCAAGTGATTATGCGAAGTATAGAGATATTTACCCCGATGAATTTCACAAAAGAATAATCGATTTGGGTCTATGTACAAAAGGTCAGAAAGTCCTTGATTTAGGAACGGGTACGGGCGTCCTGCCGAGAAATATGTATAAATATGGTGCGATTTTTACAGGGGCGGACATATCCGAAAATCAAATTGCACACGCGCGCCGACTTTCGGAGGAGAGCGGCATGGATATAAAATATATAGCCGCTTCCGCAGAAACGATCGATTTCCCGGATGATACCTTTGACGTTGTGACGGCTTGTCAGTGCTTTATGTATTTTAAAGAAGATATGAGTTAAAAGAGAAGAAATTGAGGAATGCGCAAAAGTAATAAGAAGCAGCTTTTCAACAGTTGCAGGGAATATCAACATATCTATACAGCGCCTTTGAATTATCGCGATTTTACACTTGAGAAAGCGCATGGCTGAGCGAAGGTTTAAGTGTCTAAATAACCATGGTGTTACGCTAAATACATGTGAAAGGGCATATCGCAAATTTACCGCGATATGCCCTTTCCGCGCCAGACAGACAGCCTGTCATAGATCCTTACTTTACGTGTTCTACGACGGCCTGTCCGGAGAGTTTTATGCCGCAGCCGCTCATTAGCGGCAGGATCGTATTGGCGGTCCGGGGATGATCATCCACGAACCTTTATGTCATTGAGTGAGATCACATTGAGCTTGTCTGTAGTGAAGTTGCATTCCATTACCTTTACAAGCGCGCCAAATGTGTCGAGACTTGTCATGAGAGTTATGTCGCTTTCTATCGCAGTACGCCTTATTTTAAAGCCGTCTGAATTGATATCATTGGTCTTAGCCGGGATATCGATTATCATATCCACGATGCCGCTGCGTATAACATCAAGGATATTTGGAACGCCCTCGGCGATCTTCTTTGCTATCTGGCACGAGATGCCGTTTTCCTCCAGCAGCTTTGCAGTTCCTTCTGTAGCGATGAACTTGCAGCCATAATCGCTGCAGCGTTTAGCGAGCGGGAGGAAGTCCTCCTTATCAAAGTCTCTGATCGTTGCCAGGATCGTTGAGCCGGGACGAGGAACCGTTGTCTTTGCAGCGAGGAAGCCTTTGTACATAGCCTCTTCAAAGCTGAGTCCGATACCAAGCACCTCTCCGGTGGAGCGCATTTCAGGTCCGAGTGTGACCTCTACCTTAGGCAGCTTTTCCGTTGAGAATACAGGTACCTTTACCGCTACGGTGTTGGTCACTGGCGCGATACCGGAGCTATAGCCCATGTCTGCGAGCTTTTCACCCAGCATGATGCGTGTTGCGATGTCTATAACGGGCACGTTAGTTACCTTTGTTATATAAGGTACGGTACGGCTCGAACGCGGATTGACCTCAATGATGTAAAGGTCATCTCTGAATTCTATGAACTGTATATTGATCATACCGATAACCTTAAGCTCGAGCGCGATCCTGTAGGTAACGTCCTCTATCTTCTTTATGATATGCTCAGGTATGTGCTGAGGCGGGTAGATCGAGATAGAATCGCCGCTGTGTATACCGGCTCTTTCAAGATGCTCCATAACGCCTGGGATCAGTACGTCTGTGCCGTCACAGATAGCGTCTACCTCTATTTCACGGCCGCCGAGATAACGGTCGATAAGCACCGGATTTTTCTTGTCCTTCTTGAAAGCGTCGGTGAGGTAACGGACGAGATCGGTCTCGTTTCTCGTTATTTCCATGCCCTGACCTCCCAGCACGTAGGACGGACGTACCAGCAGCGGGTATTCAAGACGGTTAGCCTCGTCTATACCCTCTTGGACCGTCCATACGGCCTTGCCCTGAGGACGCTTTATATGCAACTTTTCGAGCATATCGTCAAACTTCTCGCGGTCCTCTGCCTCGTCAATGTACTTAGGCTGAGTGCCGAGTACCGGAACATTCATATCGGCAAGGAAGTTTGCAAGCTTGATAGCTGTCTGTCCGCCGAACTGCAGGATCACGCCGTCAGGTTTCTCAAGCGTGATTATATTGTAAACATCCTCCTCAGTCAGCGGCTCAAAATAGAGCTTGTCGGAGGTATCAAAGTCGGTCGAGACAGTTTCCGGATTGTTGTTTATTATTATAGTCTCTACATTTGCCTTTTCAAGTGAAAGTACACTGTGCACCGAGCAGTAGTCAAACTCTATTCCCTGACCTATGCGTATAGGTCCTGAGCCTATAACTATGACCTTTTTTCTGTCAGAGCGTACAGATTCCGTGACCTCATCGTACGTTGAGTAGTAATATGGCGATACTGCCTCAAACTCACCGGCGCAGGTGTCGACCATCTTGTATACGGGAACGATGCCGAATGATACCCGCTTATCGTAGACCTCATTTGCATGGCAGCCCATAAGCTCCGACATACCCTTGTCCGAGAAGCCCATCTTCTTATATCGCTTCATGGTCTCGGCATCTATCGTGTCTATAGTAAGCTTTTTCAGCTCTTCCTCAGCGTCAACGATATTGCTTATTTTTTTGAGGAAGAAGAGATCGATACCTGTAAGCTCGTTTATCTTTTCTATATGATACTTTCTTCTTATAAGCTCAGCAAGGTCGAAAAGCCTTTCATCATCCGGAACGCAAACTCTTTCGCGCAGCTCTTTTATAGAGCGTTTTTTGGACGATTCACGCTCAAGCGTATACTGCTTTATCTCAAGTGAGCGCACGCCCTTGAGCAGCGAAGCCTCAAAGCTGTTTGCTATAGCCATGACCTCACCGGTAGCCATCATCTTTGTTCCGAGCCTGCGCTTTGCGCTGAAGAATTTATCAAACGGCCACTTTGGTATCTTTGTTACCACATAGTCTATCATAGGCTCAAAGCAGGCGTAGGTCTTGCCTGTAACAGCATTCTTTATCTCGTCAAGATTATAGCCGAGCGCGATCTTTGCGGCTATCTTCGCTATGGGATATCCCGTAGCCTTTGAAGCAAGCGCTGATGAACGGCTTACTCTTGGGTTGATCTCTATGACCGCATATTCGAAGCTCTTTGGATTGAGCGCGAACTGAACGTTGCAGCCGCCCTTGATCTCGATGGAATTGATGATGTCTATAGCTGCCTTTCTAAGCATCTGGAATTCCTTGTCGGCAAGCGTGAGCGTAGGAGCGACAACTATTGAGTCGCCGGTGTGTACGCCTACAGGGTCCAGATTTTCCATAGGACAAACGGTTATACAGTTCCCGGCGCCATCGCGCATTACCTCGAACTCGATCTCCTTCCAGCCGGCTATCGACTTTTCGAGAAGGACTTGTCCTACGCGCGAAAGGTGCAGTCCCTGCGCGAGGATGGTCTCAAGCTCCTCCGGAGTTTCCGCGATACCGCCGCCGGTGCCGCCGAGCGTATATGCCGGACGAACAATTACCGGATACCCGATCTTTTCAGCGAATTTTCTTCCGTCCTCCATTGTCGTTACGATCTCGGATGGCGCGATCGGCTGGTTCGTGCGCTCCATGAGCTGCTTGAACGAGTCTCTGTCCTCGCCCTCCTTGATGGATTCTATGGAAGTGCCTATAACTCTTACACCGTATTTATCAAAAACACCCTTGTCATACAGCTCACACGCGAGATTTAGGCCGGTCTGACCTCCCATTCCCGCGATGACCGAATCGGGACGCTCGCGCGCGATGATCTTTTCTATATAATCGGCAGTCAGCGGCTCGATGTATGTATCGGACGCCATGCCTCTGTCTGTCATTATCGTAGCCGGGTTGGAATTTACGAGAACTACCTCGATACCCTCCTCCTCGATAGCGCGGCATGCCTGTGTGCCGGAATAGTCGAACTCTGCCGCCTGACCTATAACGATGGGGCCTGAGCCTATTACGAGTACCTTCTTAATTGATCTATCTAAAGGCATTTTAGTTTACCTCCTTTAAAAATCTGTCAAACAGCCAGCCCGAATCAAGCGGACCAGGCGACGCTTCCGGATGGAACTGAACGCTCAGTATCGGGAGCGTTTTATGGCGTATCCCCTCGCAGGTCTTATCGTTTACGTTTGTGAACCATTCCTCAACATCATCTGGATAATCGGTAAGGATGTAGTTATGGTTCTGGCTGGTGATGTAGCATATCCCGGTCTCAGAATACTTTACCGGATGATTTCCGCCGTGATGACCGAACTTGAGCTTTGCTGTTTTGCAGCCGAGGGCAAGACCGATGATCTGGTGCCCCATACAGATGCCGCAGATAGGGAATTTGCCTATGAGCGCCTTTATGGTATCTACAGTTCCGGGAGCATCGAGCGGATCTCCGGGCCCGTTTGAAAGGAATACCATGTCCGGACCGGCAGCCTCTATATCCTCCGGTTTTGCATCGGCACGGAATACGGTTATCTTGCAGCCGCGTTTTTGAAGGTCACGCAGTATACCGTCCTTGGCGCCCATGTCTATAAAAGCAACGTGCGGCTTTCCGCCCGGATTTATCACATAGCTTTCGTCTGTTGTAGTAGAAAGAATGACCTTGCTGTTGTCAAGTGTACTCATGAGAGCTTCCGCTTCCGCCTCCGTAGGCTCTCCCTGCATTATAACTGCCTTCATGCAGCCATAGTCACGTATTATCCTTGTGAGCGCGCGGGTGTCTATCCCTTCTATACCTACCACGCCCTCCTCGGTGAGGAAATCATCGATGTTCATTTCATTGCGGAAATTCGAGGGGTAATCGCACTTCTCGCGCACAACAAACCCCTTGAGATTGGTATGCTTAGCCTCATTGTCATCAAGATTTATCCCGTAGTTTCCGATCAGAGGGAAGGTCATTGTAACGATCTGTCCTGCATAGGATGGATCCGTCAGCGTTTCCTGATATCCGGTCATGTTGGTAGTAAAAACGATCTCACCAACGATGTCCTTTATATCGCCGAACAATTCACCCGTGAAGCGCTGCCCGTTCTCCAGAATCAACTGTCCTTTCATATGTTTATAACTCCTTTCATCCTGTACGCACCGTAAAGCGCCCTTGTGCAGCGGGTCTGTCACGGCCGTGTCCATATTCCGTTGTGCGGCTCAAAAAAAAAGACAATGAGAAAATTTCATTGTCAATAATTTATAAAACGAAAACAAAGAGGAACTGTGTTCCGGTAAGAAACAGGTGTTGCCGCAGTAAAATTTAAAAACCCGGTGTGCATATAATATCCGCTCCTCTCTTTATCCATTCTATTTTACCACCTTACAGGTGTTTTGTCAATATAAAAGTCGTTTTTTCTGAATAAAATTTTTAGTAAAAATTTTGCAGTGTTATTTGCCCTTTCCATGCAGCTTGCTGACTGTGTCAGCTGTCGCGAGAATAAGAAATATAGCGATAAGCACTGTTAAAACTATCGTTTTGACCGTCATTATGATTCCCTCCATATATTCTTCTTGGCGTTTATGCTTTTTCATGATCCTTGCAATAGTCATTCAAATCAGGATCGTATATAGTATACCATATTTTTTATGCTTTGTCATCTTTTTTGATTTAAATAAATTATTTTTAACAATTCTGAAACAAATCTAAAACCAAACCCAAACAATAGACTGCTATACTTTAGTCACAAAATAAATCAAACCACAAAATTTACGGAGGTTTTTCAAAATGAAGAAGAAGAATTTTGTATCAATGATAATGGGGATAGTTGGCGGCATACCGTTTGCCATAGGAATGTGCATGTGCCT
>CAJFVT010000081.1 GCA_904420525.1 uncultured Clostridia bacterium | reverse complement strand
CGCCGCGCACGGTCTCAGTCAGTGAAGCACTGTGTCCAGTAAATACCGTATTCGCCTCCCTGCGCTGCGCCCACGCCGATTTTTTTCATATCAGGATCAAGAATATTCGCTCGGTGTCCATCCGAATTCATCCACATCTGCATTACCGCCTCAGCCGTTGACGCTCCGGCTGCTATATTTTCGGCTGCCGCTGTGTAATCTATACCGGCATTGCGCATACGGTCGAACGGGCTGAGTCCGTCCGGATCAGTGTGGTCAAAAAATCCGCGGGAGACCATATCCTCGCTGTGCGCTCTCGCAACAGCCGCAAGCTCATCATCCCATTCCAGAGCCTCAAGCCCCGCATTGTCGCGCTCAATGTTGACAAGATCGAATACGGTCCGTTCAAGCGCGGAAAGCACACCGTCAGTCTGTTCCGCTGCCGTTTCGTCCCCTCCTGTCTGACCGTCTACGGGAACGATCATGCTGCTCAGAAGGATATTTATGAGAGAAACATCCGCGTCACTTTCGAGCCTGTTTATGAGCGTACACAGCTCCGCGCGCGTAAGCGGCGCATACGGCTCAAAGCTGCCGCCCTTGCCCTGCATTATCCCATTATCAAGCGCAGTCGAAACTATTGCGGCGATATCCGAATCGTCCGAAAATTCCGCATAATCATCCATACCGGCTGCTGAGCCGCTCTCATAGTCGATATCTATGCTGTAGATATTGAGTATCGCATATGCGGCATCGCAGCGCATTAACGGTTCCTCAGGTCTCAGCTCCGCATTGTCAAACTGCAGCAGTAGCAGCCCTGCGGCAGAATATCTGCCGTACCAGTCATCGGCGTTCACATCCGACCACATCACATATGCGTTATCCTGCTCAACGAGTCCGTATTTCGTTGTTATGATCTTTAAAAATTCCGCACGGCTTATCGGCGCGTCAGGCTTGAAGCTGCCGTCCTCATAGCCGTTCAGGATCCCCTCGGCCGTCATTGCATTTATGTCGCTCTCCGCCCAGTGTCCGTTCGTATCAGAAAACGCCATTGCAGCGGTGCCTGAAAACATAACTGCCGCGGTAAGTAAGGCTGTAAGCTTTTTCATATGATCCATTCCCTTCCCAATTTTAATTGTATCATCAATATTATATCTTTAAATCTGCCTTTTGTCAACAAATTTGTTTTTCCATATATCCATTTATACAAACTGCGACTTATACATGCTGCTGTATACACCGCCCTTTTTGAGCAGCTCATCATGCGTGCCGCACTCGGCGATATCCCCGTTACGTATAACGAGTATCATGTCGGCGTTCTGTATCGTTGACAGTCTGTGAGCTATTATAAAGCTCGTTTTGCCCTCCGTCAGCCTATCCATAGCCTCCTGTATGCGCAGCTCCGTTCTCGTGTCAACATTAGAGGTGGCCTCGTCAAGTATGACCATAGGCGAATTCTGCAACATCGCACGGGCTATGGTTATAAGCTGCTTCTGCCCCTTTGAAACATTTACTCCGTCATCACTCAGCACAGTATCATAGCCATCGGGCAGCGACATTATGTAATCATGTATACGGACTGCCTTTGCGGCTTTTATTACCTCATCCATAGACGCGGACTCGCTGCCGTAAGCTATATTTTCCGCTATCGTTCCGCCGAACAGCCATGTATCCTGCAGCACCATAGTAAACGCTCCGCGCAAGCTGCTTCTCGTAAGCGTCTTTATGTCCCTGCCGTCTATAAAAATATTGCCTCCGTCAGTATCGTAAAATCTCATCAGCAGGTTTATTATTGTCGTCTTTCCCGCGCCTGTAGGCCCCGCGATAGCCACAGTTGACCCCGGCTTCACGGAAAAGCTCAGATCATGGATTATCTCCCGCTCACCGTAACCGAACCTGACATGCTCAAACCGAACACTGCCTTTGACATCCTTAAGCGCAGACGCTCCGGAAGCATCCTTCTTCTCAGGCAGCTCGTCCATAAGCGAAAATACCCGCTCCGCTGCCGCAAATGCTGACTGCAGCTCGCTTAGGATATTAGCGGCCTCATTTATAGGTCCCGAGAACTTACGCGAATAAAGCACAAACGACGATACGTCCCCAAGCGTCAGCATAGACAAAAGATACAGCACCGCTCCGCCCGCACTCACCAGCACTAGCGATATATTGTTTATGAAGTTTACCGATGGGCCTACGGTGCTTCCATAATAATCCGCATTGTAATAAGCATCGGCCGCATCCTCGTTGACAGCGTCATACCGTTTTATCATCGCTTCCTCGCGTCGGTATGCCTTTATCGTTTTCAGCCCCGATACCATCTCTTCAGAAAAGCCGTTCAGCTCGCCCAGCTTCCTTGATCTGAGCCTGAACAGCGGACGTACCTTTGCAGTCCTCAGCTTTGTGAAAATGATAGTTACTGGTATTGTTACCGAGAATATCAGCAGAAGCCGCGGCGATATCATAAGCATCCCCAAAAATGAGCCTGCTACCGTTATGACACTGGTGCATATCTGAAGAAGGTCATTCGAAAGCGAGGTGTTTACGGTATCTATATCATAGGATATACGGCTTATTATGTCACCGGTATGATGCGAATCGAAATATCCTACTGGCAGATCCATAAGCCTGTCAAAGACCTCCTTTCTCATCCTGAAAACTATATTTCTGCTGAGCTTTATCATGACACGCGAAAGGATATACGAAAGAACCGAGGAAAGAATGTAGAATACCGCCATCAACGAACAGTAAAAAAATACTCTTTTAAAATCTACTGCCCCCGTTCCCGGCTCTATCGCGTTTATAGCCCTCCCTGACAGAGCCGGCCCTATGAGTGCCAGAACATTGCTGGACACAGTCAGAAGCAACGCCAAGATCGCAAGCTGCTTATATTTGTATATGTATCCCCACAGTCTTGATATTATATATTTCCTGTTCACTTTCTTTTTATTATGACTGCTCAACCTGCACACCCCCGTTCTCCATACCGGCGCCCATCTGCGACTCGGCAGTCAGCCTGTATTCCTCACAGGTCTCAAGCAGCTCTTCGTGTGTTCCCAATCCGGCAACTTCGCCGCTGTCCATAACTATAATAAGATCTGCCCGGCTTACGGAGCTGACTCTCTGCGCGACTATTATCGTTGTTGTCCCTGAATAGTTTTCATTCACAGCCCGCCTTAACGCGGCATCCGTTCTATAGTCGAGCGCGCTTGACGCATCGTCAAGTATCAGTATCTCCGGATCAGCCGCCAAAGCTCGGGAGATCAGTATCCTCTGCCTTTGTCCGCCGCTTAAATTAGTTCCTCTTGCGGCAAGCCTATGCCTTATTCCATCGTCAAGCTGGTCTACAAAGCCGCTCGCCTGTGCTCCGGAAAGTCCGGCAAGCACAGCCTTCTCCTCAAGCTCCCTGCCGAACGACACATTTTCCTCGATAGAGTCCGCCAATATGAAATCATTCTGGAACGCTATCCCGAACCGGCCCCGCAGCTTGTCGAGCGGGATGGAGCGTATATCATCTCCTTCTATCCTTATAACTCCGCTGCCCGCATCATAAAAACGCAGCAGAAGCTGGATCAGCGTTGTTTTGCCGCATCCTGTAGGGCCTATTATCCCCAGAGTCTGTCCCTTTTTCAGACTGAAGCTGATATTCCTGAGCTGATCCGAGCCGCCGTTATATGAAAAGGAAACATTTTCAAACGATATGTAATCATCAGTTTCAACATGATCAGGCGGAAGTATTTCGCATTCCTCCGGAGCGTCAAGCACTCCGGCAATTCGTTCCGCTGAGGCATAGCCCTGCGAGACTATTGTAAATATCCTGTTTATCGACAGCAGCGCGTTGAGGATTATTGTAAAGTACGTCATAAACGCTATTATTTTTCCGGTCTGGCTCACACCGGCATTTACGCGGAAAGCTCCTACAAGGATGACCGCAGTAAGACCGATGTTCAGAAAAAGATTCATTGCCGGATTGGATATCGCCATATTGCTTTTGGCTTTGTTCTCGGCATCCGCAACTTCCCTATTGACCTCTTCAAACCTCTCCTTCTCATATTCGGTTTTCGATAGAGTCTTTATCACGCGTATGCCGGCGGCATTTTCTCTGACTATACGTACCATACGGTCGATCTTTTTCTGCAGCTGCGCATAAAGACGCGTCCCCTTCCTTGCCACAGTCCATACTATGAACGCCAAAGGCGGGATCGTTGCGAGCATAACGAGCGTCAGCACCGGCTCAAGCGTCATTGTTACCGCTATTCCGCCAAGCAGCAGTATCGGCGCGCGCACGCCCAAGCGCTGGCTCATCCCTATCATCTGATGGATATTGTATGTATCCGTTGACAAGCGCGAGATCAGCGACGGGAGAGTAAATCCATCTGTCTGTCTGCACGAAAGATATGTGATCTTTGAAAACAGGTCATGACGTATCTCCTTTGTGGCATCTCTCGCCACCGAGGACGCCATGCGGTTCGCTATTACGTTTCCGGCAAGCGCCAGCACGGAGCATATCACCATTACAGCTCCCCAGACAAAGATGAGCGGCATACTCCTCCGCGGCACGACGTTATCTATCATATATGCCAGTATCCACGGTATGAACAGGTCCATGACCGTCCCGGCCGTTTTCACCGCAAGTCCGGCGGCTATGCGCCTCAGCTTTGGCCTTATATATCCGAAAACACGCCTCATATACAATAAGCGCCTCCTCTGAAAAAGCTATTTTGTTTATTATACCGCAGTTGTTATTTAAAGTCCATTCGCATTGTTAACAATTTCGTAATGAATTTATAAAAAACACAAAAAAATTTGTACGAAAACAAGCATTTTAACAAATCTTTAACATTCATATAGTATAATATATTTAATAATCATATGGACAATTGTGAAACGAACGTTTTGCAATTGCCCAAATAATGCAAGGAGAGGTCTGCTATGTTCAAGATATTGGTCGTTGAGGACGACAAAGAGCTTAACCGAACAGTCTGCTCGTTTCTAAGCCGTAACGGCTATACCGCCCAAGGCTGCCTGAGCGCCGATGAGGCATATGACGCAATGTACTGCAATATGTTTGATCTTATGATCTCGGATATAATGATGCCCGGCACGGACGGGTTTGAGTTTGCCGAAACAGTCCGCAGTCTTAATGAGAGCATACCTATACTTTTCATGACAGCGCGCAGCGACTTTACTGCAAAGCAGCGCGGGTTTCGTATAGGAATAGACGATTACATGGTAAAACCGGTGGATCTGGACGAGCTGCTGCTGCGAATAGGCGCGCTTTTGCGCAGGGCAAAGATAGCCGCCAGCAAAAAGCTGACCGTCGGCAGTCTTATGCTGGATGCAGAGGAGCATACGGCATATTTGAATGGAACTGAAATACCACTTACAGCGCGTGAATTCGATCTTCTTTACAAGCTTCTTTCGTACCCCAAAAAAACCTTCACGCGATTTCAGCTGATGGATGAGTTCTGGGATGCTGACAGCAGCTCCGGTCCCAGAACAGTGGACGTTTATATGACAAAGCTGCGGAACAAGCTTTCAGAATGCAGCGATTTTGAGATAGTCACAGTCCACGGTCTGGGCTATAAGGCGGTGATAAAATGAAGCTGAGCAGGACCGCGCGGCGCAGGCTGTTCACTTTGGCAAGATATATGATATTCTTTACCGCCTCCGCCTTTATCGTCACCTGCTGTATTCTTCTGTTCCTGCGTTATATGGAGCTTGACGAGGAAACAGTGCGCAGGAACGCGCCTGCTACATTTTTCAATATTATATTCCTGAGTCTCATTTTTACAGCTATATATGAGATATACCGAAAATTCACTGTCGAGCGTCCCGTAAAGCGTATACTCAAGGCGGCAGAACAGATCACCGCAGGCGATTTCAGCGTCCGTATAGAGCCTTTATACGGCGATGACAGCATAAATGAATTTGATACGATCATAGCCGGTTTCAATAAGATGGCTGAGGAATTATCAGGGATCGAAACGCTTCGCACCGATTTTATCGCAAACGTATCACACGAGCTGAAAACCCCTCTGGCCGTCATGCAGAACTACGGCATGCTTCTGCAGCTGCCGGAGCTTTCAGACGAGCAACGGATGGAATACGCAAAAGCCATAACAAACGCATCGCGCCGTCTTGCAGAGCTTATCACTAATATACTCAGGCTCAATAAGCTTGAAAACCAGCAAATATTCCTATTCTCTGAAAAATATGATCTCGGCGAACAGCTTATAGAATGTCTGCTTTCATTCGAAAACGAGCTTGACAAGAAAGAGCTTGAGCTGCGCACAGATATAGAAAACGGCATTATCATAAATGCCGATCCGGAGCTTTTGAGCCTTGTCTGGAACAATCTGCTCTCGAATGCGATCAAATTCACGCCTGAAAAAGGTACCATATCTGTAAGTCTCAGGCAGGACGGCAAATACGCCCTTGTGCACGTACAGGATACCGGATGCGGCATGAGTCCGGAGGTCGGCGCGCATATTTTTGAAAAATTCTATCAGGGCGACACCTCTCATGCCTCAAAGGGAAACGGGCTTGGACTTGCCCTTGTAAAGCGAGTTATCGATATAACCCGAAGCGAGATATCAGTGGAAAGCGAGCCGGGAAAGGGCAGTATTTTCTGCGTAAAAATACAGCTTTAACACGTTCAACCATTAAAAAAAGCTTAAAATAAATATCGGAGGTTTTTGATATGAAGGACGATAAAGAAAAATTCAGCTATACCTACTCGTCCAAACAGCAGGAGGAGATAGATAGGATATTGAAAAAATACATGCCCTCCGAGGAGAGTGTACTCGACAAGCTCCGGCGGCTCGATAAGGAGGCAGAAAGACCCGGAACCGTGGCTTCAGTCACAGCCGGGGTCATCGGCTCACTTGTCCTCGGTTTCGGTATGTGCTGCTCACTCGAATGGGAGCTTTTCCTGACAGGCACTGTAATAGGCATGATCGGAATAGCGATTATAGCAGCAGCCTATCCGCTGTTCAGGCTTTTGACAAAGAAACAGCGCAAAAAAATAGCGCCTCAAATGATCGAGCTTAGCAAAACACTTAAATGAGCAGTCTCTGCTGTCATATTAATGATTCACAAGACCGCTTGGTTTTAAATGCAGAACGAAACACACACGATGGCATATGCGCACCTCGCAGGAAAGCGCGGGCAAACCAAAGATCTTGCTTTTGCGAGACAAAAGCACTGAGACGCACAGTCCGAGCTGTGCGTTTCGTTCTTAGATAAATGGCTTCACAAAGCTGTTTGGCAGTCTGCGCTAAAATCGACAGTCTCTTATTCTTCTTTTGAGTTCCCGGTCTTTCTGCCGCATCGGCGGCAGAACTTATCATTTTTGCCGACCTTCCCGCCGCAGTTCTCACATACCTCTGCAAGCCTTTTGCCGCAGCGCACGCAGAACATGCCTCCGTGCTCCTGAACCGAACCGCAGTAAGGACATATGGCATTGCTGTGCTTATACAGCTCATAGATAACTATACCAACAGCATTTGTCAAAAGCACCGCTATACCCCATAACGGAGCTGCCAGTCCCGCTCTCAGCGCGTTCTGATATATCCACATCGCGGCAAGCAGCCAATAGACCATGAACACGAACACCGCCGCAGCTGCAGCCGCCTTGACAGAGCTTATTCCCGCTCCCATGCTCGCCGACGGACTTACTATACAGATCTTGTTCCCCTCTGTATCACTTCCCATATAGCTTATAAGATGCAGGGCGTCAGCCTTGAAGTCCTGTTCAAAAAAATATTCGTCGCGGTACTGCTCTGATATATCGGTAAGGTCGACCGGAAGCAGCGATGCCAGAATAAAATCCGATTTATCGACCGCTTTGTACACCGCTCCGTTCCCGCCTTCATACTCCAGAAAGCCGCTCGCAGAACGATCAAGTATAAATCTGTCCCCCTCCTCTGCCAGCTCCGGATTTGTTGAAAACACCACGGTATTATCGTTTTTTAGTATGAATATATCCGGAACCGACTCAGAGCAAAGCGATATTTCTGACATCTTCTCTATCTGTGCCGATGGCCTCTCTCCCACATTAAGCTCAAGCCCCGCCGCGATATACTGCGCGGCAAACGATATCTTATCCCAGTTAAGACCTGCCGCCGCGCCGCCGAAGCCAACAGCGGCAAGAAACGCAAATATTATATACCCTATAAATATTTTTCTGAAATCAAGCTGTTCTATAAACCTATTCATGCAGCAGTCCTCCGCGGAAGAGTACCGGAGAAAGCAGCAAAAACGCCGCAGCTGCCGCAGCCGCCGGGATCAAAAGTAGCAGCACTCCCATACCGAAATATACGAGCAGAGCAGGGACTGTCAGAATAAAAAGCGCCAGTACTCCGAACATCATGGCTGCAAGATGATCATGTCTCCTTCTTCGCATCTCTGTACACTTTTTTTCTATTTCCGGCTCCAGTATCCTTATCATTTTTTCTGCACCGTTCATTTTTTTATTTCCCCTTTCCTATCAGCTTCCTGAGCTTTTTCTTTCCCTCAAATATGCGGCTTTTGATCGTTTTTTGCTCAACCCCGGTCAACGCTTCTATTTCCCTGAGTGTAAGCTGATCGATATATTTAAGCCGCAGAGCCTCACGCTGCGTTTCCGGCAGCTTCTCCATAAGCTCCAGCACCTGTTCATATTCCAGCTTTGCTACCACCTTGTCCTCAAAGTCCGATGCGAATATTTCCACATCTTCAAATGGTATCACACCGCCCTTTTCCTTTCGGTAATAGTCTATATATGTATTTCTCGCTATAGTTATGATATATGTTCCGAAGCCTGCATCAGATAAAAGATCGTATCGGTCTATATTCCTTATGACCTTTAAAAAAGTCTCCTGCGTCAGATCTTCACACAGATACTGATCTCCGGTAAGCTTCATAAGATATCTGATCACATATGTATAGTATCTGCGTATAAGCTCATTGAACGCATCCGCATCACCGCTGCGGCATCTTCTGATCATAGCTTTTTCATTCACAGATGCGTTCCTCCGTTTCCTGCGCCGGACCTCCGGCTTATTCTTTCTTCCTTTTGCTTACCACACGGCTTGCTATAAGAACCGCAAGCACTGCCGCTGCTGCGACCGCTATAAATCTTGAATATCTGTCTATATACGGCAGAGCCCTTGCCCACGCTTCCCCCAGAGCAACTCCGGCAAAGATTAGGACTGAGTTCCAGACAGCGCTTCCGGCCGCTGTAAGCAGCGCAAACGGCAGAGGCCTCATTTTAGAAAATCCGGCCGGTATCGATATAAAGCTGCGCACCAGCGGCACACAGCGGCAAAACAAAACAGCCTTGTTCTGATATTTCGCAAACCACTTTTCCGATATATCCACATACTCAGGCTTTATGCGCGTCATCCTCCCCAATCTGCCGGAAAATATCTTCTTGAGCTTTTCAGCATTGAACCTATAACCTATATAATACAGCATGAGCGCGCCAAGCAGAGATCCGAAGGTCGCGCTCACGATCGTGACAGGAACGCTCAGGCCTAAAGCCGCTGACGCAGAACCGCCGAACAGCAGTATCACCTCTGATGGTATCGGAGGGAAAATGTTTTCTATAAATATGAGAAAAAATATACCGTAATAGCCGTATGCTTGTATGATCCCCATCATAGTCTCATTCATAAAATCAGCCCCTTTATATTTATCATCACAGGCTATTGTGAAACATTCGTTCCGCAATAGCCTGATTTATTAAAATATACATTTGTAATTATCTATTTATACGTGTGTATATTCAAAAAGTTGGCTGATTTTAAAAAATCCGGGAGCCTTTATTTTCTCCCGGATCTATTGATCATTCTATCCCTGTTTTCAGGTCTCTTATTTTTGCCTTGAGGTTCGACATACGCTCCTCAAGAGTATCCCCGTCAGCTATAGCCTTAACTATCGCGCTGCCGACTATCGCACCGTCACAATACGCCGAAAGCTCGCGCACCTGCTCACCGTTCGATATCCCAAAGCCCACACATGCAGGCACCTGTGAATATTTCTTTATATCACCGAAGAATTTTTCAAAATTTGTTCTGAACTCTGACTTCTCTCCGGTCACACCGAGTGATGAAACACAATACAGGAAGCCCTTGGCTCGCGATGCGATCTTCTCTATGCGTTCATCCGAGGTAGGCGATACGAGGAATATCTGATAAACTCCGTATTTGTCCACATATTCCGCTATCTCCCCGCTCTCCTCATAAGGCAGATCCGGAATGATAAGACCATCAATACCGACCTCAGCGCATTTTTTAAAAAACGCTTCAAGTCCGTACTGAAACATCACATTATAATAGAGCAGGAAAGTCATAGGTATCTTTATATCACTGCGCAGCTCCGATACGAGCTCAAATACCATATTTATATCAGTTCCGTTTGCCAGAGCGCGTTCATCCGCCTTCTGGATCGTTACTCCGTCAGCGGCCGGATCAGAGAACGGCACTCCCAATTCTATAAGATCCACACCCTCTGCTTGCATAGTCTTTATTGCCTCCGCGCTTACTTCGATACTGGGATCTCCTACTGTAAGAAACGCTATGAGCGCCTTCCTTCCCTTTCGCTTCAGCTCGGCAAAATGTTCATCTATTCTGTTCATATGTATGAAATTGGCTCCCTTCATGAGTTTTTGCGGTATTCCGCTCCGTATACAAGCTCATTTACCGCATCCGATAAGTTATCCCTGCGCATGAACGCCTCCCCTATCAGGGCAGCGTCAAATCCAAGCGAGCTTAAATATGCATAATCGCCGTGAGTACGTACCGCCGATTCAGCGACCTTTATTTTCCCTTCCGGTATAAACGGCAGCAGTCTTTCGCATGTCGTTATATCCTCCTCAAAGGTCTGCAGATCACGGTTGTTCACGCCTATTATCCTGCCGTATTCTGCCGCCCGCTTCACCTCATCCTCATTATGAGTCTCAACGAGCACATCCAGCCCAAGCTCATCGGCAGTTCTGTGGAAACGCTTGAATTCCTCATCCGTGAGCGCCGCCATTATAAGAAGTATGGCATCCGCTCCGGCAAGCTTCGCCTCATATATCATATATTCGTCAACAGTGAAATCCTTCCTCAGAACCGGTATGTTAAATTTTGCGGTTATATCTGAGACAAATCCAAGCTCACCCTTGAAATATTCCGGCTCAGTAAGCACCGACATTGCGGCTATTCCGCACCGCGAATAATCCTCCGCTATCTTCATATGGTCAAAATCAGGACGGATAAGTCCCTTGGACGGGGACGCCTTTTTTATCTCGGCTATTATGGACACGCCGCTATTTTCTGCTATAGCTTTTGCAAAACGCGGTTTACGAAGCTCCATCCTGTCCAGCTCCCGCAGCAGCTCCGCCGGACTCTTTTTCTCCTTCGCAAGCTCCGTGCGTTTTTTTGCCGAGGCTACAAGCTTATCCAGTATCATGCGAACTCCCTCGTCTTTCTGGCCATTTTTTCAACCATTTCAAGCGCTTTGCCCGAATCTATCATCTCAGCCGCAAGCTTTATCCCATCAGCTATGGACTCCGCCTTGTCTCCTATATATATACCGCAGCCGCTGTTCAAAAGAACTATATCACGCTTCGGTCCCCTCGCCCCTTTAAACACGTCAAGAGCTATCTTGGCGTTCTCCTCGCTGGTCCCGCCGCAGATATCCTCCGGCTGTGCATATTCGATACCGTAATCATGCGGATCTATCTCATATTCGAGGATCTCTCCGTTTCTTATCTCATTCACAAAGGTCTTTCCTGTCACAGTGACCTCATCCATACCATCTGCGCCGCATACTACCATCGCCTTTGTCGCACCCATGCCCTTCATTGAACGCGCGAACATGCGGACCGCGTCACGGCTGAACACACCTATAAGCTGATGCTTTGCATTAGACGGATTGGAGAGCGGACCTAGCATATTGAATATCGTTCTTATGCCAAGCTCCCTGCGGACATACGCTACATTCTTCATCGCGCTGTAAAACTTCTGCGCATTCATAAATCCGATCCCGATCTCATCTATGCATTCAAGTACCTGTTCCGGCTCAAGCATTATATTTATGCCCAGAGCCTCAAGCAGATCCGCCGAACCGCTCTTTGACGATGCCGCCCTGTTTCCGTGCTTCGCAAGCTTAACTCCCGCCGCGCCGCAGACGAACATCGATGTCGTGGATATATTGAAGCTGTTCGTCCCGTCGCCGCCGGTTCCTACAAAGTCGATATAATCGCCGCCCGGAGCGATAGACGCGCCGGTCTCCTTCATAGCCATGCACGAAGCTATTATCTCCTCGACCGTTTCACCCTTCATCCTAAGAGACGTCAGATAGGATGCCTTCTGTGCATCGGTAGCTTCTCCTGACAGCATCAGCCTCATGGCATATTTTGCCTCTTCAGCGGTGAGGTCTCTGCCCTCAACCAATTTCTCGATCAATTTTTTCATACTTATCTTTCCTTTCCTAAACTAAGCTTATCTTAACTATAACTAATAGTATTATAGCACATAATATGCGTTTTGTAAAGAAAAATTTTGTTCATCTATTGCCAAGAAAATCACAAATATATGTTGAAGAAAAGAAAAAAATATGGTATAATGTATATGCGGACGGTATGGAATGGGAACTTCATGCTTACCGTTTTATACCGTGCCAGGACGCAGACGGCGCGTCTGCATCAGCGTGAAAGGAGAAATAAAATATGAAGTATTCATCAGAAGTACAGAATATGTGCCCGCTTGCCAAGGGCGCATATCACGGTCCGGCTCCTATCCCACAGGAGGGCAAATGGACACAGGCTAAGGAGATCAAGGACATTTCAGGTCTGACACACGGTGTCGGCTGGTGTGCACCTCAGCAGGGTACCTGCAAGCTCACTCTCAACGTTAAAGAGGGCGTTATTCAGGAAGCTCTCGTTGAGACTGTAGGCTGTTCAGGAATGACACATTCAGCTGCTATGGCTTCAGAGATCCTCGTAGGAAAAACTATCCTTGAGGCAATGAACACAGACCTTGTCTGCGACGCTATAAACACAGCTATGCGTGAATTGTTCCTTCAGATCATCTACGGACGTACTCAGACAGCGTTCTCAGAGGACGGTCTGCCTATCGGCGCAGGTCTTGAGGATCTCGGCAAGGGACTTCGCTCACAGGTCGGCACTACATATGCTACTCTCGAAAAGGGTCCCCGCTATCTTGAGCTTGCAGAAGGCTATATCACAAAGCTCGCTGTTGATGAAAACGACACAATTATCGGTTACAAGTTCGTTCACCTCGGTAAGATGATGGAAAGCATCAGAAAGGGTATGGATGCGAACGAGGCTCTCGAAAAGGCTTCGGGACAATACGGCAGAGTTGATGACGCTGTTAAGCTTATCGACCCCAGATGCGAATAATCTAAGGAGGTAACGTACAAT
>CAJFVT010000080.1 GCA_904420525.1 uncultured Clostridia bacterium | reverse complement strand
TCAGGCACCACTACATTTCCATTTTCATCTTGATTTGACGTGTCGTCATTATACGCATTTGTATAATCCTCTATAACGAGGTCACCGTCCATCTTGAGCCACTGCTCAATAGCTTCCTTCCAGCCGTTTTCGTCAATATTGCCAACTATATAGTTGGTTTTTGCTTCGGCTATGATAGCATCAAGCTGCGTACCGGAAA
Source organism: uncultured Clostridia bacterium (assembly GCA_904420525.1). Lineage (GTDB taxonomy): Bacteria > Bacillota > Clostridia > UBA1381 > UBA1381 > Ornithomonoglobus. The sequence continues at coordinate 12,564 of CAJFVT010000080.1, read as the reverse complement.
TAGAATATGTATCCGAGGTATACGGAGCCATAGGATTGGTTATCGCATATTCTCTGTTCTCCTCGTAAACCTGCTCTACCTTTTCTGCCGCCTTGTTAGCATACGCAGTTGTCAATTGCATAGGCGGAATGCCCATTGAGAACTGATTGAGGTCATTATACTCAGCTGTGAGCGCAGCATCCGTATTCTTAACAGCCTTTCCATTCTCGTCCACAGTATAGTTTCTTCCCTCAATACCATAGTTACACAGATCCATTATGTATTCACTGTTACATTCATCAAGCACTGACAAAATAAAGTCAAGATCTTCCTCTGTCTGTACTGATGGCTTCGGCATTACATAATAACCGTTATACCCTGTCGTAGGCCATACTCTAGGCTCTGTATTCTCATCCTTGGTTACATAACCTATAACATCAACTACAGCATCAGGATTATTCGATAGAATATTGCTCGCATTACGTCTTGCACGGTCTGCAACGTCTATCTGAACACCGCCGACACCATTCAGGAAGTCGTTATCCCAGCTGTTCGAATCCAGAGTAGCCATATTCGAGTTTATATATCCGGCAGCGTACCACTCACGCATCTTTGTCATGGCTTCAAAATAGCCTTGCGACATAAACCATGGCTTCCATGTCTGAGTTTCCTCATCATATCCCCACTCATTCGGTGAACCCATCCAGACTGCAAGGTTGTTCAGCGGTCCGTCAAGATAAACGGTTACGATCATTCCGTATGTATCATCTACACCGTTTCCGTCCGGATCATCCTCCGTGAAGGCTCTGAGTACCTCTTCCAGATCATCAACCGTCTTTGGCACATCCAGACCTAGATTATCAAGCCAGTCCTGACGGAAGGTTATACCCTGACGTCCCAATTCTCTGGTACGGTAAATACCATAAACTTTACCATCAACTGATATATTCCTGTTGATCGTCGGATCTGCCTGGGCAAGCTTCGGATAAACATATCCTTCAGGATTTTCTTCTGAAACATATTTAGGATCGGTCTTTGTGAACACATCGCTTATATCCCAAAATGTGCCTGCCTTCGAGTTCTGGATAACACTTGAGTTTCTAGTTGTAACGAGCATTACATGCGGATACTCGTTAGCGCCCATTGCCGCTGTGACCTTTTCATCATACGCGGTTGACGCTGTCCATTGAAGATCAAGCGTTACTTTATCATACTGCTTATCGTATTTCTCCGACATAGTCTCACCGAGATATCTCTCCATTTCCTGAACCACAGGAGAGTCAGGTCCAGCTGATGAGGTCTGGTTTGCCTGAGTCATTACCGATATCTTCGGATTTGCCGTATCTATCCCGACAGGCTGTGATTCGTCACCGCAGGCCGCAAGCGAACCTGCCGCAAGCATCATAGCTATTGCCGTCATAGATATCTTTTTCCAGTTATTCTTACTGTTCATGTATGCAGATTCCTCCTTTTAACCTTTGATAGCTCCGACCATTACTCCGGCTGCAAAATGCTTCTGCAGGAACGGATAAACGATAAGGATCGGCACTGTACCGATAACGATTACCGCCATCTTCAGGGTCTCCTGCGGCAGATCCTCTCCATCCAGCGTGTCCTCTGACGTTATCATTACCATGTTCCTCAGCACCAGCTGGAACGGATACTTTGTCGAATCCGCCAAGTACAGCAATGCTCCGAAATAGTTGTTCCAATGTCCTACCGCGTAGAACAGTCCGAACGTTGCCAGACATGGCAGTGACAGCGGAAGCGCTATCTTTATGAATATGCCTATGTCCGTGCAGCCGTCTATCGACGCCGCCTCTTCAAGTCCCTGCGGCAGCTCCATGAAAAAGTTCCTTACTATGAGCATGTTATACGCGCTTATTGCTCCCGGCAGGATCAGCGCCGCATATGTATCATACATCCCCAGCGCTCTTACTACCAGGAATGTAGGGATCATACCACCATTGAATACCATCGTGAACAATACCATGTTCAGAAGCACCTTCTTGCCGTAAAGATCGCCTCTCGACAAGCCGTATGCCATCGTTGTAGTGAAGAACAGATTTATTATCGTTCCCACTACCGTTACTCCTATCGATATGCCCAGCGAACGCAACACCGTCGCTCCCATATCGTTCATATCGAATATCCTCTTATATGCATCAAGCGTCGGATCCTCAGGTATAAGGAATATCGGTCTTGACAGGATCTCAGTCTCTGTTGCGAATGACGCCGCTATAACGTATATGAACGGTATTACCATCAGCACTGCCAATACTGTTAGCAGGAAGTATATCACTACGTCCATTACAATATCGCCGAGACTTTTTCTCTTTATACTAATCATTGTAATGTCTCCTCCTTTTCCTTAGAACAATCCTGACTGTCCGGCCTTCTTTGCCAATCTGTTCGCTACCTGGATACAGATCAGACTGACTACCGACTTGAACAGACCTACCGCCGTTGAATATCCGTAGTTACCGTCGACTCGTCCTATATTATATACGTATGTGTCAAACGTGTCCGTTGACGACATGTTCAAGCTGTTCTGCATAAGGATTATCTGCTCAAATCCTGTGTCGAGAACACTTCCCATCCTCAGTATAAACATCGTTACGATCGTGCTGAAGATAGCCGGAAGCGTTATGTAGATAAGCTGCTGGAAACGAGTTGCTCCGTCTACTATAGCCGCCTCGTACTGCTCTACGTCAACTCCCGCAAGTGCCGCAAGGAATATGATGGTGCCCCATCCTGTCTCCTTCCAGATGTTCTGCACAAGCAGCACCCAGTATATAGCTACCTTTCCGCTGAGCCACGTCTCGCCTGTTCCCGTCAGCATCTTCGTGAGCTCGAAGATAGCGCCGCCCGTTGTCGCATCGGACGATGATTCCTTCAAAAGCATGAATGTTATAGATGCGATGACAACCATAGATACAAAGTGCGGTACGTATACAAGAGTCTGAAGCACTTTCTTGTACCACTGCACTCTGATCTCATTTAACAAGAGCGCCAATATGATCGGCAGCGGGAAATAGAATACAATATTCATTCCCGAAATGATCAGCGTGTTCCTCAATAGCTGCAGGAAGCTGTTCGAACTGAAGAACCTTATAAAGTTATCGAGTCCGACCCATTCCGCCGCCATGAACGGAACTCCCGCATAGTAGTTCTTCATAGCGATGAAGATACCCCAGAGCGGAACTATCTTAAAAATAACGAAGTACAGCACGCCCGGAAGCAGAAGCAGATACATCCACTTATTGCGCTTGATCTGTACCCATGTGTGTTTTTTCTTGGCAGTTGGAGCAGCAACTGCCGCCGCGTTTTTCGCCATTGGTAAACCTCCCTAAAGTTTATTTATCCTGCAATTCTCAAACCCCATTATGAATAAGTCAAATTGCATAATATCTTAATATTTATTATAGTACATTTTCATCAAATTTTCAAGACTTCTTTTGTTTAAAACATGCAAAAAAACAGACTTTTTTGTTCAGATTTTCACTAAAAGCACGTAGCAATCAAATTCATTTGTATAATATGCATACCCTAAAAAAGAGTTTTTCTATGTGCAAAATGACCAATATTTCGTATTATATCCGGCTGTTCTCAGATCTGAGCAGCTTTTTGCTTTTAGCGAGGTAGTAAATCACCCCAAAAATATCGGCAAGGAACCATCCGATCGGCACCGACCACCAGATCCCTGCCACCCCGAATGCCGGTACAGCCGATAGTGCGTAAGCCAGAAGCACCCTAAGTCCGAGCGACACGACCGTCAGCACGACCGACATCCCAGGCCTTCCCACTGCGCGGTAAAGACCGTAAAGCAGAAATAATCCCGCTATCAAAAAATAAAAAGATCCCTCTATATGAAGATATCTGGCGCCTTCTGCTATCACGGCCGTTTCCTGCGCATCTATAAACAGTGTCATCAAGGGTTCAGCAAACACGAATACGCAAACGGAAACAGCAATACCGAAGGACATAGAGGTCAAAAACGCGGCTCGTATCCCTTTTTTTATGCGGTCGGCTTTGCCGGCACCGTAATTCTGCGCTACAAAGATCGAAAATGCATTTCCGTAATCCTGGACCGGAAGATATGCAAATGCGTCTATCTTAACAGCCGCCGCAAATGCGGCCATAACGGTAGCTCCATAGCTGTTGACCAGCCCCTGCACTGCCAGTATACCCAAATTCATTATTGACTGCTGCAAACATGTCAGGGCAGAAAACCCGGTTATCTCCCGTATGCGGCTCAGCCTGAGCCTGATACGCCTTTCCCTTTTAAGCAGCTCAGGGAACCTTATTTTAGTATAAACAGCTATGCCTATCCCTGAAACATATTGAGATATTACCGTAGCCTCAGCCGCTCCGGCAACTCCGCGTTCAAGTCCCGCCACGAACCAAAGATCCAATACTATGTTCAGGCAGGCGGAGACCGCCAAAAAGGCAAGCGGTACCACAGAGTTTCCAAGGGACCGGAGCAGAGAGGCAAAAAAATTGTAAAGAAAAATACCTATCATCCCGGCAAATATGACCATAAGATAATCTCTCATAAGCCCTGTCAGCTCCTCAGGTGTACGCAGGACCCATATTATCCAGTCCAATCCTAAAAAGATCAAAGCATTGAGCACGACCGTAACAACGGCAAGCAGCGTAAACGATGCAAGGATCCCCTCTTTCAGCCCTGTATCGTCCTTTTGCCCGAAACGAATAGAAAACACAGTTCCGCTTCCCATGGCAAGTCCCAGTAAAATCGAAGTAAGGAATGTCATCAACGCAAATGCGGAGCCTACCGCTGCAAGCGCGTCCGCACCGAGAAATTTTCCAACTATCACAGTATCGGCAATATTATAGCATTGCTGAAGTATATCACCCATTATCATAGGCACGGCAAAACGCAGCATTGTTTTTGCCACAGGACCCTGAGTCAATTCATTTTTCATCCGATCTACCATCACTTTCATTATGTAATTTCTGTATATGATCAAACAAAAAACAAAATAAAGACGCCGCATACGACCGCGGCGCCTTTTTATTACGTCAGATATGATCACATATTCTTCAGATTATTCTCGAGAGTAACAAGCTCGTCTGCCATTTCCTGCGGAAGAGTATCACCGAACTGTGCGAAATACTCCTTGATATTCTCAACATCCTCAAGCCATACTTCCTTATCAACTGTAAGGAGCTCCTTGATAGTATCGAGACTGCAGTCCTCAAGATCTGTAATATCTATATCCTCCGGCTTTGGAACATAACCGATAGCGCACTCGTCAGCATCTACCTTACCTGCGCATCTGTCAAGTATCCACAGAAGAACACGCATGTTGTCGCCAAAGCCCGGCCACATGAAGTTGCCGTCATCATCTTTTCTGAACCAGTTTACATTGAAGATCTTCGGAGCCTTATCACCGAGCTTCTTGCCCATCTCAAGCCAGTGTCCCCAATACATAGCCATGTTATAGCCCGCGAACGGCTTCATAGCCATAGGATCACGTCTTACAACACCTACAGCACCTGCAGCTGCAGCTGTTGTTTCAGATGCCATGGTAGCGCCGACAAATGTTCCGTGCTGCCAGTCTCTCGACTGATATACCAGCGGAGCACACTTAGCGCGGCGGCCGCCGAATACGATAGCATCTACCGGAACACCCTGCGGATTTTCAAACTCAGGTGAGATGCACGGACAGTTTACTGCCGGAGCTGTAAATCTTGAGTTTGGATGAGCAAGCTTTCCGCCGTTTGCTATATACTCAGGACCATTTACCTTTGCGCCCTTCCACTCTGTAGCGTCTACAGGCGGATTCTTGTCAAGACCTTCCCACCAAACTGTCATATCCTCATTATTTATAGCAACATTTGTGAAGATGGTGTTCTTCTTTGTTGACTCAAGAGCATTGAAGTTTGTCTTTACTGATGTTCCCGGTGCAACGCCGAAGAAGCCTGCCTCCGGATTTATAGCATACAGTCTGCCGTCAGGACCTATTCTAAGCCATGCTATATCATCGCCTACTGTCCATACCTTGTAGCCCTTTTCCTTAAGATACTCCGGCGGGATAAGCATTGCAAGATTCGTTTTACCGCATGCTGACGGGAATGCAGCACAAATATACTTTACTTCGCCCTGCGGATTTTCAAGACCAAGGATAAGCATATGCTCAGCCATCCAGCCTTCCTTCCAGCCCAAATATGAAGCTATTCTCAGCGCGAAGCACTTCTTGCCGAGAAGAACGTTTCCGCCGTAAGCCGAGTTGATCGACCATATAGTTCTGTCCTGCGGGAACTGAACTATATACCTGTCGTCCGGATTTACATCCTTCTTCGCATGGAGACATTTTACGAAATCGTCACTGTCGCCAAGCTGATCCATTACAGCCTTTCCGACTCTTGTCATGATCGCCATGTTCAATACAACATAGATACTGTCTGTAAGCTCGATACCTATCTTTGAGAACGGTGAACCGACCGGACCCATAGAATACGGGATAACATACATCTCTCTGCCTTCCATTGAGCCGTTGTACAAAGCCTTGAGCTTAGCGTACATCTCATCGGGAGCCATCCAGTTATTTATAGGACCTGCCTCTTCCTTAGTCGGAGTACATATAAATGTTCTGTCCTCGACACGGGCAACGTCATTTTCCGCTGTTCTATGATAATAGCAGCCCGGAAGCTTTTCTTCATTAAGCTTGATCATTTCACCTGTTGAAACAGCCTCTGCTCTGAGTGCCTCAAGCTGCTCTTCACTGCCATCGATCCAGGTGACCTTTGCAGGCTTGCACATTGCAACCATCTCGTCAAGCCATGCAAGAACTGTCTTGTTTTCTGTCATGTCATAATCCTCCTACAATATTTGATTGTACTCTCATTATACCATATTTTTCGATATTTGAAAAGTATTTATACCTATTTTATCATTTTTTCGTAAGTTAAGTGTGAAAACATTGTTTTTGCAGTACAACAATTAATCATTATGCACAAAAACGCAGAAAAAATTTTTCCGTGCCCTTGCCTATCCTTCAAATTTTTGATAAAAATTTATCAGTTTATCCGTTCATAAGTTATTCATATTTGAGTCTATAGGCGGATCTTCCGCACGGAAGCGGAGATCTGCATATAAGAAAAAGCTGCCATTCAGGCAGCTGTCATTTCTTGTGTCAAAAAAGCTTCTCCATTATGTAATCGTCCATAACAAAGCCCTTTCCTATGTCCGTTACTTGCTCTCTGGATATCTTGAAGCCGCGCTTTTTATATGCCGCTATAGGCACCTCATTGTATTTATTCACTGTGAGATACCACCTCTTGGTCTCAGGCAGATCAGCTCTGAGCTTTTCAAGCATAAGCGTAGCAGCACCGCAGCGGCGCTTATCTGCACGGACATATATCTTGCTTATGAACACCGTGCCGTCTCCCTCGTCATGAAATCCGAGATATCCGAACAGATCGTCCCCGTCATACGCCATATAATAACGGTATCCCTCATTCTCCACCGCGTTTGACAGCGCGTCATAGGACTGGAATTTATCCACCATGTAATCTATCTGCTCAGCCGACAGGAGCTTCGGAAAATGCTCATGCCATATTATATCCGCAAGCTCCGCTATACGCTTTATATCCTCTCTGCTCCCTGCCTCTCTTATCTCTATCATTTTGATCTCATTCCCTCCATTTTACTCTTCAAGAAAGACCTGCACCGCCTTTTTCAGCCGCATAAAATCACTTTCATCAGGTCTCAAAAGCACATCCACCGGCTTTGCAGCACGCTTCATACCCATCGAGGACAGTGTGCTGTCTATCAGCTTCATACCGTCACCCGCCCAGCCGAACGAGCCGAAAACGAGATATCTCATGCCGCGCTTGTTTACCAGATCAAGAGCTGTCACAGCATCCCATATCGCGCGCGGCGCATTCCTGTTCTCCGTATTCGTTCCTATAAGAAGTATATCGGCACTATTCACTGCTGAGACCAGCTTTTCACGGTCTTCTCTCACGGCGTCCAGCAGTGTTACTCTGTATCGTTCTTTAAGCAGCTCAGCCGCACATTCCGCCATCGAGCGCGTATATCCATACCGGCTCGCGAAGATTATGACCGCATCCATGCAGTTCTTCCGAGGAGCTTTGCTCCATTCCATATATTTTGCAGTCAGCTCCTCCGGCTCCGCGCTCAGGCACACACTGCCCTGAGGACAGGTCATACCATATGCAGGACATACCGCGCGAATTTCTTTGCCGCTCAGCTTTTCAAGAACGGACCGAACAAAGCCGCTGTTGACAGCAAGATTTTCTTCATAATAACGCTTCAGTCCCACAGCAGATCCGTCAAAGCCTGAGAATAATTCTCCCGAAAACAATACGCCGTCAGCCAGCGCTATGACCGAATCCATCCAGCACAGTCCCGGCGCGGCAAGGAACCGGATGCCGTCCTCTTCCATACCGTCTTTTACAAGCTGTTCATTCAGTCCGGTATTGACTATCTCCTTTATGTTCCTCAGTCCCGCCGCAGATGCATATACCCGTATATCAGGATTGACCTCAAGCACAGCTGAAAGAGACTGAGCAAATTCCGGTCTAGCTGTCAGCAAAACGATTCGGTCAGCTCCGCGCGCCGCTTCTATGTATTCCTCCGAAGCCTCCGGAACACCGCCTATTATCCAATTCGCCCCGCCGCCTTTGACCGTGTAGAACCTGTGCTTTCCGCAGGAATACGCGTTGACACGGCTGCTTATCTTATCGGCAGACAATTGACCACCAGTCCTTTCTTCTGTCCATGCTCTCGACTGTAAAACCATTTTCCTCCAGTGCTGCGCAGACCTCATCCTGCCGTCCATCGATTATACCCGACGTGATGAACACGCCGCCTTCCTTCATATACTCTCGCGCTTTCGGCGCAAGACCTATTATAACATCCGCGACAATATTTGCCGCGACCACCTCGTATTTATTGCGTGAAATGAAGTCCCGTACCTCCTGATCCGTTACAACGTTTCCAGCAATAACGTGATATTTTTCACGCGGCACGCCGTTCATATCAGAGTTTTCATATGCAGTGTCTACACAGTTCGGGTCTATGTCGACCGCCACCGCTTCCTCCGCTCCAAGCAGCAGCGACACTACAGACAATATTCCGCTTCCGCAGCCCAGATCAAGCATCCTGCAGCCTGGTGTAACGTATTTTTCAAGCGCTTCGAGACACAACCGAGTCGTCTCATGCGAGCCGGTGCCAAAGCTCATGCCCGGATTTACCTTGAATACTATCCTGTCAGTTTCACCCTCAGGATCCTCCCAGTACGGTCTGACCAGCAGCCGTTGACCTATCTCCATTGTATGGAAATACTTTTTCCACGCATTCGCCCAATCCTCAGTCTTTGTTCCCTCTGCCTCAATATAAAGCCTGCCGAACCGTTTTTCCTCATCCATTCCGGCAAGCTCTGCCATAGAGCCGCGTATGGCCGACAGCAGCTCGCGTCCGGAAGCATCCTCGCTCACATATGCTATGACCCGCGTTTCCCCGTGCATCCTCTCCACAAGCTCATCATCGACATAGTCCCAGAATTCCTTTGTCTCGTCAAGGAATTCATTAAACTCATTCTCATCCTCTATCTCAAGCCCTGTTATACCAAGCTGCATGAGTCTGCCGCTCACCGGCTCTATCCCCTCCGTTGAAGTATATATCGTTACCTTAAACCAATCCATGTATCTCTCCTTGTTATCCTCAATATTAAGGGGGCTGTCGCTATATGATCATCATCTTAATCAAGAAAATCCTTAAGCTTCTTTGAACGGCTCGGATGGCGCAGCTTTCTAAGCGCCTTAGCCTCTATCTGCCTGATCCTCTCTCTTGTTACCTTGAATTCTTTTCCTACTTCCTCCAGAGTCCTCTGTCTGCCGTCAATAAGCCCGAACCGCAGCTTCAGGACCTTTGCCTCTCGCGGAGTGAGTGTTTTCAGCACATCTACCAGCTGCTCCTTCAAAAGCACATAGCTCGCTGCCTCAGACGGCGCAGGCGCATCATCATCAGGGATAAAATCACCCAAATGACTGTCCTCCTCCTCGCCTATCGGCGTCTCAAGCGATACCGGCTCCTGCGATATCTTCGATATCTCCCGAACCTTGTCCACCGACATGTTGAGTCCGCGCGCAAGCTCCTCAGGGGTAGGCTCCCTACCAAGCTCCTGGACGAGCTGACGCGATACCCGCACGAGCTTATTTATCGTTTCGACCATATGCACCGGTATGCGTATAGTCCTCGCCTGATCCGCTATAGCTCTTGTTATAGCCTGACGTATCCACCATGTGGCATAAGTTGAAAACTTATAGCCCTTTGTATAGTCGAACTTGTCCACTGCTCTTATAAGTCCAAGATTTCCCTCCTGAATAAGATCAAGGAACAGCATACCGCGGCCGACATAGCGTTTTGCTATGCTTACAACGAGACGAAGATTTGCCTCCGCAAGCTTTTTCTTTGCCTCCTCGTCCCCCTCGGACATACGCCGGGCCAGCTCCGTTTCCTCGTCTGCCGAAAGCAGATCTACTTTTCCTATCTCCTTGAGATACATCTTTACATGGTCGTCAATGCTTATGCCCTCAGGAACGGACAGATCCTCAAGCTCCTCCTTAGAGATCTCTATTTCCTCAAGCTCTTTTTCCATGTCCTCTACAAGCTCGATCTTCTCGCTCTCGAACCTGTCATAGGTCTTTTCCATTTCCTCTGCCGATATCTCAAAGCCCTCAAGCGCATCGGCAATTTCCTTGAAGGTCAGATAGCCGCGCTTTTTACCGCGTTCCAGAAGCCCGCGCTTTACGTTACGCTTTTTTTCAAGCATATCCTTATATTCGGCAAGCTCCTTTGGCGTCATATTAGCAATATCTTTTTCTGTACTCATAGTTTCTCCTCCAAGTTAGTTAATCATATAGCAGCGGTAAAACTCACTGCAGCTTTTTAATTGCCTGTACTGCCGGTGGGCCGAACAGAACGCTCATTCCTCTGCCGCTCCGCCCCTTCCCCATCCGGCGCGCTCCTTTTCCAGGATCTCTTTCTCCTCTATAAGCCTTCCTATCTCTTCCACATCCTGTGATGCATTGAGTTTTGCGTCCAGCTTATTCTGTTTAACGGTATATATAAGATCGTACAATGTTTCATCATCATCCGAATACACCTCGTCATTGAAAAACACCGCAGCCGCGGTATTCTCCGCGTTCGCATCACCGGAAAACTCGTTCAGTATCACCGATGCATCCGCCTGCTCTCCCCGCTTTGCGTACTCTATCATACGCCGCGCTAGCGTTTCATATATCTTATTTGAAAATTCCTCCGGTTTCATGATGCTTTCCGCCCTGAGGCACAAACGCTTGCTTTGAGCCATCAGCGATAACAGCCGCTTTTCAGCCTCGATCACTGAGCCTGTAACGCGTTCCTCCGGCGGTCGCTGACTGTTGATCCTCGTGACCTCACGCCGCTTGAACTCCTCCTTTGTCCGCGGCGGCTGCTTTCTGTTTCTCCCGCGAAGCTCAATATACTTACCGAAGATCGCATGCTCCGATATACCGGTATCCGCCGCAGTTTTCTTTATGTATGCCTCCACCTCTACAGGATTGTCCAGTCCGGCAAAGATCTGAGCAGCCTCGTCAACAAAGCGTATTTTCCCGTCAGCGTCATTCAGATCGTATTTGCTCTTTACCAGCGAGAGCTTGAACTCAGTCGAAGGTACAGCCATATCAACTGCCTTTTTGAAGCCCGCGACACCGTATTTTGTGATATATTCGTCAGGATCCTTTGCGCCCTTTATCCTTATCACCCGCGATCTGCCTCCTGCGGCAGCTATTATATCTATCGCGCGCAGCGCCGCCTTTGTCCCTGCTTCGTCCATATCATAGCAGATAAGTATCTCTCTGCCGTAGCGCAGCATAAGCTTGGCCTGAGCGTCTGTTATCGCTGTTCCTAGCGTTGCTACTGCATTGCTTATCCCGGCCTGATGCACCGTTATGACATCCATATAACCCTCACACAGGATAATATCCGTTTCATTAGAGTTCTTTGCTATATTCAGGGCAAAGAGATTGCTGCCCTTATCAAATACCGGGGTCTCAGGAGTATTGAGATACTTCGCCAGCTTGAAGCCGTCCGCCGTTTCTCCGCTGCCCAGAACTCTTCCGCCGAAGCCTATAACCTTGCCGCGCACATTTATGATAGGAAATATGACCCGGTTTCGGAATTTATCCACAGTTTTATTTCTCCGCGTCACAGCCAGTCCGGCATCTATGATCTGCTCCTCGCTGTACCCTTTTGATACAAGATGCTTTATGAGTGCGTCACTTGAATCCAGAGCGTATCCAAGCCCGAATTTTATTATCGTCTTTTTGCTGAGCCGTCTGGTACCGAAATAGCGTCTGGCCTCCCTGCCTCTATCCGGATCCATGAGAGTATCAAAGAAAAATCTTGCCGCTGTACGGTTCATCTCATATATCATATCCCTGCGCTTAGTCTGCTCCGAGGATTGTCTGATCCCGTTCTCAGGTATAGTTATCCCCGCGCGCTCAGCCAGAAACCGCATAGCATCGCGGTAATCCAAGCCCTCCATACGC
>CAJFVT010000079.1 GCA_904420525.1 uncultured Clostridia bacterium | reverse complement strand
TATACCACTTCATCCATGTTCCCGGCTTCATTCCTTCTGATATAGGCGATCTGGCTACCTGCCATGTTTTCCACATATAGCCTGTTTCTCTGTCTATCCATGACTTCATATAGTAAACGTAGAAATATCCCGAAGCCTCATCTACATACATTTTCTGATCGGCATTGCCAAAGCTTTCATATCTTCCCGGATGCTCAGACGCAAACTCCGGAGTATCACCGCTTATTATTGTATCGCCCAAGGTCCATGTAGCACCTTTATCTGTGCTTGTTGCATATTTAATATATCTTTCATGCACATTTCCATCGGAATAGTTGAACTCAACATGTACAGTAGTATACCACGTCCCAGTTGCCTTGTCAACATACAATCCGCACAGCCAATATTTGTCATCTCCGTGCGGTTGATCGAAGCCTATCAGTTTCGACTCCGGCAGTTCCTTAAGATCGTCCATCCCTGTGCCCATGAACCTGCGCCAGTTGGTATTCGGAGAGGTATAGAGCAAATAAAGATTTTTGCCATCATAATATGTACCGGGATCGCCGTCAAGACTATAATCCCTGTCAGCATAGTCAAACAGATCGACCTGCACGGATTCTTCGGCAATATCCCATGTGAAATCTGCGGCCATAACTCCTATGCCTGCAAATGCTGAAATCAATATCAGCAACGCTGACACGCTCACCGCCTTGAAAAATTTTTTTATCATGAAGCGGCCTCCTTAGCTATTCTGAGAATACCACTCGTTCATTTCTGCTGTGAGCTCTTCTCCTCCGTTTGTTCTCCATTTGGTCAGGAATTCATTATAATTATCAATTGACTCGGCTCCGGTTATTACTCCGAGAGCGTAATCGTTTACTATCGTATCAAGGGTTACGGTATACTTAGAAGCTTCCATTGTTGGCGCGTCTGCGTCAGGATTTTTATGCGCAGTGCTTAAAATCTCGTCTGTTCCGGTTTCAAGGAATTTCTGATATATTCTGTCATCTTTTCTTACACGGCACAGCCAATAATCGCGATATTCAGCCTCACGGCTCCCTGTCAGGAAATCGTTAGCAAGTCCGCGCTCATCGTCAAACGCGGGGAGTATCGGATAATAAGCTCCGTCTTTGACCTCATAATGCACGCCTTCCTCACCCAAAACCATTTCCTTGAATACGTCCTTATCAAGCTTGGCATTGATCCATTTTATAACATCTTCCGGATGCTTTGCCGACTTCGGTATAACAAACACCCTTTCCAGTCTGCCTGAACCATATGCATACCCGCATTGACCGTTTTCGCCAGTAAGCGGAGCCATGTATTCTATCTTATAACCCGGACTGCTCTGATCAAGCGCATCCATGATCGTTGCAGCATCATAATATGCCATCGGCATCACAAACGATTTTCCGGATGTGAATTTTTCCTGTACATTATTCGTCTTGTTTGTAGGCAGCTCGGGATCAAGCAGCCCTTCATCGTAAAGACTCTTGAGGTATAGCAGATACTCTTTGTATCCCTCTGTTTCCACCCTGTTTGACAATGTTCCGTCTCCGTTATCGATCCACTCGCATTCAACTCCGAATGCTCCTTCTATACCGGGCAGTTCAAGAGTTGAAAGAGTAGTCAGCGGTGCCTGCCTCATACTGCTATCACCGGATAAACTTTTCATTGCTCTTAGCATATTCGTAAATTCATCGATCGTCTCAGGCATCTTTTCAATACCGGCCTGTTCCATGATATCAGTACGCACAAGCATCATACTCGTCATAGGATCAGGCTTTTCGTTACCGTTTTCGTCCAGATCCTTTGAGCTTGCCGTTACTATCCCGTATATTTTGCCGTTTACCCGGCTCAGCTCCCATGTGTCGTCAGACAGCGCTTCCTTTATATTCGGTCCGTATTCATCAATAAGTTCATCAAGTTCAAGAAGCGCTCCTTGATTTGCGTAATCATAATATTTATCCTTGTATGTACCCATGATCTGGATACCATCGTAATCATCCTGGGATGATAGGATGAGATTCAGCTTTTCTTCAACATTATCGCTTGGCAGCAGATCATACTGAACATGGTAGCCTGTTTTTTCCTCAAGCATCTGCGCCACCGGATATGTATTCGGATCCTCTTTTATATTATTCATAAGAATTTTAAGTTCCGGCTTTTCGTTAGCCGTAGTTGTTTCATCCTGCCCGCATGAAGCAAGCAGCCCCGCCGATATGATCATCGACAAACTCAATGCGATAATTTGTTTTGATTTCATTTTATTCATTCCTTTCTGTTATTAATATCAGCCCTTTACAGAACCTATCAAAATTCCTTTCAAAAAATATTTCTGCAAAAAAGGATAAATTATCAGCATAGGCACCACAGAGATAACTATTGTTGCGCTTCTCATACCTTCGCTGCTTATATTTTCCCAATTCTGATTTGTCATGCCGCCCGAACTCGTATTGGTCGTTGCCTCGGCTATAAGATCCCTTATGTACAGCTGCAAGGTTTTCAGATTCGGATCTGTTGTATACATCATGGGCGGAATATAACTATTCCAAAACGATACGAGTATAAACAGTATTATAGTTGCAAGAACCGGTATCGACAACGGCGCTATTATCGTAAAGAAAATCCTCGGATTTGACGCTCCGTCTATTTTCGCAGATTCTTCAATGCTTTCCGGCAGACTTTCATAATAGTTTTTTATGATCAGCATATTATATACACTGAGCAGTCCCGGCAAAATGAGTACCGGGAATGTATTTATCAGCCCCAGCCGTTTCATATTCAAATAATCCGGGATCATACCGCCGTTGAAAAGCATGGTAAACACAAACAGAAACAATATGATCTTTATTCCCGGAAGGTGTTTTTTAGACAGCGGGTACGCTGTTACAGCTGTTATCAATATTCCGCTCGCTGTAGCAACCACCGTAACACATACCGACACAAACATAGAATGCCAGAAAGAATTTTCGCTAAAAACATACTTGAACGAATCAAGGTTGAAGCCTATCGGCCATATGCTTACCCTTCCAGCCGTTACCGCCCAATTGGCACTGAATGCCTTCGCTATAACATTTGCGAACGGTATTA
Source organism: uncultured Clostridia bacterium (assembly GCA_904420525.1). Lineage (GTDB taxonomy): Bacteria > Bacillota > Clostridia > UBA1381 > UBA1381 > Ornithomonoglobus. The sequence goes on along the minus strand of CAJFVT010000079.1, from coordinate 3,929 downwards.
TTGTAATTAACGCAGCCACCAGCATAACTCCGTATACAACAATATCGATTATCCTGTCCTCTGCAGTCTTTTTTATCTTCATGTCTCTTCCTCCTACCATATACTGCTGCCGGATATCTTCTTGCTGAAAAAGTTTCCGCTGACTACCAATATAAATCCAACTACAGAATTAAATAATCCTACCGCTGTAGTAGTGCTGTATTGCTGCTGACCGAGACCCATACGGTAAACATACGTTCCGATCACGTCTCCGGTCTGGTATACTGTTGGATTATACATTGCAAGTATCTGCTCTGTTCCTGCTTCAAGTATAGTTCCGAGACGCAGTATAAGCATAAGTACTATCGTAGTTGCTATACTCGGCAATGTTATGCTCCAGATCATTCTAATCCTGCCGGCTCCATCGACTTTTGCCGCTTCATAGAGCTGCTGATCCACTCCCGCAATTGCCGCTATATAAACAACCGCGCTGTAGCCGGTCTCTTTCCAGCCATCACTGAATACCAAAACCTTTCTAAACCACGAATTGGACATCATAAACGAGACCGGTTCTCCGCCCAAGGCTGTAATAATGATATTTACAAGACCGGAAGACGGCGAAAGAAGCGATGTGAATATACCAGCAACGATCACCCACGATATAAAATGAGGAAGATATATTATCGTCTGTGTTGTTTTTTTATACCACGGCGACCGTATCTCATTCAGTATGAGTGCTATAATTATCGGCAGCGGAAAAAGTATCAGCAGCTTTGAAATACTTATAATAAGTGTATTTGTGAAAATCCTGTAAAACTCCGGGTCGGAAAATATTTTTGCAAAATTCGCCATGCCAACCCACTCACTGCCCGAAACCCCTTGAAATATATTGAAGTCCTGGAATGCTATAGCTATACCATACATAGGCAGATACTTGAATACTATCAGATATATCAATCCCGGCAACAGCATAACATACAATCCTATATTATTTCGGAAAAGCTTCTTTTTGCTCACTCTGTCAGCTTTGCTTACATTTTGACCTTTTTTTATCTGCAAAACAGATGCACTTCCTTTCCTATTTGATTTTTACGATACTATTTACAAGACGGTTTATCATTACAGCCGCCTCTGCACGTGTAGTTTCTGACTGCGGCGCAAGTTCTGTCTCGCTCTTTCCCGATATAAGACCGACACCTACAGCAGCTCTTAATTCATCATAAGCCCATTCACTGACCATATCCACATCCGAAAATTTATCGATATCACCGGAAGTCACAACAGTATAATACCTTTTATATGCTCTTACAAGCATTATCGCCGCCTGTTCCCTCGTAACGAGGCTCTGAGGCATGAAATTCGTTTCATCATCACCGGAAACTATTCCTTCAGCAGCGGCGGCAGCAGCATACCCTGCAAACCAATCGTCTGATGAAACATCGCTGAAGCAGTCATTATATTCCACAGCATCTATACATAATGCTGCGGTAAGCATTTTTACAAATTCAGCCCTCGTCACGCTGCCATCAGGCATAAAATGCTCGTTATCGACTCCATTGACTACTCCCCGCTGTGCAAGGCTCAATATATCCTGTTTCGCCCAATGGTTTTCAATATCCGAAAAAGTCTTTACCGCCTGAGATACGCCGTCAGAAACCGCCTCGTCATTATCCTGCTCATCAGATTCAGACTCAGCCGCATTCTCACCTTGACTTCCGGATACCACCGGGCTGTAATTTACCGAGCCGCCTCCTCCTCCGCCGCCAACAGAAATACCGCTGCCCTGCGATGCTCCGGCTATCCTTATCTGCTCAGTCGTTACAGGCTGTCCTTCAACTCCCGATACATTTATTGCCGTTACCCTGAGGGAAAGTTTCTTTGCACCGGCATCAGCCGGTATCGTATAAACATCACCAGTTCCTGCAACTCCGCTGTTTAAAAGCCATTCTGCTCTGTAGCCGTTTCCATTCCCTATCGTGTCATTTATGCTTATTCGCGCTCTTACAGTGTTTCCTGCTTTCACCTCTCCTTCTATACCAACGCTTTCGATCACCGGAGCTGTATTAGCTACATAATCCTCAAATCCCTTCAACTGCTCCATATACTCCTCGCGCAGTGCCGCATTTGATATACGTTCTGCCATATCCACAGCTGTTTTAACGCCCTCAGCAGTAGTATTGTTTTTTAACTCACCGATAATATTATCAAGTCTTGCCGACAACACGCCATCCTCTGCTTCCGAGAGCAATGCCCTCAAATAATCCATCACAGCGCCGCTTCTCGTTGCATTTACTTCCTGGCTCAGCTTTTTCAAAAGCTCTTCTTTTGCCGCTATCTCATCTTCCGTAACCGGCTTTTCAGCGATCGCGTCAAATAATTCTTTCTCGAGACTCTCCGCATAACCTACTGGATATACCTCTTTGGATATCTGTCCAAAAGCAGTGCCATCAGCTGAAATGCTTATTGTATCCGTATCGGTAAGCTCAACAGGCACCGTGATCTCAGGTGTCTCAGATTTTTCATTTTCGCTGTTGTATACACGCAGCTCCGCCGAAGATGTACCTGTATTCACTCTGAATATATATGAATATTTCTTTCCGTCACTGAGGGCTGCTGTTCCCTTGCTGTCTCCCGCTATCGGATAAAACGCTCCGTTGTCATATCGCGCTCCGAAGCTAACACCGCCGCATTCAACAGTAAATCCGGATCCGGCTGCCAATACGTCTTTGAGTTCAAATACATATTCACAGTCAAACGCAGCATTTACAGGTGTAGAAAAATTTCTTCTTAGCGTACCGTTAAGCATCAATCCATCATTCTGCGAAAACGTCCCTTCAGTCTCCCAGCTCCCGGTCCATCCGGTTCCGCTGTTCATAGTGTCCGAGGAAGTGTACAGCATTTCATCCACAGCTGTAAAAACTTCATATGCCGGTTCAAGGTTAAGCTGTACCCATTCATCTATTCTTGCGCAAAGAGAGTCTCTGATGCCGGTCAACAAAGAATTTTCAACGGACTCTTTTATGCTCTCGGCACGATTGTAAAGCTCAAATATATTATCCGATGTTATCTCACTCCCGCTCAAGGTCATAAATTCACTTTCCGCAGCGTTAATGGCCTCTATTTCGCTGTATATCGGATCCATGGCCTCACTCAGCAGTTTATGCGCGTTTCCGGGGAATGCATCTATCCTTGTCTGCAAATCATTTATAAGGGTATTTATCTCATCTATACTCATCCCTGCGCTTAATTCACCAATGTTGTCAATATCTGCCCTCACCGCATCATATTCCTCAACTGCATTACTCTCATACTTATACACTGAAAGCTCCGCAAGTCCGCAGCCGTTCTGAAGCCAGCCTTTTACTCCTATACAGTCAACAGCAGTATATATATCATAATAATTTGATATAGCGTCGGCACTCGCATATATATCCCATTCTTTTGGTTCGCTTTCTCCTACCGGGTATATTTTTTCCGCAAGATATGTTTCACCTCCGTTCTTTCCTATATGAAGCCTTATAAAATAATTATACCACCGGTCTCCTTCTATTGCTTTGTCTCCGAACAGCAGACTGTTTCCCTGAATACCTCTGAATGCTACACGCTGACTATGATTGCCCTGCGCCAAAAACGCAACTTTGTACTGCATATCGCTTGACGATGTCGTATGAGTCCTTATTTTTGCTGTTATAAAATAATCTGTATCCTCCTCGACTCCTGTTGCTGTGACCGGCTCGCTCGTGTCAAAATATATTTCCGGGCCGTCGCCTATGCCCAAAAGCGCCTTTCCGCTCGGAGATATGCTTGTATCCTCCTCCACTACTTCAAACATCGCCGATGGGCTTCCGTCAGGCAGTACTCCTCCGGGAATATCTCTCGTTCCTATATCAAGCTGCTCAAGATCCAGCTCACATAACTGCACCGCCGTTATCTCCGCCTTAGCAGGTGTC
>CAJFVT010000078.1 GCA_904420525.1 uncultured Clostridia bacterium | reverse complement strand
CGCCGACAGCTATATTAGTTTACCACATACTCTCCCTTTTGTCAACAGCTTTTTTCAACTTTTTTTGAGTTTGTTTACTATTACTGTACAGAACATAAAAAGAGATATTCCTCATGTGCATTTTACCCAGAAATATCTCTTTTATACATTCATTAGCTGATAAACATTGAAATACTGCCGACCGCAAATGTGATAGCCATTACAGCAATTACGACTATACACGTTCCCCTGACAAATTTCTTGCTCATATGCACCTTTCCTTTCTCAACCGTTTATGACCCTATATATGATAGCCGCAGCCTGCGCGCGGGTCGCTGTGGTCTTCGGTAAAAACGTGCCGTCATCCATCCCTGTTATAAATCCGTTTTCAACAGCCTGGCTCACAGACACCTTTGCCCAGTCGCTTATATCCGCGCTGTCCGTAAATTCTTCAGCTGCGGTATTCTCATATTCTGTCCTGTCATCAGTCAAAACTGTTTTTGAATACTGATACAGGTACTGCGTAAGAACAGCCATCTCCTCTCTCGTTATAGGCAGATCTCCGTTGAACGCGCCGGAATATGTCACCTTTGACGATGTTGCCTTTCCGCTTTCATCCACCTCATACTCTACCTTGACATTGCATCCGGCGATCATGCTTTCAGGGATCAGCCCAGCATCAAGAGCTGCCTGAAGATATGGAGCATACCAATCGCCTGCCTTTGCGTCAAGACATTCTCCGTATCTGAACTCCACAGGCTGTATGCCCACCGCCTCCATCATCATCTTAAGATACTGCGCGCGGGTCACTGTTCCCTCCGGCTCAAATTCCGTATCTGTTATGCCGTTCACTATCCCGCGCTCAGCAAGTACATTTATGTACGACTCTGCCCAATGCCCGCTTGAGTCTGAAAAGCCGGCAGCAGCTGCCGCCGTCGAAAATGCCGTGATCGCAGCAATGGTCAATCCTATTATTTTTTTCATATCAAAAATCCTTTCAATAATAATTTACCTATACCCAAAGTCACTGCATAATTCCAATACGATAACATTATACAACAACATATATGATAATTCAACCTTATTCTTTTATTAATTCACAAAAAATTAACATCAAGCTGTTATTTTTTCTGCTTCCTCTCGCGAAGCTCACGGAAAAAGATTTTAATTATATCCCTGCACTCCTCCTCCATAACACCGGAGGTCACTCTGGTTCTGTAATTGCAGAGATTCATGTCAAGAAGATTGAGAACAGATCCGGCGCATCCGGACTTGGGATCATCAGCGCCGAAATATATATGCTCTATACGGGAATTCAGTATCGCGCCCGCGCACATCGGGCACGGCTCAAGAGTCACATACATCTCACAGCCCGGCAGCCTCCAGCCGCCCAGCTTCCGGCACGCGCGGTCTATCGCTGTCATTTCCGCATGGAGCAGCGCGTTCTTTTTTGTCTCGCGCCTGTTATAGGCCCGTGAGATTATCTCATCTCCGCGCACCACTACCGCCCCGACCGGCATTTCACCTATGGCCGCGGCCTTTTTTGCCTGCTTGATAGCCTCACGCATAAATTTTTCATTCATGATCAGGAACGGTAATCTCCGTTTATCCTTACATAATCATATGTCAGGTCACAGCCCCATGCCTTTGCAGCCGCATTTCCGCTGTGCAGCTCAACATTGATCCTGATCTCATCCTCGGACAGCACTTCCTTTGCTTTTTCTTCCGAAAATTCTACGCCTGAGCCATTCCTGCACACTTCAACGCGGCCCGCCGATGATTCAAAATCAACATCCACCTTCGTTATATCAAAATCCGCTTCGGCGTAGCCTATAGCACACAGTACGCGTCCCCAATTTGCATCCTCGCCGAAGACCGCGCATTTGAGCAGCGGAGACCGGATAACGCTCTTTGCCACAATTATTGCAGTGTCAAGATCAGGCGCTGAGGAAACATTACATTCGATAAGCTTAGTTGCGCCCTCGCCGTCCCTTGCAAGCATCTTTGTCAGCTCGCTCATAACTATATAAAGCGCATCCTTGAATATACCGAATTCTCTGTCTTCCGCTGTTATCTCTCTGTTTCCGGCAAGCGCGTTCGCCTGAAGGATGAGCATATCATTTGTAGATGTGTCGCCGTCTATACTTAAACAATTATACGTGACCTTGACTATATCCGAAAGCGCCTTCTGCAGCATTTCCGATGATACCGCAGCATCAGTAGTTATAAAATTCAGTGTCGTCGCCATATTGGGATGTATCATCCCGCTTCCCTTTGCCATTCCGCCGATAACACAGCGCTTCCCGTCCAGCTCAAATTCGACCGCATATTCCTTTTTTCGTGTATCCGTCGTCATTATAGCCGTTGCCGCCTCTTCATTCCCATCATACGACAGTCCGGCTACCAGCTCGTCAATGCTGTTTTCTATAGGCTCTATCGGAAGGATCTGACCTATTACTCCGGTCGAAGCGACAAGCGTCTTATCAGCTTCTATACCAAGTCTTTCTGCTGCCAGAGCGCACATCCGCTCAGCCTTTTCCTCTCCGTCGGCATTGCAGGTATTTGCATTCTTGGAATTCATTATAACCGCGCGCGATACCCCGCCCGCGGCCGCAAGATGCTTTTTCGTAACCGTTACCGGCGCGCCCTTGACCTTGTTCTGTGTGTATACAGCCGCAGTGTTTGCATCGACATCCGAAACCAGCAGCCCAAGATCATTCTTATTCCTGTCACTGTTCAGACCGCAGTTCAGTCCCCATGCCTTATATCCCGCCGCAGCGCATACGCCTCCGTCAATTTTTTTATACATTTAAGCCTCATTCCTTTTTAAATATGTATCTTCGTTTATTATACAATATTTGATACCGAAAATCAAGTGTTTCCGTCAAGTTAATTGCAAGCAAAAGACGGCGCCTTCCCATCCGGACTGCACCGCCTTTTCTCTATTATTTCACGCTTCAGCTCTGATTGTCTATAACTTCCTCTGCCATATCGATAAGCTCCTGCTCCGTAAGGCTTATGTCATGACCGTACAGCGCATATGCCACGCCGTCCTGCATCCAGCCGAGCCACTTGAAGTTTCTCACCTCGATATTGTCCGTGCCATAGCTGAAAATATACTTCCCGCTCGCCTCGTCAGCCTTGTCCTGCTCTGTCAGCTCGTAATCACCCGGAACGAATTTGTACATCTGCTCACTGTAGACAAGCCTTATACCGTTATATTCTCCTGCCGTTTCATATTCATCATATGAATTATATTCGGCCGGCTCCGCCGTCAGGCTTACCTCCTCATCGCCGTTTTTGTAGCTGCAGGTAAGATCATTGAAAGAATTCAGCTTGTTCCCTTCGCTGTCGACGTCGCTCGTATCACCCTTATACGCCGCCTCAAAGCTGTATCCGTTTGAGAAGCTCTCGACTAAATTCGTGCTGAATCCGAAATCACGGAATATCGTATCGCTGTCAACAACCTCCTCATACACCGGCTTGTTCGTGCCGGAACCGATCCTGCCGCTTATCACCGAATTTGTAGCTACCGCCGAACCGCAGAGCAGCACTGCCGCCGCTGCCGCTACAAGTACCGTCTTTTTTGAAAATCTGCGCTTTTTCATGTCAGCCTCCTCTATATACTTATCGTCTATCATTCCTATTGCCCTGTATAATTTTTCATTATTTTCCGCGCTCATACAGCAACTCCCTGCCTTTCCAGATATTTTTTCAATTCATTTCTCGTCCGCATAAGCATAGACTTGACCTTGCTCTCGCCAAAGCCCAGCCTTGCGGCAATTTCCCTTACGCTCTCCGAATACCAGTACCGCCGTACAAACACAATACGCTTCGTTTTGCTGATACCGGACAGGAAATTATTTATATGCTCCGCCAGCTCCTTCGTTTCAGCTGCCTCTTCAACACTCTGCCCGGACGGTATGCACTCGTCAAGCTCAACGAGCAGCTCACCGACCCCGCCGCGTTTTCCGGCAGTTTTGTACCTGTACATATCCAGAGCTGTATTCCTCGCTATCCTTCCCAAAAAAGCTTTTAACGACAACGGCCGCTCGGGCGGTATCCTGTTCCACGCCGTATTATAAACATCGTTTTCACATTCCTCGCAATCTGCGGTGTTGTTCAGAATATTATACGCGATCTTTTTTATATACGCCCCGTACCTCTGTGAAGTACGGGCTATCGCCTGTTCACTGCGCATATTGAAAAGCTCGATTATTTCCTCATCCGGCAAAATTCCCACTTCCCTTTCTTCAGAGCTCCGATAATATTTACGGCGGACCGAGCCGCCTCTCTGAGGCCTTCATTTATATAGACGGGAAAACCGGCGGCCGGTTGCGCATTTTCTAAAAAAAATTTATTCTTTATATGGAGAATATATCATATCCAATGAATTTTTAAAAATATACTTATTTACTATTGTTTTTTCGAGCTAAATCTGCTAAAATATAATCACAAAGATATAGTCTGGGGTACGAAAAAACTGTTTTTGTGCCAAAAGACAAAAATACAATTAAAACGGAGTGAATATTTATGAAGATAAGAATAGGTATCATGGGCTATGGAAATCTCGGCAGAGGCATCGAATGCGCAATAAAGCAAAACGATGACATGGAGCTTGCCGCGGTATTTACGCGCCGCGATCCCGAAACTGTCAAGATAATGACAGAGGGCGTAAGGGTTTACAGGGCAGAGGAGGCGGCCTCAATGAAGGATGATATCGATGTTATGATCCTCTGCGGCGGCAGCGCTACAGATCTGCCGTCACAGACGCCTGAATACGTTAAATATTTCAACGTTATCGACAGTTTTGATACGCACGCAAAGATCCCGGAGCATTTCGCAGCTGTTGACGCCGCGGCAAAGGCGAGCGGAAAGATAGGCATAATCTCGGTAGGCTGGGATCCAGGCATGTTCTCGCTCAACCGTCTTTACGCGAACGCTATCCTCCCTGACGGCAGGGACTACACCTTCTGGGGCAAGGGCGTTAGCCAGGGACATTCTGACGCTATCCGGCGCATAGACGGAGTCGTAGATGCGCGCCAGTACACTGTTCCGGTAGAGAGCGCTCTTGAAGCGGTAAGAAGCGGAAGCAATCCTGAGCTTTCCACACGCGAAAAGCATACACGCGAATGCTACGTTGTAGCCGCAGAGGGCGCCGACAAGGCAAGGATCGAAAACGAAATAAAGACCATGCCGAACTATTTCGCGGACTATGACACGACAGTTCACTTTATAAGCGCCGAGGAGCTCAAGGCAAACCACAGCGGCATCCCGCACGGCGGCTTTGTTATACGCTGCGGAAAGACAGGCGCGAACGGCGAGAACGACCATATAATAGAATACAGCTTAAAGCTCGATTCAAATCCGGAGTTTACCTCATCGGTGCTCATAGCATACGCAAGAGCTGCTTACAGACTAAACAAGGAGGGCGTAAGCGGCGGAAAAACGGTATTTGATATCGCTCCGGCATATCTTACCGCACAGAGCGGCGAGGAGCTTCGCAAGCATCTCCTTTAAGCAAGCGCCATGCCGCATGGAATACGATCTGTTTCCATGCGGCATTTTTCAACATACGAGAGGTAAAATAAGATGAAAAAAGGATTTATCATACTTGACTGTGCCGTATTGGCAGCGGCAGCCGTATTGGGATCATATTACTTCAGAGCGGCACGGATGCGGCTTGACGAGCCGGTTTTCCTTACACACTATATCGAAAGCAGGCAATGCTCCGCAGGAAAAACCATAGCTCTGAATTACATAACCAACAAGGATGATGACAGATCGGTCATTTCAGCTTCGTTCCCGGAATGTCCGGAGCTTAAATTTGACATATATGGATCGGACCGCAATGACAGATATCTTTTCCACAAAACACGTAATATCTATATGCAGTCAAAACTGGAGCAGTCAAGTGCGCTTGACGAGACACTGCTGACGACAGTACATGTGAAATTTTCCGACGGAAGCGAGGACGATTTCGATATAGGCCGGATCCTTATCGAAAACATCCCGGAACGGCATGAGAACGTTACATCCTTTCGGAGAGGAACAGGAGACAATGCGGGCAACAGCAGTGAGACAAGGAACGTCCTTGCAGACTGCACTCTGACCGGAATTAGCTCGGTATTCGATGAGAACTGCGGCGCCGATATCAGCGTCACGATAAACGGAGGCGAAGGCTCGATACCGCTTTCTCTACACAGCGGAGACACAGTGACATTTGACACCACAATAAACATTTCAGGACCTTATGTACAAAATGTCTACAATATCGACAAGAAGCTTATATTCGAGGACAGCAGCGGTAATATATACTACGATACGCTGAGCAACATAGAGTATACTCCTGAATTCAGCGAGAGCGCGATACGAAGCTTTCTTAAAGAACGCGGGAAAGTACGCTGATGAAAGCCGCCGCAAAAAATTTACAGTATACCCCCATCGATCTCAGAAAAAAGGGTGAGCGCCGACAAGTATGAGTTGCCGCGCTCACCCTTATTTTATATTTACGGAAGATCTATCTCCTCAAGATCCTTTGCCGGTATCTTTACTGTTGAATCACGCACAAATTTCTTTACTGCCTGTGTCGCCTGCGGTATAGCTATATTCGTTCCCGCTCCGGCAACGCAGCCGCCGGGACATGCCATTCCCTCTATAAGGCAGCCGTCCTTTTTGCCCGCCTTGGCAAGCATCAATATCTTCTGGCAATCAGCCAGTCCCTCCGCATGCTCTATAAGCACATCAACATCAGGATAATATTCATTTATGCACTGCTCTATAGCAGACGCGACTCCAGTTGCGACCGCATAGCCCCTTCCTGCGCCGGTAGCATCATGAACAGGCTCAGCCTTGTCATAATCCGCAAAATCTATCCCCTTGGCCTCGAACATTGCCGCCAGCTCCTCAAAGGTTATAACAAAATCCACATCGCTCCTAACAGAACGGCGTGAAGCCTCAAGCTTTTTAGAAGCGCACGGACCTATAAATACGACTCTCGCATTCGGATTTTTCTGCTTTATGCTGCGCGCTGTAGCGACCATAGGCGTCAATGAATTTGAAACTGTTTCTGCCATGTTCTCCGAAAGCACACGCTTTGCAAGCACCGACCATGACGGGCAGCAGGAGGTGAGCAGGAACGGCAGTTCTCCGGTCTTTACTTTTTCAACATAGTGATGCGCCTCGGTTATCGCGCCAATGTCGGCACCGAGCGCGACCTCATGAACATCACTGAAGCCGAGATCCTTGAGCGCCGCTTTTATATTCCATAGCGTAACATCCTTGCCGAACTGTCCGACCACCGCCGGAGCTACGGCAGCAACGACCTCATCGCCCTTTTTGATCGCTCTTATCAACTGGAATATCTGCGACTTGTCAGCGATAGCGCCGAACGGACAGCTTACCATACACTGACCGCACGACACGCACTTTTTCTCATTTATCTTAGCTCTGCCGTGCTCATCGCTCTCGATCGCGTTTATTCCGCATGCCGCCGCACACGGACGCACCTTTTTTGCTATAGCGTCATACGGGCATATAGCCTTGCATTTTCCGCACTTTATACATTTCTCCCTGTCTATAAACGATTTTCCGTTCACCATGGAGATAGCTCCCTTAGGGCATACCTCCATACATGGATGAGCCACGCAGCCATGGCACTGATTCGATACCTCATATACGTTATGCTCGCACATATCGCACGCTGACGGTATCACCTGCAGCAGCGGCGGCTCATAATACTTATCCGAAATATTGCTCTCGCTCAGCCCGCTCGTTACGTGTACCGGCCTGTTCTCCGGGCGCAGTGAAAGTCCCATTGCAAGGCGTACCCTTTCCGCAGCGATAGCACGCTCACGGTAAATGCTTTCCCTGAACAGCGGCGTATCTCCCGGCGTTATCTTGTATGGTATAGCCTCAATATCGTCATTGATATTAGCGGATTCAAACGCGACCCTCGCTACCTCTCTGAATACCGTCCTTCTGATCTTTGTAATGGGTGTCTCAATTCCTCGCATACTTAAGTCACTCTCCTTAAAATG
>CAJFVT010000077.1 GCA_904420525.1 uncultured Clostridia bacterium | reverse complement strand
TATACAGCATCCTGTCATTCTTTGACCACTCACAGAAATCCTTTCCGCCGTTCATAAGACTCGGCATATTGCCCGTTATGCTCATGTCCTGCAGCGACAGCTTTTTCGCAAGCACCGGCGGCATATAGCTCTTGAATATATCCGGCAGTCCGCGGATACCGCGGTGGGGGAGCGCGATCCTCAGATATGCCAGCTTTTCCTGCGCCGTCTTTTTCTTTGCCTTATCCTCGGTCTTTTTCTCGAACGCTTCGAGCCTTGAGAAATACTCCTCGCTCTTTTCCGGGTCGCCGGATATGGAATATATCATGCTCAGCGCCGTCATCAGCTCCGGCGACGCCTCTGCTATCTCATCAGGCAGTGAAAAGTAGTATTCACGTATCTCAAAAAGATGTCCGTTGCCAGGGTGCTTTTCGGCGTTTTTTAAAAGCAGCTTGGCGAGCTTATCTTTGTTCCCGGCAAGACTGTAGTATTTGAGCGCATTGGCAATATCGTCCTTGAGCACATAGTAAAGCGCCGTGCTCTCGTAACGCCTTTTCATGAACTCCTCCGAGCATTCCGACTTCTGCTTATACATAAGGTACTCATTGAATATAGGGATCATAATGTATCTGTCCGGCGGCTCAAATCTAATGAAGCTTCCGATCGAAAGTATCCTTGTCAGATCCTGGCGTATATCGCTGGCGCCGCAGACCATGCGCGCCAGCTCCTCCGTGAACTCGGCAAGGTGACCTATATGCAGCAGAAAACTTTTTGTATCCTCGTCAAACCCGTTGAATAAGCGTTCGTTAAAATATTCAAATATGTCGTGCTTGCCGATATCGAAGGTATCCTTAAAGCTCTTGCCCTCCGAATAATTCATCATGAATGCCCATATGCCGAGACACCATCCCTTAGTACATTCGCAGAGCTTTTTCGCTTGTGCGGCGGTGAGCGTCTTTCCGTTTTTCATAAACAGCGCGAGTATATCATCCGCGGAAAACGCGAAGAAATCGCAGCCGAAGCCCGTCATCTGCCCCGTGAGCAGAAACGGCTTAAGATACTGCGGAACACCGCATCTGCCAAGCATAAAAAACCTTACGTTCCGCCCGCTTTCGGAGATCGCCGCGGCTATGGCGTCCTCACAGTCCGCGGCGTCCTGGATATCGTCTATAACGATATTCGCACCGTCCATGACGGCATACTCCGAAAGCCGGCCGCAAAATTCATCATCATTTGCGGAGAGGTAAAAATACGGCAAGCCGGTCTCAGAAAAATACTGCCTTATAAGCGTAGTTTTTCCCCAACCGGTATATGCGCAGAAATACAGCGCCTTTTTATATTGGGATGCGGTCTTTATCTGTTTTATCTGTGACGCGCGAATGATCTCGTTTTTCATAATTATACCGCCTTTGATTTCCTCGCATTGAAATGATATCATCTTGATATATATTATACCACAGCTTTTCTGATTTGTCGCTGTCCTAAAGTACAGGTCAGCATATTTTTTCGTGATGCAGCGGCAGAAAATAACCGGTCGCCGCGGCGGATCCTGACGGATCTTAAGGAATAAAAAAATCATGCGGTCAATGCCGTTTTATACAGCACTGACCGCATGATCTGTTTTCTTTGAGGATCCGGCCCAAAGCCGATGTGTTACTGGAGCTTGAATGCCTTTGATATCGAAGCGCCGGCCGGCTCGCCGTATTTGTGGACTACAACGTTTACGTCCGACTGCTCGTCTCTCAGGATATAAGCGCCCTGAAGCGTTATCGAGTCGTTAGTGTCCACGTATTCTATCGCAGAGTTTGTATTCACACCCTCAACTCCGGATACGACCGTTGACGCCAGATTTACTCCGCCCTGTGTTACCTCTGTCTCCATCATGCTCGCAAAGGTCCTTGGGGATGATGTTTTGTTTTCAAATTCGTATGAAACGATTATTACCTTTTCACCCTCGTAATCTATCACCTTTGCCTCGTCTATAGAGATCTTGAAGCCGTCTATCTCGCCGGAATCATCGAGAGTATCGTTCTCCGCATCGGTATCATCGAGCTTGACTCCGTCTACCTTGTTCATGTTTACATACTTTGAAGCGTCTTCTATTGGTGCTGCGGTAGGCATCGGAGTGCCGTCTGTCTCCGCAGAAGCTTCACCGCCTGAGCTGCTTGCTGTGTTCTCAGCCTGCGTACCGGAGCCGGACGAAGCGCTGTTGTCATCGTTATTGCCGCCGCATGCCGCCATTGATAATGAAAGCATTGCCGCCATTAATATCAATAATCCCTTTTTCAATCTAAACATTCCTTTCTTTGTATACCTGCAATAAAATTGTCCCGCCTTTTGAAGCTCCTGTATATACTAACATATTGACCGGAAAAAATCAAGACATTGTGCAAAATTTAATAGTATGTTTACGAATGAAAAGTTTTTTCAATTTTGGATTGACATATTTTATGATTGTGGTATAATAAACACATAAATGAAAAAGAGACAGGAGGATCGATATATGCGTGCAAGCGGCATATTGATGCACATTTCATCCCTGCCGTCGAAATACGGGATCGGAACGATGGGTGAAGAGGCATATAAATTTGTGGATTTTCTGACCGAAGCGAAGCAGACCTACTGGCAGATACTGCCCATCTGCCCAACGAGCTACGGCGACTCGCCGTATCAGTCGTTTTCCACCCACGCCGGAAATCCGTACTTTATAGATCTGGATATTCTTGCGGAGGAGGGGCTTCTTGAGGAGGAGGACTATGCGGAGCTGGAATGGGGAGATGATGAGGAGCGTGTTGACTATGAGCTCATTTATTCAAACCGCTTCAGCGTGCTTGAGAAGGCATATGAGAATTTTAAAAAGACGGATAGGACCATGTTTGATATTTTTCTTGCGAAGAACGAGGCATGGATATCGAATTACGCGCTGTTCATGTCGATAAAGGAGCATTATGACGGAAAGTCATGGCTGGAATGGGACGAGGGTCTGAAGCGTCGCGATCCGCATGAGCTTTGGATGTTCAAGGAGGCTCATATGGATGAGGTCGAGTTCTGGGAGTTCCTGCAGTATAAGTTTTTTGAGCAGTGGGAAAGGCTCAAGGAGTATGCGAACAGTAAGGGAGTCCAGATAATCGGAGATATCCCTATATATGTGGCGCTTGACAGCGCGGCGGTATGGGTATATCCCGATCTGTTCGATCTTGATGAGGAACTTTGCCCCAAAACGGTCGCAGGCTGCCCGCCGGACGCGTTTTCCGAAACGGGTCAGCTTTGGGGCAATCCGATATATAACTGGGACAGGCATAAGGAGACCGGTTATAATTGGTGGATAGACAGGCTCCGCGCGGCTGTGGAGCTGTATGACGTGGTAAGGATCGATCATTTCCGCGGCTTTGACGGCTACTATACGATACCCTACGGCGACAAAACAGCGGAGAACGGCGAATGGAAGACCGGACCGGGGATAGAGTTTTTTCGGTTCGTGGAATCACGGCTCGGCAGGCTCCCGATAATCGCAGAGGATCTTGGTTTTCTCACCTCATCGGTGCTGCGGATGCTTTCGGATTCCGGATTTCCGGGCATGAAGGTGCTGGAATTCGCATTCGATCCGAGAGAGGAGAGCAATTATCTCCCATATACATATGATAAGAACTGCGCCGTGTACATAGGAACGCACGACAATGCGCCGATAATGGGCTGGGTCGGGGAGATAGACGGGGATACGCTTGAGTTTTGCAAAAAGTTCCTGAACTATGAAGGAAAGACCGACAGCGGCTTTGTATGGACGTTCATCAAGACAGCGTTTGCATGTGTGGGAGATACTGTAGTTATACAGATGCAGGATTATCTTGAGCTTGGGAACGAGTCAAGGATGAACACGCCCTCTACAGCATCGGGAAACTGGCAGTGGCGCATGAGGGGCGGCGCGTATGATGACGGACTTGCAGAAAAGATAGCAGATATAACAAGGACCTACGGCAGATGCCCCAGATAAAATGATCGCGAAACAGTCGTTCCGCAATCACCTAAAAATAAAAGAGCAAAAGGAGATCATTATGAAGCTTCAGATGTATCATGAAGACCTTGAAGCGCTGCATGTCGGCTGCGAGCCGCCGCGCGCGTACTATATACCATTTTCGGATAAGGAGGCGGCGCTTAAGGGCGGCCGCGAAAGCTCGGACAGATTTATAAGCCTGAACGGACGCTGGGATTTTAAATATTGCAGCAGTATCTACGAAATGCCGGAGCCGGGCGAAATAACCGATTATGAAAAGATAACCGTGCCCTCCTGCTGGCAGTGCAAGGGGTATGACAGTCACCATTATGTGAACACACGGTATCCGTTCCCGTACGATCCGCCGTATGTTCCGCACGATACGCCCTGCGCGATGTATGAGCGCCGGTTCAATCTTAAAACGAAAAAGAACAGCAGGCTGTACCTGAATTTTGAGGGCGTGGACTCATGTCTTTATCTTTGGGTGAACGATGAGTTTGCCGGCTACAGTCAGGTGTCGCACTCGACGAGTGAATTTGATATTACCGATAAGGTAAAGCAGGGAAGGAACAAGCTGAACGTTCTCGTGCTGAAATGG
>CAJFVT010000076.1 GCA_904420525.1 uncultured Clostridia bacterium | reverse complement strand
GCGGTGGCGTTCGGACACCACGCAAGGGCGCTGTATGAGGTATTCAAGTACATAGGCGTGCCTGTGGAGGAGATAGGCTACAACAGACCGAAGGGCGACAGATATCCGACAGAGAATCCATGGGGCTGACGCGAAAGATAAGCGGCACATCCCTTCCAAGTCAGATGCTCAAATCAACTGTTTAAGATAAGTTTGTTCTTGTCATCCCTCCGAGCGAAGCTCGGCCGAAGGGAGAATAAAAGGATCTGCCTGAGGTAATTAACTGGAAATGGGAGAGAGATGAATAAGCAGAACAATATATATGATCAAAAGGATCGGACTTAAATAAATGTCCGGTTCTTTTTTAATATATGTTTTTTTACTATCGTTAAGTATTGAAGTTGACTCTAAAAGATACAAAAGGTATAATTAAATATAAGATGATGCCGGATATTACGCATTTTTCCGGCAAATGACGGAGGAAGTAAATGAACAGTTGTATTTATGATATAAGCAAATGGGATAGAAAGGGAAACAGTTATATTTATCCGGGGACGCCTGATAAAAGTAACTGGTATGATAAAGGACTTGTTCCGATGAATGATTACACGGCGGATCTGTACGGCTGGTACGGTTTCACGTTTGAAACCGAGCTGCACGGAGCGGAGGAGATCGAGGTGCGCGCGGGGCTGCTCGACTTTGCCGAGGTGAATGCCGAGGAGCTTATAGACTATTTCACATGGAAGGGCACGGTGTACGGCGAGGGCATGGTACGCGTATGGGTGCCGCTGCACCGGTTCGACCTGCTCTCATCGATGCCGGCAAGATGGAGATTTCTTCGAAGCGTTGAGGTGGACCGGGAGGTAAGCGGACTAAGAGCGGTAAAGGGCAAAACGATATATGCCGGGGCTGAGATCATGTCAAAGCCTGCCGCGGCCGGTGAGACGGTCAGATACGAGGTTTGTGTCGCAAACTGCACAGGGGAAAAGCAGGCGGTGTCGTTCGATATGGAAAGGACCGGATATGAGGTCACGGTCACAAAGCTGCCGGAGCGGGAGCTTGTGCTTGAGCCTTATGAGCAAAAGAGTGTCAGCATAGAGGTCACAATGAGTGAAAGAGTTGCAGATGGCGGCTTTGAAAAGCAGCGAGTTGAGGTCATAGCCAACGGCGGCGACGGA
Source organism: uncultured Clostridia bacterium (assembly GCA_904420525.1). Lineage (GTDB taxonomy): Bacteria > Bacillota > Clostridia > UBA1381 > UBA1381 > Ornithomonoglobus. Next base: position 6,215 of record CAJFVT010000076.1, on the reverse strand, counting down.
CAGCTGCTAGAATTTTATACAGTAAGGCATATGAAGCATCCTTATATAGTCTGTACTGAGCCGGAGTGGCAGGCTGTTATAGAAAAGGCTGAAAAATACGCATGGGCCGGAAATATAGCCGATACATATATAAGGCGCGCGGAGGAATGGGAGGTCCCGGAGCGGGCAGAGGGGAGCAAGTACCTTTTTGAAACGGACAACGCGCATAAGTGCTTCAACAGTGCCGTCGCATGGAAGCTCACGGGCAGACGGGAATTTGCCGAGAAGTCGGCGGAGTTCCTGCGCCGCGTATGCGACAGGGAAAAGGGCTACCCTGTAAAGCTCAAGGCGTGCCATCAGCAGCTGGTACACGAGGGCGAGTTCTTCAAGAGCTGTGCCAAGGCCTACGATCTTATCCATGACGCCGGAGTTCTATCAGATAAGGATCACGAGGATATACATTACTCATTCAGGATATTTATGGATTTCCTCGACTGGGCGCTCTCGGACGGAGGTATATCGAACTGGTCTCTGGCAGAGATAGCAGGGGCGCTCTACTGCGCTATGACCCTGCAGGACAGGGAAAAGATAGAACGGTTCGTATTCGGCATAGGCGGCGCGCTGGCGCATCTGCAGGCCGGGGTATATGATGACGGCTGGTGGTGTGAATGTACCATAGGCTATAATCAGATGGCGGCCGGTCTGTTCAGCGAGTATATAGTCGCGCTGCGCCCGTGGGGGATAAATCTTGCGAGCTGGTGGGTGCCGGCGCAGTATTCAAATAAAGTACATTTCAAAAATCAGGCTATGGACGGCCTGAGCTGGGATATATACGGAGAGACCAAGAGAAATTACAGATGTATAGAGGATCTGTGGGACAGTCTCGTGGCGCTGGCTAACTATAGGAGCGTAGTCCAGGGTGTCAATGACAGCGCTGAGGAGCGGTTTGAGGGCGCTTCGCCTGTGGCGTTCGATTCGAGATACGATATCGCCTATGCGATATATAAAAAGCCAGAATATGCGCGGATAATCAAAAACGGCGGTGAAAAGACGTTCCGCGACCTGTTCCACGGCGTCCCTGAGCTGCCGGACACCGAAAGCGATGTTCACAGGCGTTCCTGCTATTTTCACAACGGCGGACTGTCGCTGCTCCGCACCCGTACCGAGGGCAGGAGCGATGAGGAGCAGTTTGAGGTGAGCTTGAAATACGGCTCCCACGGCGGCGCGCACGGACATTATGACCGCTGTGCCCTGAACGCTGTGAGCCGATTTGGAAAGGCTCTGTTCAATCCTGAAAACGTGTGGTATTCCTACGGCACGTTCATGTATAAGTTCTATGTGCAGAACAGCATAAGCCACAACATGGTAACAGTTGATCTTAAGCTGCAGGATCCGCAGGAGGGAAGCCAGATACTGTTCCACAGCGGCAGCCTGTTCCATGCGAGCGCGGTGGAAAACTGTGCGGCATGGTCAAATCCGCCCTACGGCGGCTGGCGTGTGCGCACCGAGGAGCCTACATTTGAGGAAAGAACGTGGGCCGAGGGCAGGTATGTTCCGATACCGAAGGATGCTCCGGAATATACAAAGCGCACCGGATTTACCGAAAAGGTCATGCAGAGGCGCATGGCTGTGCTGCTGGACGACTGTGTTGTCTGCTTCGACTATATAGAAGGCGGCAGGGAGCATACATATCATTGTATCTATCATTTGCCCGGACTCAAGACTATAGATAATGACAGCAGGCAGCTCAAGGCGCATACAGAGCAGCTTGTGACGGACCCGCTGTCCTCGGCACAGTTCATAACCGATGTGGACCGCTATACCCAGAGAGGAACATCGAGGCTGGAGTTCGGGTTCGAGTATGATGAAAAGGTCAGCGCAAAGGCGCCGTGGCTGCTTTCACCGTTCCGCAGCGGGCAGAACGTTCCCGGGTATTTGAAGACCGATCTGTATTATGTTGAGGACGGCGGCAGCGAGCTTATAGTCGGCTGCGATCCGGAATACTATCCTGTATCAAAGCGTCTGTTCTATTCAGTGACGGCTGACGGCGAAACGATAGCGGAAGGAAAATTCGGAGCATGGATACTTGGAAGAGATCATATCGAGGCCGATGTTAAGGGAAAAAGATCGGTGCAGCTCCATGTGCGTACCGAGGACGGGACCATAGATCACAATCTGGTGAAGGAGACTGTAAGAACTATATTCTGGGGCGATCCGTACTTTGAAACCGCAGACGGAGGAAAAGTATATCTCTCAGAGCTGGGATACGGAACAGAAAATATAGACTGCGGCAATGGGATAGGCGTAGATTATGCCGGAGGTCCGGTAAAAATACAGACAAAGCAGTATGACAGAGCCGTTCCCGGCGATGTTATAGACAAATCGCGCGAAGGAGTCATAACGGTAGATATATCCGGCCTTGACGCGGTGAGATTTGTTTCGGACATAGGCGGTGACTATCCTGTAGGCGATGAGAGCAGCAGAAGACGGTTCATCGCGCTCGAAAAGAAAGGCAGATCGGCGTCCTTCGTGTCGGTGCTTGAGCCGCACATGGAGGACAGGATGATAGAAAAAGCCGAGGCTGTGAAAAACGGCGTCAGGCTGACGCTCGCGGATGGGCGCGTGCAGACCGTTACAGTGACCGGTATGGATACAGGAAAGCCGTGCGCAGAGGTCAGAGAATACAGAAACGGGAAGCTGCTTCGTTTTGAGGCGGCAGAAGGAGTAGAGGAATGATAGAGACAAGGTCAAGGGAGCCTTTTATAAATATATGGTTCGGTAATTTTTACAAGCCCGCATTTGACGATAAAGAGTTCATAGACAGGGAGATCAAGGAGCTGAAACGCCTCGGCTTTAACGGTGTTCAGCTTGATACTAAGGCATGGGAGGATTTCAGGGAGCGCTTCGCGGGAGGCGAGGCGAGCCAGTATGTTGCGCAGCAGGAATATATTATGAAGGTATGCCGGGAAAACGGTATTAGCTATAATTTTCTTGTGCTTTATCTATGCGCCGACAACCTATATCCAAATATCAGGTTTTCTCCGCCTATCTTCGGCGAGTCGGTAACGGCTCCCGATGGCAGCGACGGACGCTGGTATAAATACTGGTCGGATAAGGCGAAGGCATCTATGGAGGAGCATGTCAGGGGCGTGTTCAAGACCTATGGCAGCGGTGTGACAAAGGTCAGTGCAAACGGAGCGGAGGTCAAGCCGACCTGTACGATGTGGGATCCGATAGTAGCGCCGAGCTTTGACGCCGAGGGAAGAGAACGGTATATTGGCTGGCTTGAGAACAGGTATGACAGCATTGAGGACTTCAACAGCGCGTATAAAACGCGGTTTACGGCGTTTACAGAGCTGGATAAGGAGGATTACTGGTTCTCCTGCGCGTATCCTGAGGACGGACTGTACACAAAAAAGGAGCTGGACGAGGGATCGCCGAAGGCGCGTATGTGGGCGGATAATATGCGCTGGCGCGCCGATGAGCTTCGCGCGTATTTCAAGGATATGCAGGAGCGCATACATAGGATAGATCCGGAGATATACACTATGCCGGATATGGCGCAGTGGAGCTATTTTCTGAATATAGACGCATCCGAGCTCTCGAATGTGGGGCTTGCGGATCTCTGGGACACCTCAAACAGGGGGATCGATATATACGAGCTTGCGGAGCATGTCGACTGCTGCAATTTCATAACCGTGCCTATAACTCCGCTCGGTGACGCGGACGCGTACATTTCGTCATGCCAGCATGCGATGATGCGCGCGATGAACCGCGGCAGGGAGTTCCTGGGCGGGATATACTGGGGCAGATTTTTGTATAATGATATCTACGAGTTCCTTACGCCGCAGGAGATCGTCGGGATGATCGCGGCATCGGGAGCGTCCGGCTACACGTCATACGGCGTATGCGGGCTGGATGACGGCGGCGTGCTGCACAGGATGGATAAGGGCTTTCTCGATTCGCTCGCAGCCGCGAACAGCTGGTTCAAGACCGTTGTCCCCGAACTCGGCAGACGGCGCAGCGCAGAGACGGCTATACTGTTCCCGTCAGCGATGTCGCTCTATGAGCCGATGGGCGTTCAGGGGAACAAGGAGCGCAGATACGATATGCTCGGCTGGTACAAAATGTGCCTTGACGGCGGCTTTGCCTGTGATGTTATAGACGAGGGACTTGTCAGAAACGGCGCGCTTTCAGACTATAAGGTGCTTATAGTTCCGGAAAACGACTGCAGGTCTATGGACGATAATACTGAAGCGAACGCAGCCATAAGGGCTTGGGTGGAGAACGGCGGGATACTGATCCATTCTCCAAAGGATAACATTGCCGAAGAGGTATTCGGGATCTGCGGCGCGCCTCACGAGGGCGGGGCGTTCATGTACACTGAAAAGGGACTTTCGCAGAGTGATATTTACTGTTCGTATGATGGAGAAAAAATAGCGGAATATCTCTCGGACGGAGCAGGGGCGGCAGTTAGGAACAGCACCGGCAGCGGATACATATACTCGTTCGGCTTCGCCTTAGGCTACAGCTACGCGGCAAAGATCGCGCCGCATGTTCCGCTTTCGGAGCGGAACAATGAGCTTTATCCCGTAAAGCTCATGAAGGACAATATACTTTGGGATATACTTGAGAAGCACGGCATACATCGCGCGGAGTCATACGGAAAAGGTATCGAAACAGCTGAATTTGAAAACGGCATCGTGGCGGTAAATCACACCTCGCATACTGCAGAGCTTAGCTTCGGAGGAAAAACGTTAAGGCTCATGCCGCGCGCCGCTGCAGCGATAACCGATACGGCTGTAACGGCTTCATAAAATATTTTCGGGAAAGGGGGAAGCATTATGGACCCTATATATAAGATAGCGGCTGTGGGCATAGCAGTAACATCGGCTATAGCGCTTATAAGCGCGAGGATGATCTCGGCGGCGGATAATGAGATCATAGTTGATAATACAACGACTCAGTTATCGGACTTTTCGGCGGAAATGATAAAGAACGCTACTATCGAGGATGAGGGCGAGGCGTATTCGGGCGAAATGTATTTGAGCCGGGACGGCGCGGTAACACATCCGCAGTGGTTCGAGGGCGACAAGAAAATAAATGCTGACGGTACTTACTATATCATAAAGGCGCAGGATGCTCCGGAATATTACGCAAATGAAAAAGGCAGCGATATATTTGACTCGTATGTGATCATAGGAGATGAGAGCGGTGAGGACGAAAACAAGGTGGAATATGTGAACGCCTCTCCGCCGCAGACGAGGAGCGTTGACGGCAGGAGCTACACATATCGTACTCTTGATAAAAACGGATCGATGGTAGTAAATCTGAAGTGTTCGCCTGATCAGGTCAACTATCTGACCGTCCAGCTCTGGGGCGGCGATACAGGTGACGGCAGCCTGTGGGTCTGCGACCCCGGCACAGGGAACATGAACGCGGGCAATGACGGGCAGCCGCATAGAAACAGTATAGTTGACAGGCGTGACTGGGTAGAACTGAACACACTCTCGGACTCGCCGCAGTTTGACGGCGGGTTCATATATGCGACATATGAGATACCAATGGTCTATACCGAGGGACGGGAGAGCGTGAGCCTCAGGATATATTCGACCGGAGGTCCGGCGGACTACGGCAGCATAAAGATAAAGGAGCAGACGGAGCCGTCACGCGGTATATACGGAGCGTATATGGAAACGGAGCCGTCCTTTGAGCCGGAGAGATACGGGATCACCGGAGGCGGATATATTGACGGGGCGCAGGCACCGGGAATTTCATATGATGATACGAAGGAACAGCTGAAACAGGCTGTTCTTTCAGGTATTGATACGCTTCGTGAATGGCAGATATACGGCGGCGATAATTATCCGTCATATATGGAGGGCATGGTGACCAGAAGCAGCGCATGGAAAACAAAAGCTTTGGAGGATGATGACTGGAAGGATATATACTATAATGATTCATACGCGCTCCGGCAAAATATGACTCCGCTCAACATGCTTGAGCTTGCGGCATACGCGTATGATAATGCGTCGGAGCTGAGTCTTTCGGCCGAGGATAGGGAGGAAATGCTCGGCAGGATCGTAGCCGGAGTGGATCATCTGTGCAGGGCGCAGGGCGAAAACGGCGGCTTTTATTCTCTGAACGGATGGATCGGCGGACCGGACCGGGAGAATGCCGGAGGCAGTCATCTTACCGGATTTGGACTCCGGAGCGTAGGCGAGGCGCTGCTTATG
>CAJFVT010000075.1 GCA_904420525.1 uncultured Clostridia bacterium | reverse complement strand
TGTTGACTGGAACGCCGATACGCGCACCGCGATAATAGACACCGGCAGACCGTCTGCGAATGCGGAAACGCATATTGCAATGGATCCAAATATCATACAAAAGCTTTACGACTACAGCAAAACGATCCCCGATTTTGAGCCGCAGGATCTTAACAGTACGGAATTTGCCAATGATTTCATATTCTACTATTACACAGGCAAGGGCATGGACAGATCATATACGGTAGCTCCCGGATACAGCCGGTCCGATTGGAGCGAAGCTGAGGTAAGAAACGAATTTGAGCTATTGTTCGGCAGGAGCATGCCGTATACATATCCCACCGGAGACTATACAAGTTCTGTTGTATATAACAACGGCTATTATTCTGTTGGTCATTCCGACTACGGTGATGAGGAATACCTGTATGCAAAATCTGTAATGACCGATAACGGCATAGAGGTTCATTTTATTCGTATCTATGACTCATATGAGTATTGGTGGGGAGGCAGTCTCATATATACCATTGTACCATCAAATAACGCAAATGGTTTTATAATACAGTCAAAAAGATAAATAAGCGCATTTGAATAATAAAGCATTGCAGAATGGCATGTATGAAAATGATACAGAATACGCAGGGCTTTTACTAAAAGTAATTTTAAAGGAGTTTATATGAGAAAATCAGTATCACTTATGCTGGCAACAGTCATGGCATATTGTGTAAGCGCATTCGTACCAAGCGTTACCGCAGCCGCGGCGAACAATTTTTTACATGGGTTTGAGGGATACTATTTTAATCCTGATTATCCGGATGCAGACTATGCGAGCAGCTGGATGGGAGAAGAACTGACGATAAATGAAATAACAGATGAATATGTCAGCTTTGATTATGAACGTTGTCAGCGTGGGCGAGCTGTGGTTTATACAGAAGAAAAGGCTTATTTCACAAATGCTTATACCGCAGTTGCTAATGGAACTTTCGCATTGGGAGGAAGTGCGCCTGAGGACGCAACACCGATACAGTATACATTGACATTTTCTAATAATAGCATCAGATTAGATATATCAAACGGACGAACGATCCGTTTTCAAAGCAACGGTCTTATATATCCGGAGAATTTTGATGATGTTACAGAAAGCCATTGGGCGTATAGCTATATAACATATCTTACTGATAACAGGATCCTCGCGGGTTATGAGGACGGCAGCTTCAGACCGGACAGCACAGTCACAAGGGCTGAGTGGTCAAAGATGCTTGTCACCGCATTCAATATTGAGCCTACTCCGCATTGGCAGACCGTTGTAGATCTTCAGGCATGTGACATTTTCCTTGGAGATTGGTATACTGAATATATGTTTGCGGCAGAACCATATCTCAATGCCGAAGAGATAGAAACACCAAATCAGCCCATTATACTGTATCATCCAATGGAAAATGCGACCCGCGAAGATGTAGCCGAAAGTCTCGCAAAAGTGAAATTGGCACAGGGTTATTCATTGTCAGATGAGCAGACATTGCCGTTTAGCGATCCGGAGACCGTAACTGATGAAGGCAAGCCGTATATTTCAGCAGCATTGGAATTTGGGCTAATATCCGGTTTTGAGGATAATACATTCAGAGGACAGGCTCCAGTGACAAGAGCGGAGGCGGCGGCTCTGTTGTATAGAGCTGTGAATTTATAAGTAAAAAAAACAGACGGTATGCCGCAGTCAATTCCCGGTGTTATCTGTTTTCTTTCATTGTCATCAAAGTGATATAATATCAACAACATTAGAATTTTAATATAAAAATGTAGATTTTTTGCTGAGAGGATGAAGCAAATGAGAAAAAGTATATTTTTTATTGCGTGTGTCGCGGTCGTGCTTGTTTCCGGCGCCTGCGGAAGCAAGGTAAATATGCCGCCAAACCCATCGCTGTCCTTGACAGAGGCTTTAGATGGCAGTTATCTGCTAAATGACACCGGATCGAACAGCACCGTATCAGATGATACAAATAGCGATATTTCCGTATCGTCTTCTATCGATATACCTGCGGCGGAGAACATGGGGGGATCAAGCACAGAAAGCTTATCATCTCAGACTGAAGATCTTTACCGGAGCGATCTTGTTTATAAGCGTATGGACGATATACATAATTCAAAATTGACTGATGATGTTGTTTATAATGAGATCACAAATGTAATCAAGGATTTTAATGAAAAATGCGAAAGCTATATGAACAACGGAACAGAGGATATTTTTCAATATTTGGTGCCCGGTTCAACAGCATATAATCAGCAGACGGATTATAAAAAGAAGCATCCGAATCTGACCCAGTATTATAACAGCGTAAATGTGAGAACCACAAGGGCGAGCAGTACATATTATTATGCATGGGTTAAAGAAGATCTGACCCAGACCGAAAACAATGTTACAAAAACGGTTGAAGATAATTGGGTATATAAATTATATAAAGTAGGGGACAGATGGTATATAAATGATTATACAAAGGATCCGCTGAATGGCTAATGAATCAAGCATGGAAGTAATTGCGAATCGAGGCAGTGTTTCGCAATTGCATATGCAATAAGCCTGGAAGGAGGCAGCTATGAGCTTTTACGAAAAAATCAAAGAAAAGGAAATTTTCCGTTCGAAAAAAATGAGGATCGTTTGCGCGGCAGTTATTTTTATAGCGATAATGGCATTGGTGATAGCTGTCGACAGAGGACAGACTATAGGTGATGCAAGAGAATATGAAGAAAGGATATTGACAGCATTCAACGATTCTGATTTTGAGCGTGCCGCCGACTGCGTGGAAGACTATGACAGCCGGTATGCCGGTGAAGGCTCGAAGGGGCTTCCGGAAGAGCTTCGTTCGGAAAATGTTTGCGCTGAATGGGAAAGCCGCATAGGACTCACACTTGTGAATAAGATAGTGTCATTGGATGAAGATCTTCGCAATTCTGATCCGGATTCATGGAACAGTCAGAAGCTGACTGAACTGGATGAGAATATAGCGGTACTCAGAACGACTTATCCTACCGGCTTTGATTATATAGCAGAAAACGGCTCAAAAAAACATTTTGATACTGAAAAAATGGTATCAGACAGTTATCTTTATTCTGTAAAATACAGAAACAGTCTCCTAAAGATGGATGAGGGTGATACGACAGCGGCAATACAGGCTATGGAGGAGGTAGCAAACAGCAATATAAGAGACAAGTCGGTTATAAACAAGGCACAAAGCACTTTGAACACCATGATACGGAGTAATCCTGCTACAGATTTTAAGATCGTGGGTGGCTCGGAAAATGTGTATCTGATATCAGACAAAAATTATGGCGTGATATGTCCGTACTGCGGATACAGAAGCGGCGCAATGGGAAGTTCAGAGATATGGGTAGATATGGATAAACATTATTCGGGAGAAATCGACAGCCCTTCAAATTTATTTATGTGCGCAAGCTATAATCAAGGCGGCTGTATGCAGAGTTCATCATACTATTTAACAATAAACTATCAATAAGGACAAAATAAAGAAAGGAGGAGCAGGGTGAGTATAGCAAAAGTTATCAAATACGAGGGCGATAACATGACCTTTGTATGGAAGTCTCCTATAGAGGATTTTAATACTCAGACTCAGCTTATCGTGCATGAATCGCAGGAAGCTATATTCTATATGAACGGTCAGCTTTTGGATTCATTCGGGCCCGGCAGGCATACGCTGGAAACACAGAATATACCGATTATCCGGAAGTTCTATAATAAGTCCTTTGACAATAATACGCCGTTCCATTGTGAGGTCTATTTCGTCAACAAAACTGAGCAAATGGCTGTTAAATGGGGAACTGACAGCAAGATAGAATATATGGAGCCTGCATATAACTTCCCTATCCAGAT
>CAJFVT010000074.1 GCA_904420525.1 uncultured Clostridia bacterium | reverse complement strand
CCCCCTGTCTCCACCAGAATTACAGGGGCTGCTGCAAATGAGCGTTTTTAAGCGCTCATTTGCTCAGTCCCTTTATTTTATGCAGAAACTTTATCTTTTAATAGAAATATAGACCGTTTTTTTTGTACACCTCTATGGAAAGGGTGCTGTTTGAGAGATCTATTTGATATTATAAGTGGATATCATTTTAAACACGCGAAAGGATCCCGTGCAGTCTGCCTTTCAGTACGGCCCTGCCTTTCTGGGCGGGTATAAATATGCTGTCGCCCTTTGCAAGCTCAATAGTTTTGCCGCCTGCGGTAAGCGTTCCGATGCCGTCAAGAACGATCAGAGAGCGGAAGCTGCCGGTATCCAGCTCGGTCTCAAGCGTTTTTTCACAGATCACCTCTTCTACCGTGAAATACTTGCATGATGCAAGAACGCTCCCGCGGCGTTCTGCCTGCTTCGGCGAGGGGGTCAGCCGTGAAACGTCTATAGCCTTGTCTATATGCAGCTCGCGCGCGTTGCCTGCCGCGTCGCGGCGGTCATAATCGTATACTCTGTAGGTGGTGTTTGAATTCTGCTGTACCTCGCAGATCAGAGTCCCCGCGCAGATTGCGTGTATTGTCCCGGACGGGATAAAGAATACATCGCCTTTTTTGATATATACCTTGTTGAGTATCTCAAGCAGGGTGTTGTTTTTGATCCGCTCGGCAAATTCCTCCTTCGTTACCTCTCGGTTCAGCCCGTAATAAAGATATGCGCCCTCATCACAGTCGGCTATGTACCACATCTCAGTCTTGCCGTATTCACCCTCAACGCGCAGCGCGTATTCATCATCGGGATGCACCTGTATCGACAGGTTATCCTTCGCGTCTATGAGCTTTATGAGCAGCGGGAAAAAGTCGAACTGCTCAGCGTTTGTTCCCAGACATTCATTTCCCTCGGCTGCGATATATTCCGAAAGCTTCATGCCTGCATGATCGCCGGTGATGACCGTGCTTTCACCGGCGGGGTGAGTTGAAAGCTCCCAGCTCTCAGCGGCCTTTTCAGCGTCTGTTTTTTTATTGAATTCCTCTATGAGTCTGCGTCCGCCCCAGATATAATCCTTTACCGGAGCTTCGAGCTTTATAGGTTCAGTATTCATGTTTTTCAACTCCCGTTTGTCTATAATTTGTTAGATTTATTCTAGCATATTTCTTCCGGTTTTTCAAGGCTCAATTGTGCATATTTTATGAGGATATTAACTTACCGGCGCTTTTGTTAAATATCTGACGGCAAAACAAGGGCTGCGGCATAGCTTATCTCAGCTTTGCCGCAGCCCTTGTTTGATCCGTCAGTCGTGCATATGCTTTTTTCTGTACTGCTCAAGCGTATAGCCGGTATATTTCTTGAAGGCCGTATAGAAGTAACTGCTGGAGCTCATACCGGTCCTTTGGCTTATCTGCTGAGCGGTAAGATTTGTTTCGCGCAGCAGCCTGCATACCTCGTTGAACCGCTGCTGCGATATGTATTCCGAAATGGAAACACCCTTGTTCTGCTTGAAAATGCTTCTCGTATAATTCGCGCTTTTGTTTACGTGCGAGGCTATAACATCTATCGAAAGATTAGGATCAGTGTAATGTGTGTCGATATATTCCTGTATGGAATTCGCTATCATCATGTATTTGTCATCGATCCTGGCGTCACTTGACGCTATAAGCGCATCGCTGCATTTTGCCATTATCGTGCTTTTTATATCATCGAGAGTTTCCGACTTCATAAGCTCATCGGATATGATGTCGCTGTTGTAATCCTCGATCCTGCTGTCTGTCTTGATATGCGCTATTATCGCCATTATCAGAACACAGGAATGGACGGTTATGTATACATACGGCATCTTGCCTATGCATTTGATAAATTCATCTACCGCCTCGGCGACCTTATCCTTATTTTTGAGATTAATCTCTCGTATGATCGTCTTTTCAAGCTTTGCAGGATACTCATGATCAGCGCTTACATCCTTTAAAAGACCGTTGTAGTCGATCACTGCGCTGTGTCCGCGCACAAGCCTGTACTGCATAGCGTATTTCGCGTTTCGGTACAGCTCCGATACCGAGTCAAGACTGCTGTCGGAGGTGCAGAAGGATACCGAAACGGTAACGTTGAACGCGTTCTTCGCATATTTCTGAATCATTTCTATATATTGTCTGTCAAATAACTGGCTTTTATGGTTTATAAGGAACACTATGTCAAATTCCTCGCCGTAGGTGGTGTAATATGCGGCTGTCTCCGAACCGGTGAACAGCTCAGTTCCGGCATTGGCGATACCGTAGAGCATGAGTCCTATCCCGGACCGCTCGATCTTCTTCGTGTTGTCAAGACGTATGAGCATAATGGTGCTGTATGGGTGGATAAAGCTTATCCGGTATTCGTCCAGATCTGACTTGTCATAGTTATAAGCGCCGGTTATGATGTTGTATACAAGCTCGCTTCGCTTTGCCTCTGTATACATCAGCTCGTTTTCATGCATGGAATCATACTTGTTTTTGATCGTTACAAGATTATCTGCTATCAGCTTCAGATCCCTGTCTGTTCCAGGATCGGTCTCGTCCCCGGTGCCGGAGATATCAAGTATGCCGAAAACATCATCTCTGAGCTTTTTGAACGGTCTGAAGATCGACATGCTCATCCTTATGCTTGATATAAAGTACAGGAAAACGAGCAGGACCGCGAAAAGCAGAAGGATGATTATCTGCCAGGTGTATGACACCATTATCGAAGAAAGCGTTATAGTGCATATGTACACGGAATTCAGCGTGTCTGATTTGCGGTAGCAGTAGATCGTACCGCCGCTTATGAAATGGCCGCTGTCATCATCTGATCCTGATATTTTTTGAACGGTATCCGAATCAGCCATATTTGTGCCGAAAAGCTCAAGCTGTGTTGAGGATACTACTACTCCGTTGTTGCTGAGCACTATCATTTCCTGATCGGGATTGCTGAAATCGGCGTTTATCATGGAATTATAGAAACCGGAATCGATGAATACCGCCATGCACGCCGTATCGCTGTATTTATATAAGGAAACAAGAGTCTGCTTCTCATACAGCTTTTCGTTATACTCATATTTTAAAATATGGGGTGTATTGATATTGTAACGTCCTGAGTCCGATATCAGCGCAAGCAGTTCCTGATCCGGAAAACTTTCCTTATTATATACCGGATTGTCGCCCGTGTATATGGCGTCATTCTTAAGATTGAAAAAATATACACGGTCTATAGCTGCAAATCTTGTTTTCATCTCGTTTATGAGTGTTGTCGTATCGTATGAAAGCTCCGAGGAATACGGCTTCGTCATGGCGTTGATGCCTACGCCCTCCGTTTCAAAAACATCGGTAGCTACAGCTGTAAGGTTACGAAGCAGAAAATCATTCGTAGTCTCTGCCTGGGAAAGGATCTTGTTCTGCGCGGTCGTTATCTGTGAGATCGCGGCGTTTGAAACGCTTATAACAAGAACGAGCGCGTATGCGATAAATACCATACACGCTATCAGAAAATACGATTTCATCGTACCATGAAACAGCTTGTTCAGTTTGAATTGATTATAATATTCTTTTAATGCTGCTCTCAAAAAGATTCACCTCAGTATTTAGCTGTTTTTTCCTTTGTTTAGGGATATGACAGCTGATCTCTCTCTTACAGAACAATTATAGCATATTGCACAAAGTATGTCAAGTGTTAACAGTATAAAACCACATAAACCTTAAATGGCCGGTAAATTTATTGTGAATTTTCACTAAATTCTCAGTTTTGTTACAAATCAAACAAAAGTAGAATTATACTAAGTTGCATAAAAACGCTTTTTGGACTATAATTTAATCATCAAGAATATCCGGCGGGTACGCCGGAAGAAAAAATTTCAGGAGGTGGTTGTGCTGTGAGCATAACAACAGCAGAAAAAAAGGCGACCATGAAACGTCAGAAGGCTGCCGATAAAAAGCTAAGACCGACCGTCTGGGCAGACATGAAGCGTAACCCGTGGCTGTACGGGCTTTGTGCGCCGGCGGTACTGTTCTTTATTTTATTCTCCTATATACCTATGGCAGGTCTTTACATCGCATTTGTTGATTACAGACCTATGAAGGGAATATGGGCGAGCGATTTTGTGGGGTTTGAAAACTTCAAGGCATTCTTTGCAACTGACACATGGATCACTGTTACAGGCAATACATTGTTCCTTAACGCATTATTCATATGCTTCACGACTATTACATCGGTCATAATAGCTATAATGCTTTCGGAGATGTCGAATAAGTGGGTCAAGAAGATAACACAATCGATAGTTATCCTTCCGCACTTCATGTCATGGACGGTCGTTTCAATGCTTTCAGTTGCGATACTTGCATCGAATGGTATGGTAAACCAGATCATCACGACCTTCGGCGGCAATGCGGTAGAGTTCTACAATACTCCTTCGGTATGGCCGCTGGTGCTGGTGCTTCTGAGGATATGGCAGGGCGCGGGCTTTGGCTCGATCGTTTATCTCGCTACGATAACAGGTATCGATTCCTCGATATACGAGGCAGCAGCAGTTGACGGAGCGAACAGGTTCCAGTGTATCACAAGGATAACGCTGCCGCTGCTGAAGAATACGATAATAATGCTGACGATCATGTCGGTAGGTAAGATCTTTAACGGTGATTTCGGTATGATCTACGCAATGGTCGGCTCGAACTCGATCCTGTATCCTACGACCGACGTTATAGATACATATCTGTTCAGACAGCTGCTTGAGAATCCTTCTATGGGACAAACCGCTGCGGTAGGTCTTGTACAGTCAGTTCTCGGTCTTTGCTTCGTGCTTCTCTGCAACAAGGTCGCAAACAAGTGGAGCCCGGAATCAGCATTGTTCTAAGGAGGTACTATAATAATGAAGAAAGCAAAAAGTGATTACGCTGTTTCGATCGTTGTATATGTGTTTATTATCGGCTTTGCCGTTATATGTCTGGTTCCGTTCCTGCTCGTGCTTTCAAGCTCGTTCACGGATCAGGCGTCGCTGAACCAGAACGGTTACCAGCTTTGGCCTGAGGTGTTCTCCACAGAGGCATATTCTATGCTGTTCAAGTCCGGAACGATAGTTCCGGCATACGGTGTTACGATCTTCGTAACAGTAGTGGGAACGGTCCTCAGTATGCTCGTTACCTGTGCATGCGCTTACGCGCTGTCGTGCAAAAGCATGTATTACAGAAGAGCGCTGTCTATGTTCATCTACTTTACGATGCTCTTTAACGGCGGTCTTGTTCCTACATATCTGTGGGTGACAAAGTATCTGCATCTTTCAGACTCGCTCTGGTCGCTGATCCTGCCGTCACTCGTTAACGCGTGGAACCTGCTTCTCATGCGAAACTTCTTCAATGGCATACCTGAGGCGCTCTCAGAGTCGGCAAGGATAGACGGCGCGAATGATATGAAGATACTGTTTAAGATAATACTTCCCGTATCGCTTCCCGGTATCGCTACGATCGGTCTGTTCTATGCCCTCGCATACTGGAACGAGTGGTATAAGGCGCTGCTTTATATCCATACAGAGTGGAAGTATCCGCTGCAGTACCTGATCATGCAGATACAGAAGAACATACAGTATGTTCAGCAGAATGCCGCTCAGGCGGGAGTCGTCACGGACGGACTCATCCCTGCCGAAACGGTACAGATGGCTACGGCTATCGTAACGATAGGTCCTATCATCCTCTTATATCCGTTCCTGCAGAAGTATTTCGTTCAGGGTCTTACAGTAGGAAGCGTAAAGGGTTAAATATTAAAATAAGTTTAAAATATGGCTTGCAAAAACAGTTATGATATGATAAAATAAACGGAAAGGGGAAAATAAAACAGCATGAATAAAATTTTTAAGAGGATCATCACGGTGTCGCTTGCGGCGGCTCTCGCAGTACCGGCTCTCGCCGGCTGCGGTGTGAGCACATCCGTTGATTCCGACACCATAAAGGTTATGCTTTCCGGCACGAAGCCGACAGGCTTTGACGAGGTATTGGAAAAGTATAACGAGACCGGAGCAGTTGAGACGGGCGTTAAGCTCAGTATCGAATGGGTATCGCCCGGTGACTACAAGGATAAGCTCAATCTTAGAATGATCGGTTCGGAAAACTATGATCTTGTGTTTGACGCACCGTTCAATAAGCTGAGAACATTTGCGGCATATGAGATGTATGCGCCGCTTGAGGATTATCTCGCCAGCGGTGAGTATCCCAACCTCACTAAGGCATTTCCTGAGGACATAGTTGACGCAAACTACTATTTCGGACATTTATACGGACTGCCGATGATGAGGACATACGGCAACGGTATCAACTGTGTATATTACAGAAAGGATCTTGCAAAGAAATATAATATAGGCACGGACGGACAGATAAACAGCTATG
>CAJFVT010000073.1 GCA_904420525.1 uncultured Clostridia bacterium | reverse complement strand
TTCTGCATAAAATAAAGGGACTGAGCAAATGAGCGCTTAAAAACGCTCATTTGCAGCAGCCCCTGTAATTCTGGTGGAGACAGGGGGATTCGAACCCCCGACCTCTTACATGCGAAGCAAGCGCTCTCCCAGCTGAGCTATGCCCCCGATCATCTTTATGTAAAATAATATCCGGTCAAATGTTCTGACCGAATATTATTATAGCACATCATTCTAAAATTTGCAACCCCTTGTAAAAAATTTTTTTAAAAATTCAGCTCATACAGCATAAAGGTCGGTATATCGTCATAGCCGCGCCGCAGATCCTTTTCCCCGGCAAAAGTAAATCCCTCCTTCTCATACAAATGCCGCGCAGGAGTGTTTCCGGGAACGACATCAAGCCTTACGGCCTTATACCCCTCCTCTTTTGCTCTTTCGACACAGTACCGGACCATATGACCGCCTATGCCCTTTCCGCCAAGCTCCGGCAGGACCGCAAGCGTATGTATAATAAGATACTCTCCTTCCACAAGCTGTACGCTCCAATCTCCGGCATCATAGTCTCCGCCCGGCTCAGTATTTAAAACGAACGCCCCAACAGCCTTGCCGTCAATAACACACATATATTGAGTACCCTTTGCTATCGCTTCCTTTATGCTTTCCCGGCCCGGATATTCTCCGCGCCTCCATATCGGATAATTTATCGTGTTTTCCAGATGCTCAGTCACCTTGTCATAAAAAGCATCCAGCTCTTCAAGCTGGTCATATGTGCATCTGATCATTCTCTTCTCCATCTTTTTCACCTCGCACTTTTCATATATGATATTGTACCACAATACACTTTAAATGTCAAAGCAAAAAAGACGGGGCTGCCGCTTTTAGCGCAGCCCTATGCAATTCTTAACGCGGCAGCTACGTCCTTCATGTCAAAGCTTTTTTACAAACAGCGCGCGGACCGCATTCAATACCGCGATTATCATAACGCCTACATCGGCAAATACCGCGAGCCACATATTAGCTATGCCAAGCGCTCCCAGCCCCAGACATATCAGCTTTACGCCTATCGCGAACCATATATTTTCATACACTATCCGTATGCACTTCCGCGATATCTTTACCGCCTTAGCTATCTTCATAGGATCATCGTCCATAAGCACGACGTCCGCCGCTTCTATTGCCGCATCAGAGCCCATCGCGCCCATCGCTATGCCTATATCCGCTCTTGAAAGGACAGGCGCATCGTTTATTCCGTCACCAACAAAAGCCAGCTTATCCTTATCCGGCTTTGACGCGATCAGCTCCTCGACCTTTTCCACCTTATCCGCCGGGAGCAGCTCGCTGTATACCTCATTGATGCCAAGCTCTGCCGCGACTCTGTCAGCGACCGGACGCGCATCGCCGGTGAGCATGACTGTCCTTTTTACGCCTATTTCCCTGAGCGCTCTTATGGCTTCTCCGGACGTTGGCTTTACAACGTCTGATATAACGATATGCCCCGCATACCTTCTATTGAGCGCTATGTGTATGATAGTACCGGTGCTGTGACAGCTTATATATTCAACGCCTATACGCTCCATAAGCTTTGAATTGCCGGCTGCGACCTCTGTGCCGTCCACTGCCGCAATGATACCGTTCCCGCTTATTTCACGGATATCGCTCACGCGCGAACGATCCGGCACTTTGCCGTACGCCTTCTGCAGGCTCTTGCTTATTGGGTGAGATGATGCGCTCTCAGCAAGCGCGGCATATTCTATGAGCTTCGCATCCTCTAATTCATTATGATGAATGCCGTTCACCTCAAACACTCCCTGAGTGAGCGTTCCTGTTTTATCAAATACCACGCATTTTGTCTGTGAAAGAGTTTCAAGGTAATTTGAACCCTTGACAAGGACTCCCTCCTTGCTCGCTCCGCCGAGTCCGGCAAAGAAGCTCAGCGGTATACTTATCACCAATGCGCATGGACAGCTTATTACAAGGAACGTCAGAGCTCGATAGATCCAGTCGCCCCATTCCGGCGATACACCCATTATCAGCAGCCTTACAAGAGGCGGCAGCACTGCGAGCGCAAGCGCGCTGCCGCAGACCGCCGGAGTGTACACCCTTGCAAATTTAGAGATAAACGCCTCCGATCTTGATTTTCTTGAGCTTGCATTCTCAACAAGGTCAAGGATCTTGGACACGGTAGACTCTCCGAACTCCTTTGTCGTGCGTATTTTCAGCACTCCCGTCATATTTATACAGCCGCTGACGATCTCCTCGCCATCGCTCACCTCGCGCGGCAGGCTTTCGCCGGTCAGCGCGCTCGTATTGAGCGTTGAGCTTCCCTCTTCCACTATACCATCGATCGGTACCTTTTCACCGGGCTGAACAACTATAACTGTGCCCGGCTCTACCTCATCCGGATCGACCTGCTCAAGCCTTCCGTCTTTCTCTATATTGGCATGGTCCGGACGGATATCCATCAGCTCGCTTATGCTTCTTCGGCTCTTCCCGACAGCATAGCTCTGGAACAGCTCTCCTATCTGATAAAACAGCATAACGGCTATCGCCTCTGTATAATCCCCGTCACCGGTCACGGCTATAATGATAGCGCCTACGGTAGCCACAGCCATGAGAAAGTTCTCGTCAAAAACCTGACGGTTCCTTATCCCCTTCCCAGCCTTTATGAGAATGTCATAGCCTATCACTAGATACGGCACAAGATACAGTATAAATCTCAGCAGTCCTTCAACCGGAACAAGGCTCAGTCCTATGAGCAGCAGCGCGGAAATGATTATCCGCGCAAGCATCTTTTTTTGCTTTTTATTCATGACTTATCCCCCTCACACACACTGATCTTTCAGTTATATAAATATTTCGCAGTCATCCTCTACCTTCTTGCAGTTCCTGAGAACATCCTTCATAACGCTCTTCGGATCCTGACCCTCCTCAAACTCAACGATCATCTTAAGAGTCATGAAATTGACTGTGGCGCTCTTTACACCGTCTGTATTGTTTGCCGCTGTTTCCATTTTATTGGCGCAGTTTGCGCAGTCCACATCGATCTTATAGGTTTTTTTCATTTTATTTCTCTCCTTCTATTGTTTTTGAATTAAACAATTAAACATTTATTTAATTGTTGATTATATTATACTCAATTCCTGAGTATTTGTCAATAGAAAACCGGAAAAAAATTTATTTTATCATAAATTTATAATGAACGGTTGCTGTAATGATAAAAATATGTTATAATAAACACAATAGTGGGAACAAAGCCGCACGATCGGCTTTGTCGATGATGTGTTTATTGTGCCTGTGTGAAGCGGCGCATTGGAGTGATATAATTTAAATAGAGTCGACAAACACCCAAAAATCTGATATAAT
>CAJFVT010000072.1 GCA_904420525.1 uncultured Clostridia bacterium | reverse complement strand
TAATAAAAAGACAAAAACACTGCGGTACATATGCACCGCAGTGTCAGATATTTATACTTTATACTTCAGCATTTTTATTATTCTTCCGGAGCCGGTGACTCTGATGCGCCAGGCTCTTCTGTTGTGTCCGGTTCCGGACTTCCCGAAGGCTCCTCGCTCGATTCTGGCGCAGGACTCTCCGAAGGCTCCTCACTTGCTTCCGGAGCAGGGCTTGCTGACGGAGTCTCAAATATAGGCTCCTCTTCACCCGCATCCGTCACCTCTGAAAGCTCTGTTTCAAGAGCGGCCCAGTCACGCGGTTCCCTTATCTCTGTCCATGTCTCGTAATAGCCTATATCCTCACGTGTGTAATAATGTGAGTTTGTAGCTTCCTGAACAGCCGCATAATACCATTTATCCGCTGTGTTGTCAGGCCATGTTACCATATCACTGAGGTTTCCTACTCCGTCAGCATCAACAAGTCTGTAAAGGACTCTGTTGATAAGCGTCATAGCCTCTGCACGTGTGATATACTGATCAGGCCTGAAAGTACCGTCCTCATAACCTGTTATCCAGCCTACTGCCGCTGCTTCGTTTATAGCATCCGCAGCCCAATGTCCGCTTATATCACTGAACACATTCTCACTGCTGTCACCGTTAGAACTGAATCTGGACGCTATTGCTGCAAATTCAGCTCTGGTTATAGGCGCATTCGGCTTGAAATCGCCTGTGTCATAGCCGTTTACAATGCCCGCCGCAGATGTCGTTGAAACGGCGTTGTTGAACCAATCGGAAGCTGAAACATCCGAGAAGCTGTTTGTCTTTGACCAGAACTCAGCTCTTGACTCATCCGTGAGCATTCTGAAGAAGATCGTAGCTACCTCAGCTCTTGTTATGTTATTCTCAGGTCTTACAACGCTCGTGCCGTCCTCAAGATCATAACCGATTATATATGCATAGTGATCATCATAATTGAGGTGTGCGCCGTTTTCTGTTCCCGGTGTAACTACAGGCGCAGGCGTATGCGTTGCTGACGGAGCTGTCGTTTCTCCGGGAGCCTCTGTTTCGTCCGGCTCTGCTGTAGCCTCAGCCGATGCTGACGGTGTCTGTGTCGGTCTTGATACAGAACCGCCGCCGCCACCGCCACCGCCTGAAGGCGGATCACCCGGGAGTGACTGTGACGCAAGTCTCACATACTCTACGTCAGCTGCCGGTTCAACACTGTCAAAGCTTGTATAATCGTCATCATTGCCAAACATTACTGCAAACGTATCGTTGAGCGCCGTCGCAATTGTCTTTACCGCTATCGACACGCTTCCGCTGAACTCTCCGTTTATCGCGTATGAGCCGACTGTGCTCACAGTACTGTCGTCAACGGCAAAAATAAGGCTGTAATCCTCAGCGACCTGTGCTGCTGCCTCATCATCCGCAGCTGCAGCCAGATCATCGTTGATGCTCTTGAAATAGGTGTTCAGCTGATCATTAACGCCGTCCTTTACCTTCATCGTTACTGTGTACTCTACAGTACCGTCCGTCTCTGTATAAGACGGCTCATTTTCCTGATCTATCTCGAAGAAATCCTCTGCATTGTATCCCTTTGCATTGTCAGGCCATGAAAAAGCGTTATTATTTAACAGCTCGTCATTCTCAACAGCATTAGGAACTGTTATAACTATCTTGAAACTGCCAGTGATGGATGTGCTGTTCATGATCACCGTTTCCATGGCATCCTCGTCAAGGCTTGTGTTTTCTACACCATATGCCTTAGCCTCATCTATGTATGCCTTCCACTGCTTTGCGACATTTGACATGTCAAGAAGCGCTCTTGAATCAAATGTCAAAGTCGGTGTGCTCGTGCTGTAGGTCTGACTGAGTGCCAATGCTGATGTAGCATGGCTGCTGTAAGCGCTGTCATCGCTGGATGCAAGCTTGCTCTGCATATCAAGCCCTACCGTTACCTTGTCATAATGCGGTATATCCAATATACCGAGATCATCCGTAGCATAATGGCCTTCGCCTTCATAATATGAATATGTAGGAGACGATGCCGATACAACTGTCGCAAAGGATGACATTGCAACTGCCATAGCAGTCACAAAATAAAGTACCTTTTTCATATTATCTACTCCTTTTATTGTTTGAGTTCCCCCTTTGTTTATGGAAAAACCGGTCAATACCGCAGTATGCCTGCAATTCCGTGCGCCCGGTATTCCGTCCAGGGAATGCTGAAAAGTATAACTATTAATATTATATACCAATTATTGCGGGTTGTCAAGCTAAATCCAAAAATATCTTAGAAATACTTCCAAAAAAAACTCAGATCGTCAGCAATTCTGCAGCTGCTATTTACTGAATATCCCTCTTTTTTTAAAGCTTTGGAATTCCTTGTATGACAGCTCGCCGCCTGACAGTATAATATCGGCATTATTTGATAAGTATTCCCAGCACTGTGTTCCGTACCTTTTCTTTATGTGCTTTTCCGCCATATCCATATCCGGTTTTCTGGTGTCAAGATTATGCATATCGGTCCCCACAACATGGATAAGTCCGCGGAGGAACATTCCGTCCAGCTCCTTTTTTAGCGCGCCGACTCCAAAACTGGACGCGTTTATCTGTATAAGAACGTCAAGATCGCAGAGCGCTCCCACCAGCTCAGCGCTCTGTCTAAGATTGCGCTCCATATGCGCTATTATCGGCTTTATTCCGGAAATACACAGCTTATAGACCACATCTATAACGCTGTCGTTCCATTTTGACGAAGGCATTTCCAAAAGCAGATATTTTGTACCTTCTATCCTAAGTCTGTCTATAAGGCTCAGACCGGTCAGATCGCAGGTCAGATGCACCTCGCTGCCGAGACGGATCTCCGGAAGCTCCGTTCCGGACCTGCGTGCAGCGGCCTTCAGTGCGTCAAAGGCACGGGCGCGCATTTCAAGAAATTCCTCTATATCCGAATCGGAATACGGATAGCAATGTGAGGTGGAAACTATGCAGTCCACCCCGGCGCTCCTGCTCCTCTCTATCATTTCAAGCGCCGTTTTCTCGTCCTTTGCCCCGTCGTCAAATGCCGGGAGTATATGTGAATGAAAGTCTGCTGTCATAGATACCTCCTTCTCTGCTGTGTTTTCTATACTTCAGGCAGATCCTATCATCTGCCCGATATCTTTCTCCTATCACGAATCTCTGCCGCAAGCAGATAAAATACCGCATAAAGCGTGCTTCCCGTTACAGCTCCGCACATATCAAGACGGACATCCGACACCAGCGGTCCGCGGCCATCCACAAAGCTCTGATGAAACTCATCACTCGCAGCATATACCGATGCTACCGCCACGGCGATGATCCATGCATTATGGACCTTATAGCCGCCCTTTTTTATCATCATTGCTGCCGAAACGCAGCCGAGCACACAGTACAGCATGAAATGCGCCGTCTTTCGTACATAATAGTTCATCTGCACTGCTGTTATAACTGTATCCCCGTCCGCGAACAGCTTGTTATACAGCTCTGCGACCCAGCCTGCAGCCGCCTTAGAAATAGTGTCTGAGCTCTCTCTTGTCTGTGATGAGAATGCAAAAATAACAAACATGATCATGACTGTCGCGGTTATCCACCAGTCAAATTTATAATTTATCCGCTTCCTCAGCTTAACAGCAGCGACAAGACACGCAGTCCCCGCAGCCGCACCGCAGGTATCTATAAAAACATCAAGCAGCCTGCCGGTCCTTCCGTCCGAAAATAGCTGATGTATTTCATCACTGACCGCATAGAGCATACAAAAGCCGATCGTCATAAGCCACGCTTTCGCTCCCCTTGCTGCAGTGTTTACGCGTACCGTTATCATTACGCTTATGCCAAGCACGGCATATATCGAAAAATGCGCCGTCTTTCTTATAAACCAATGCACAGCTTCCACTGCGGCCGTCTCGTTTCCGCCTCCGGCGTGCAGTATCCGCACCGCAAAGCGTATGATCTCTATTGTAAAACTTTGTGATATTTCTGATGACTCATTTCCGTTCTGAGACGAAAAAAAGAAAATCAGAGCCATCACAATAAGAGTCGATAAACATGATAAGACTTTGATTTTCTTCATAACTGCATCCTTTTCCGGAAAGACCGGTCACAGGGATCTGCCGCATATGACCGGTATATCCATTAATCCAATTCAAAATAATACGAATCCTGTCCCTCCGGCTCAGGTGTAGGGGGATCCGGCTCCACGGGCACACGCACCTGAGGAGCTCTTGTCGGCTGCGGAGCCGCAGTGGGAGCAGGGGTCGGTCTAGGCGTAGATCTAGGCGCTGCCGTAGGACGAGGAGTCGGCTCTGCAGTCGCTGTAGGCGTAGGTTTCGGAGTCGGCGATTCCGTCGGCGCCGGCGTTGGTTCGCCGAGCTGCTGCATCAGCAGATCGATATTCTCCTCCGTCAGATCACTATCCTGCTCAAGTAGCTTTCTCGCCAGCTTTATATTTGCCTCCCTTATCGGAACAGCATAATCCTCAGGAACGCCTCCGTATACCTCATTGAGCGCCTTGATAAGCTCATTGTTCTCCGATATGTACATATTGAGACTTTCAGTCTGGCGCGCGTTGTATTCTATCCTTTCAAGAGCCGCCTTTATAAAGTCCTCCTTGTTTTCATCCATAAATCTGAATGCAAGAACATTGTTCTTTTCATGGAACGTTTTCAATATCAGACAAAGCGCGTCCGTTTCATCATTTGAGTTCATATACTCTGAATAGTAATCATAAAAGTTCACTACATCATAATTCACACGCTTTATGTACGCTGATATATTATCGCAATCCTCTACGTTTTTCACCATACTGAACACGTTATCCTGTAGACTTGTCGCTATGTCCAGCTGAAGCTCCTTCCTGCGCTCATTGCAGTAGAAGCCCACTCTTTCTTTTTTTACTGCATCCTTGTATTTTTCCGCATAGTCCACCGTATCGGTAAGCTCATATGCCTCTATATACAGCTCACATGCCGCAAGCTGCTGCTCATATATATCATCGTCAACATCGGCCAGCTGCCGCGCGTTACTGTTCCGGGGCGACGGCAGCTCAATATCCAGCTTTACACTGTCAAGCTCCGCCTTAAGCTCCGAATTTGTTCCGCATCCGCATAAGACCAGCGCCGCCGCGGCACATACAAGATATAATCTCCAGCGTTTCAAGGTTATTCTTCACCCCCGGGCTGTCCGGAGCTGCCTGAAGCTCCGGTCTTGACCGTCTGCTCTGCATTCCCGGTCTCCTTTTTTCGGCCGAGTCTTCCCAAGAAGCCCGTCTTTTTCTGTTTTCCAGCATCAGTATCATAGCCATAGCCGTAACCGTATTTATAGCCGTATTTATAGCCATATTTATACCTGTAACCATACTTATACCTATAGCTCTTGCTGTAGGAGCTTCTGTACGGTCCATAGCCCATACCGGCAACATCCACATCATTGACGAAAAAGCCCAGCACCTTCGCCTTTGCCATACGCAGGAGCTTGAGCGACTGCTCTATACTCTCATGGTTGGTGTAGCCCTCACGCACAACTATCATAACTCCGGAAACGCATCTTGAAAGCGCTGCCGCATCAGTTACAACTGTGATAGGCGGCGTATCTATGAGTATGTAATCATAAACATCCCCAAGCCTGTCAAGCAGATCCTTCATCGCATCAGACGAAAGCAGCTCGGCGGGGTTTGGCGGTATTGAGCCTGACGTAAGACAATCCAGTCCCGGTCTGAGGTTGTGATACACAACGTCCTCAAACTCCTTTTGCTTTGACAGGATCGTGGTCAGACCATCAGTTTTTACAACACCAAGATACTGATGTATCCTCGGCTTTCTTAAATCACAGTCAATAAGCAGTACCTTTGAGCCGGTCTGCGCAAAGGTTATAGCCAGATTGAGCGCTGAAGTGGTTTTTCCCTCTCCGGCATTCGCGCTCGTTATGCACAGCTTTTTGCATTTTCCTGCTGAATCGGCTCCGGCAAGCGAAAACATCAGATTCGTTCTCGCCGTTCTGTATGCCTCCTGCACCATAAACGGTGTTTTCCTGTTGAGTATAGCCTCCTGGCTCTTTTTAAGCCTCTGCTGCCTCTCACTGTCCTTATCCGGCTTTTTTGAAAAAAGCCCTCCCTTGTTCTTTTGTTCAGCCATTATAACCTCCAAATTGCCTTCTATTCAAATCAAAAATCCCCCTGCCGCATATATTGGGCATATCAATTCTGCAGGTTCGGTATCTCTCCGAGTATAGGCAGCCCATACTTGCTGACAAGCTCATCCTTGCTCTTCACACGCGTGTCAAACATATTTACAAGGAATATGATCACCATCGCTATTGCCGCTCCCGCAACAAAGCCGATAACGGCATTCCTCGCCGTATGGAGTGATTCTGATTTATCTGCCTCCTCAGGATACTCTATAAGCTTCGTGCTTCCGCCTCCGAACACTCTCGCTATCTCATTCGGCGCATTATTCACTATGCTCGAGCATACGAGATACGCAACGTGCGCATCCTCGTTTGTAACCGATATGTTTATTATATTCGTATCCGTTATAGCCTCAAGAGTTATCATATCCGTTATATCCGAGACTGTGTAGCGGTTATCCAGATCATCGCTCACCGCGTCCAGGAAGGTTTTGCTCTGCAGGACCTCTATATATGTAGGAAGAAGATTAACAGCGCCTGTGATGGCGTTCGTGTTAACGTCCGTTGAAGTCTGCTGTGCCTCCGTATTTATATACAGTCTTGACGTGGACTTGTATTCCGGTATCGAGGTGAGCTTAAAATATGTATATGTCGCTCCTCCTACCAGCACGGCAAGCATAACTATAAACCACCAGAACGTAAGCATCATATTGATGATATCTATAACGCTTATTTCCGTCTCTGTACTCTGTTTCGCTTCATTTTCGATATTTCTCTCTTGTGTATCCAAACATCTGCACCCTTTCTTCAATATTAGATCTGACGGCAAACAATGTCCGCAGCACATCGGCCTCTCATATATATGTCATCGACCGACACTTGTTTGTAATTATATCACACTTGTATTGATTTGTCAACATAGCTGCGTTGGCAATTTTGTACGAAAAACAGAAAATATCAGCGTGCGGGGCTGAAAATGCTGATCCGTCGCAGATACCCGATGTGCTGCCGCGGTATATCCTTCAAAAAAAGGATACGTCCAAGCCGCACTTTCGCGCAGCTCAGACGTACCCCGAACGCTGTATTTAGGATTTAAAGTCAGCCCGCAAATAAAGGCGATACTAGACTATTTTTAACACCCTTGAAATATGAAACATTTGCCGATGGATCGTCAAGGAACATAAAAGGCGTGTTCACACAGACATCGTAATAATAATGCCCTCTGTCATATATACGGATCATCCGGCTCATATACAGTCAGCTTGGATCAATTACCGCTGAATGAAAGCGATACCAGACTATTTTTAACACCCTTGAAATATGAAACGCTTGCCGATGAAGCATCAAGGAACACAAAAGGCGTGTTCACACGAACATCGTAATAGTTGCCCTCTATCGATACATATGAATCATCCGGCTGGTATACCGTTTCACCGTTTGAGTCAACGCTCTCCGCAGGAGTCTTGTCCACGCCTCCGAGGACAAGCGTAACACCATTTACTGTCGAGTTCGTCACTTTGCAGCCGCTCTCGTCAACACCGTAGGTTATGATGAGATTATGCGAGGTCTGGAGCCCGTCGATCGTAACTCCGCCGCAGCGCACCATAGTAAGTCCGTCAGGAAGTCCGGTATATGTTCCCGGCTCGCTTATGTATGTTGTAACTATGCTGTCCATAAGAAGAGCAAATTCACCTCTCGTTATATAATCGGTCGGCTTGAGCTGTCCGTCTATGCCTGTCCAGCCGCCGTTTCCCACAACGTATTTAGCACCGTCACGCGCCCATGAAGCGATCGAGCTGCTGTCGGAGAACGAATCAAGGACAGAGTCCTCACAGTCACCCAGCATAAGCGTTTCTCCTGATGAATATTTGAGCTCATACGGCTCAAATCCAAATACTCTTGAAATAACTATATAAGTCTCCTGAAAGGTTATGTTGTTTTCCGGGTTAAAATTATTGTTTGTGTCCCCCTCAAAAGCCCCCATCTCTACAGCCTTTGAAACAGCATCGGCATACCATGCATCCGCAGCTACGTCATTGAAGGTCTGGTCGGAATTATCCTGAGCGCTGAATGCTCTCGTGATAATAGTTGCCATCTGCGCTCTCGTGATATTGTCGTTAGGTCTTATCTCCGTATCGGTAACGCCCTGTATAAGCCCCGCGTCCACCGCATTCTGAAGTGCCTGTCCCATGCTGCCGTCCGGCATGTCAGTAAATTCCGCGAAAGCTGTAACGCCCATGCACATCGCCGAAGCCATCGCTGCACACACCATCATTTTCAAAGCTTTTTTCATTTTTTTCTTCCTTTCCTACCGCACCGGCTCTGCTTTCCGCCGCGGATAAAATATTTCAGAATTACTGCGATAAGTATATTATACAATATTTTTTTGTAAATGTCCATATTTTTTTCAATAAAATTTTCAAAAACCTTGAAAATCACACGAAAATTGTGTATAATATATACGTATCCCGGCATATACGCCGGAAATGTACGCATTATTGCGCACGATATATTCCATATATACCCAAAACAGAAGGAGAAAAGACCGTATGAAATATAATATCGCCGGTATCATCGTTGATATGAATATCCGTTTCCCGCGACTGAGGCGGCAAAGCGAGGCTTATATTTATACAGGCGACAGGCCTGCCGATGTTACTATCCGTCTTGACGAAGCATTTTTCAGGGACAGGCTTGCCGAGAACCCACATCTTGATTACGACATGATAGAATACATATATATGGGCTCTGAATTTTACAATGCCCTTATCCACTTCAACGGGATGCTGCTGCATTCCTCCTGTGTCGTTTACAACGGCGAGGCCTACCTGTTTTCCGCGCCATGCGGGACCGGAAAATCTACACATACACAAATATGGCTCAAGCGGTTTGAGGGTTCGTATATCCTAAATGACGACAAGCCCGCCATACGCCTGACTGACAAGGGGATCTATGCCTTCGGCACACCGTTCTCCGGCAAGACCGACCTCAACGTGAACACCGGCGTGCCGATAAAGGGGATCTGCGTTCTCGGCCGTGACAGCGTGAACCATATCGAGCCTATCACCGCGGAGGACGCGCTTTTCAATATCCTCAACCAGACAGTGCGCCCCGCGTCGGAGGACGTTATGGACAAGCTGCTGACAACGCTCGATTCCGTTATGCGCGGCGTTCCGGTATACAGGCTCTACTGCAATATGGAGCCTGAGGCGGCAGAGGTAGCTTACAGCGGCATGAACCGCCCCGCGGAAGCCTGACAAAGCAGATAATTTTAATGAAAGGAAAAAGATATATGAAAACTAAACAGGGATTTATGCTGAGAAGCGTAGCGAACCGCCATGTCGTTGTGGCGGTCGGTAAAGCATCGCTTGATTTTAACGGACTTATCACCTTGAACGACACCGGCGCATTCTTATGGGAGAAGCTTTCAAAGGGCTGTACATATGACCAGCTTTTAGCCGATATGCTTGAGACCTACGAGGTGGATGAGGTCACCGCGCGCGAGGGGATAGACTCGTTTCTCGAAACGGCCCGCGGCGCTGATCTCATAGAGGAATAAGGCATGAACATAATAGTAAACGTATCAAAGAACTGGGCTATAGGAAAAAACGGCGGACTGCTTTTCCATATCTCCGCCGACATGCGTTTTTTCAAGAAGCATACCACCGGGAACGTTATAGTCATGGGCAGGAAGACCCTCGACTCCCTTCCCGGCGGCAGGGCTCTGCCGGACCGCACAAATATAGTCCTCACACGCAGCGCCGGTCTCACGCGCGAGAACGTTGCGGTATGCCATTCTCTCGATGAGCTTAATGATATGCTTGCCGGCTTTGACAGCAAAAGCGTATACGTAATAGGCGGCGAGTCGCTCTACAGGGAATTGCTGCCGCTGTGCGACACCGCTTATGTTACAAAGGTGGATAAGGAGATCCATGACGCAGACGCGTTCATGGTGGATCTTGACGAGCATCCCGACTGGGCAGCTGCAGAGGAATCGGAGCTGTTTTCCGACAATGGCTTGGACTATCGATTTGTGACATACAGAAAAAAGAGCTGACGCATGTATCTTTCCTGATACGGCTGACGCTGTACACTCCGGTATATGTGACCTCCGTCACCTATACCGGAGTTTTTTATTTTCTTAAAAAGTTTAAAATTAGATATTGACTTTGAGATACGTATATTGTATAATGTATCAAACAAAAATCATAAACATCCGGGGTGATCTGCGATGAATAAGAAAAATGCAAAGATCGACAATTCCTTACCTGATTACAGAAGCTTCTTTGAGGGCGTTAAGAACGATGACAAGGTAGCTTCGAAGCTGCTGAAAAACTTTCTCAGGACCAATCTCAAAGAGTTCATAATTTCCACATGTCTTTTTACTGTAAAGCATTGCGCTGTATGGATAATCCCTATCATTACGGCTAATGTTATAAATATAGCCACAAATCCGGAGAGCTATGCCGTGACCGGTCTGTTCATAAACGGAGCGCTGCTGATCCTTCTTGTGGTGCAGAATTTGTACACGCACGTTTTATATGTGAATTACACCAGCCGTTCCCTCAGAAATATAGGTGCAGGGCTGCGAAACTCGCTTATAAAAAAGCTGCAGCAGCTGTCGATTACATATCATAACGAGCTGAAATCGGGAGCGCTTCAGTCGAAGTTCCTGCGTGACATAGAGGCCATAGAACAGCTCCTGAACCAATTGATCTTCAGCCTTATCCCGTGTCTCATGACTATCGTTGTGACTGTGGCGGTAACGGTGAGCAAAAGCCTGATCGTGACTGCGTTCTTCGCGGTCATCATACCGATCAACGTGCTGGTCGTGCAGATGTTCAACAAGAAAATGACCAAGGACAACCGGGCATTCCGCAAGGAGGTCGAAAATGTGTCGACCAAGATAACGACTATGCTTGAGATGATCCCGGTCACGAAGGCGCACGGGCTTGAAAATACAGAGATAAACAAAATGGAAGCAAGCCTTAAGCATTTGAAGCGCGCCGGGATCACGCTGGACCGTTCACAGGCGCAGTTCGGCTCGTGGTCATGGGTTGTCGGCAACCTAATGAGCGTTATATGTCTCGTGTTCACCGGATATATGGCATATATAGGGAAGCTGTCTGTCGGAGATGTTGTCCTGTTCCAGTCGTATTTCGGCACGATAACCGGGAACATACAGGCGCTGCTCAATATATATCCTGAGTTTGCGAAGGGCGCGGAATCGATAAAATCAGTCTCTGAGATCATGATCTCCGATAATATAGAAAACAATGACGGAAAGATAAGATTGAGATACGTCCACGGCACTGTAAAATTCAAAAATGTGTCATATAAATACCCCGGCAGCGAAAAGAATGTGATCAAGGACTTTTCTCTTGACGTTGAGCCCGGCGACTGCGTGGCTTTCGTAGGCTCGTCAGGCTCAGGAAAATCCACGATCATGAATATGATAATCGGATTTTTACACGCAACCGAGGGAGAGATCGAGATCGACGGCAAACCGATAGAGATGCTCAACCTGCAGGATTACAGGCATTTCCTGTCTGTCGTTCCTCAGAACTGTATCCTGTTCAGCGGCACTATAAAAGAAAACATCCTGTACGGTATCACGAAATATTCAGAGGAACAGCTTGAACGGGTGATAGACCTGGCAAACATACGTGAATTTATAGACAAGCTCCCCGATGGCATAAACACCATGGTGGAGGAGCACGGAGGCAACCTTTCCGGCGGGCAGAAGCAGAGGATATCCATAGCAAGGGCATTGATGCGCGATCCGAAGATAATCATCCTTGACGAGGCTACCTCAGCTCTTGACAACATATCGGAATATCACGTACAGCAGGCAATGTCGAGTCTGATAAAGGGCAGGACTACATTTATAGTCGCACACAGACTTTCGACCATACGCGATGCGAACAAGATAATCGTCATGGAAAACGGCGAATGTATAGAGAGCGGAACATATGACGAGCTTATGGAGAAGCACGGCAAGTTCTATGAGCTTAAAACACTGAGCGAGATCAACGCATGACAGAAAAAAAGGAAGTCGGAGCGCATCCGGCTTCCTTTTTTTACTAAAAACTGAATTATCTCATCCCATGATCTAGCTTATTCTTTTGATACTGTCGGATAATTCCTTCAAGGCCGATAAAACCGCCTCACTCTCCTCTTTTTCAGCATTATCATATCCAGATCGTCACCCGTATAATGATCCTTATCTGCCATATCTGTTAATCTATTGTATAACTCCATGTCCATGATATACCTCTTTCATTTATACAACATCTCCGCGGTCACAAAACCTCGGCATTTCGTATGGTATATCCATTCTCTCTTGCGTACACCAAACCGTAAGAGCCTTCATAGCAATAACATACTGTATTCTCACCAAGCAAATACTCTCCTATGGAAATCACACTTTTCGGTATAGTCACAGACGCAAGCTTATCCGTGCAGGAAAAAACACCGCTACCTAATTTTTTAAGACCCTCATGCAGACCGATACCTTCAAGATCCCAGCAGCATTTGAAAGCATTACTCTCTATTTCCTTTACCGAGGCGGGAATTTCAATTTTCTTTATCCCTGAATCATAAAACATTTCCTGTTTTATCAATGACAGCTTTTTCGGCAAAGTGATCCCATGCAATGACTTGCACCCCATAAAGCTGCCCTCACCGATCGTTTTCAGCGCGGCAGGCAGAGTGATATACCTGAGCGAGCGGCAGAGCGCAAATGATCTGTTCCCTATGTATTCAACCGAGTCCGGAAGTTTGACGTATTCTAGAGCACTGCCCTCAAACACGCCTTTATAATACCAATTGCCCTTTACTTTATAATTGATTGCGATATAATTTTTCATGCTGCTGTAAAACGGATTTTTTTTTGGTCTGTTGCCGATATACCTTAGTCCGGACGGCAATATGACCTCTTTAAGTGAAGTACAGCCGCTAAATGCTCCGTTGCGGATCGTCTTTATCCCTTCCGGCACCACCACCTTCTCTATACCCACGCATTTTGCAAAAGCGTCTTCATCTATACATACTACAGGCAAGCCACCAAATCTATTCGGAACAATTATCTCTTTCTTATCAAAGCCTTTATATTTTTTTATTGTTACACATTCATCATTCTCTTCTATTTCATATTCAGAAAGACTGCCCTCTGCACTCTCCGGCTTGTTCTGCGATGCATCAACAGCTTTTAAAATTTCTGCATCATATATGCTTGCTTTTTTCTGCGTCATTGATATGCCCATACTGTCCGCACAGACACCAAGACATATTTTCGAGTATTTAGGCATTATCCCATAATCTCTTTCAAGCCGTGATGCAAATTCGTCCAGTTTATCCTCACTCAGAACGTCTAAACCGTTTATCTCATCAGCTATACCGCTTTCTTGTACCGCTAACAGAACATTTACATTTCTTTTGTTATCAGGATATCTTTTTTTCAGTTTTTCCGCCAGCATATCCCTTTCGGATTTATTTTCCCTTTTTGTTGAAAAACCAAAGAAGTCCATCAAATACCTTCCCCCTTAATATCTTACTCATACGACTGTTTTTTATGATCCACAACCTAAAAGCAGCGGAACCCATCCCCCGAGCCCGCCGCTTTATGGTACTTATACTCAGCTCGCCTTTTCCGCTTCGAACGAGGTCACTGTTATGCTGATCTCGTCTCCGGAACGGTCGGCTACTATGCTGCTGTTTTCTGTTATCTTTCCCGTAAGCGCAAGCTTTGCGAGCTTATCCTCGATAAGCGTCTGGATCGCGCGCTTGAGCGGGCGTGCGCCGTACTGGACATCGTAGCCTGTTTCGAGTATCAGATCCTTTGCCGCGTCGGTCACAGTCATGCGCGCCTTTTTCTCGGCAAGCTTGCCCGTTATATCCTTGAGCATAAGGTCTATTATCTGCCTCAGCTCCTCCTTTGAGAGCGGCTTGAACGTTACTATATCATCTATCCTGTTCAGGAACTCAGGTCTGAAAAACTCCTTAAGGCTCTTTTCAACATTGTCCTTGAGCGTAAGCTCCTCGTTCCTTGCAAAGCCGGACTTGTTCGCTCTGAACTCTGAGCCTGCGTTAGTCGTCATTACGATTATAGTATTCTCGAAATTCACTACCTTGCCGTGACTGTCAGATATCCTTCCATCGTCAAGTATCTGCAAAAATACATTGAAAACATCGGGATGCGCCTTTTCTATCTCATCGAGCAGGATCACGGAATACGGCTTTCTTCTCACCTTTTCCGTTAGCTGTCCGGCATCGTCATAGCCTACATATCCGGGCGGCGAGCCTATGAGCTTCGACACCGCATGCTTTTCCATGTATTCCGACATATCTATCCTTATAAGCGCTTCCTCATTATTGAACATGACCTCGGCAAGCGTTTTCACAAGCTCGGTCTTTCCCACTCCTGTAGGGCCCGCGAAGATGAACGATACAGGACGCTTTTTCGTGGTTATATCAGCTCTGCCGCGGCGTATCGCGCGCGCGACAGCCGTTACAGCCTCGTCCTGACCGATCACGCGCTGATGTATGCGCTCCTCAAGATGAAGCAGCTTTTCGGATTCATCCTCGGTGAGACGATGCACAGGTATCTTCGTCCATCCCTCTATAACGGCCGCGATATCGTCAAATGTGATCTCAAGATCCTTCGACTGCGCCTCATATTCCGCCTTCTTCTGCTCCAGCCTCAGCTCCTCCGAGCGCAGCTCGGCAAGCTTTTCATAGTCTTCATCACCGCCCGCCTTCTCGTTCAGCTCGTTTATCTGCTCGCTCAGAGCGGAAAGCCTTTCATTGGTGCGGGTAAGCTCATAGAGCGCCGTGTTCCTGAGATTTACTCTTGAACCGGCCTCATCTATAACGTCTATCGCCTTATCGGGCAGGAACCTGTCGGTTATATATCTTTCCGACAGTCTGACCGCCTGCTCTACGATCTCCGGGCTTATCTTTACCGAGTGGAATTTCTCGTAATAATCCTTTATGCCGTTAAGTATCTCTATGCTCTCCTCTATCGACGGCTCGTCTACGAGCACGGGCTGGAACCGGCGCTCAAGCGCGGTGTCCTTCTCTATATGCTTTCTGTATTCCGAAAGCGTTGTCGCGCCTATGACCTGTATCTCGCCGCGCGCCAGCGCAGGCTTAAGGATATTTGCCGCGCTCATAGCGCCCTCGGCGTCGCCCGCGGCGACTATATTATGGATCTCATCTATTACAAGCACAACATTTTTGCGCTCCTCAGCCTCGCTCAGAAGCGATTTCAGCCTCGCCTCGAACTGGCCCCTGAACTGTGTACCCGCAACGATAGCCGCAAAATCTATGAGATAAAGACGCACGTCAAAAAGCTTCGGCGGCACCTTTTTCTCAAATATGCGCATAGCCAGACCTTCAGCGACCGCGGTCTTGCCGACTCCCGGCTCGCCAAGAAGGATCGGATTGTTCTTCGTTCTCCTGTTAAGTATCTGGATAACACGCTCTATCTCCGCGTCCCTGCTGACGACTCTGTCCACCTCACCGAGCGCGGCGCGCGCTGTGAGATCTATCCCGTACGTGTCAAGCAGGCTCTTTTTTCCCTTTTTCATTCCACGCTTATCATTTCTTTTATCTGACTTTTTGTTTTTCTCCTCCGCTCCGGCGGCTCCGCCGCCCTGTCCGAATATGTTCTGGAGCATATCGGAGATAGGTGCGGTCATCGCGCCGCCCTCCATATCCTCAGAATCGCCGCCGCTTTCAAGGAAGTTCTTCTCCGCCTCGCGCAGCCCTTCTATCCCGCCCATGCTCTCCATGAACTCGTTCATCTGCTCATTTATATTTTCGATATCCTCATCGCCTATCCCGAACTTATCAAGCATCTGCTCTACAGGAGCCAGCCCCAGCTCCTTCGCACACGAAAGACAGTAGCCCTCCATCGAGGTCTTTCCGCCCTCCAGCTTCGTAACGAACAAAACAGCGGGTCTTACACCGCATTTTGAACAAATTTCCATTAAAAATTTACCTCCGTAAGTGTTGATACCACCTGTTAATGACCTGTTATCGCTTTATTATAGCATATTTTTTCTTGTTTTAAAAGAGGTTTTGCAAAAATTCATAGGAATTTAACAAATATTTTCACGAGCATACAAAAGGCGCCGATGGAGAGAGGGAATAAAAAACCATCGGCGTCCTATGCTTATTTTATTTTTACGGCGGAGCCTAAGCAGCTCCGCCGTGATATGCGGAAAAACTCGACCTTATTTGCTGTCGGTCAAAAGACCCCGTTAAGATCAAATGTCGTCACGTTATCGTAACCATCATTCTGCATACTTTCTTTCATCCTGTTCACGTTGCCGCCGCTGGCATACGTAACTACATTCTCGCTGTCAAATCTGCTTACCACAACGACAGGCATCTCAAATTTCTTCTTCATGTTCCTGTATCCTCCTTATTCAACAGCTGCGGATGTATATGAATATCCCGCCTCAACGGTTTTACCTTCAGGAATATTATATAATACAGCACCAAACTTTGCTGCACCGTCTGTACTGATCGTTGTTTCAGAGCTGCCGAGCTTTTTCCAATTCTCGGCATTTGTTTCCCTTACGTACCATGTAAAATCACTTACATTACCGGTGACCTCTGCCACAAAGCCCTTTGCATCTGACTCTGCGAGAGTTTCGTCATTGGTATAATCATATACCTTTGCCTGAGTTACATCCTGCGCTGCTGATGTGAAAACCGTACTGAAATTGGAAAGTATTTCATATTCAGCTGCACCAGCACTAGAACCTCTGTCATCTGTGTCCAATGTTATAGAACTTAACTTTGTGCTATCAAATGAAATCTTGCCATTTTTCAGAGTAGTAGTAAAAGATTTTTCATCTATCCCGTCAGCACTGACATCTATTGAACTGATCGCACCTGATTCTTTAAAATTAATAACATATTTTACAGTTACTGTTGAATCTGCTGAACTAAAGTGTTTGTTAACATGCACTCCGCTTGAGGTGCTTTGAGATATTTCTTCTCTTGATTGTGCATCTACCGCATTAACATTAAATTTTCCTCCGGCAGTTTATCGTTATTCTTATAATGAATTATACCTGAACTGTTTCAGAAATCCCTTATCAATATTGCCTTATTCCGGGCAAATACATACAAAAATTGCTCACCGTTACCCAAGACACATCTTTCCGCAGCGCTAGCAGACAAAAAAACGCATCTGCGCAGCCGTTACCATCGGCATACGTATGATGCGTTTGTTCGATATCATATTTACAGACCAAGGAGCGATAACACCAGATTGAGACCTCCCGCAAGCAGCATGACAAGAATAGGATTGAGCTTGACCCTTCGCAGCAGGAACACGCAAAAGGCAAAGATGATCACCAGTGCGATATTTGTACCCGAAAGCGTTATCGCTTCGCTGCCCCAAAAGGCTGTGACGAGTATCGATACCCCGGCCGATGCTATCATCGCCACAACGGCCGGTCTCAGAGTGTTTAAAACACTCTGAAGAGTATCCATATTCCTGTATTTCAGATACAGCTTGGCTATAACGGTAACGATGATGCATGAGGGCAGCACACAGCCCACAGTCGCTACTGCCGCACCCGCGATACCCGCTATCTTTATCCCCACAAACGTTGCGGAATTGATGGCTATGGGGCCGGGCGTCATCTGCGATATGGTGATAAGATCAGTAAACTCGCTCATGCTGAGCCAGCCGTGTGCTGTAACTATCTGATCCTGTATCAAGGGCATTGCGGCATAGCCGCCGCCGAAGCTGAACAGACCTATTTTCAGAAAGCTGTAAAACAGCTGCAGATATATCATTTTTCACCCCGCCTTTTATTTGTAAATATTAGGTGATTGCGAAACATTCGTTTCGCAATCCATCAAGCATAGGTAGGTTAAAAAAATTCCATCCGATAGAATAAAACTGTTCGTTGAAACTTTTTTAACCCCAATTTCTGACGCACATGTCGTCAGAAATTGATCTAATTCGAGGGTACTACCCTCGAGCACCCCCAGTATAGGGAAGTAATTACAAAACGCTGCCGCGTTTCGCAATTACCTATTTATAAATACGCGCGCGATCCCTATCAGCACACACGCGATTATTATGTATATGACGTTGATCCCAAAGAAGCATGCGGCTATAAACGCGCATACCATGATCACCATCGACAGCCTGCTCCTTTCTATGACCACTCCCGCAGCCATATCACAGACCACCGAGGCTATCACAGCGCCTACCCCCGCCTGCATCCCCTCAAGCACCTCGCTGACGACATAATTCGTTTTGAAAGCGTTATAAAACACCGATATGACCGATATGATCACGAACGGCGGTATTATAGTGGCAATTATGGCCGTCAGAGCACCCAGTATACCGGCTAGCTTATATCCTACAACTATCGCTCCGTTCACCGCGATCGCTCCGGGTGCAGACTGAGCGATCGCAACCAGATCGAGCATCTCGTCCTTTTCTATCCAATGGTAATCATCCACGAATTTCTTTTTCATAAGCGTGACTATAACATAGCCGCCTCCAAACGTGAACGCACTCAGATAAAGCGTGGACACGAAAAGCTTAAGCAAAACTGTTTTTTTCTTCATCCCTCTCTCCTCCTGCCGACGGTATGCCTGCAAAAGCCATAACTGCCTATTTTCTGCCAACATAAGCTTTTCTGAATTCCGTAGGCGGAATGCCGTAAAGCTTTTTAAACGCTCTTGTAAGATTTACTGACGATGAAAAGCCCGTTTCCTTTACTATCTCGTCTATCGTGCAGTCCGTATTTATAAGCATATTATGGACCTTCGCAAGCCTCAGATTATTAAGATATTCAAATATCGTAGCTCCAGTAGTATCATGAAACCTCCTGCACAGATGATACTTACTGGTGTTTACCGCCGCGGCTACATCATCGAGCGTGATACCGCTCTTATAATTCGTATTGAGATATTTCAGCGCGGAAACTATCTGTGGATCCGCGCTTTTCCCCTTTATGACCGTAAATTCACCTGCACAGTCCGTTATATGCATTATGACCTGCAGCACCGCCGAGCACAGCAGCTTCTTTGACAGGAACCCATTCCGAGCTGAATACTCATCCGCTCTCCTGAAAAGCCTGTACGCCTCCTGTGTCTGCTCCTCCGTCAGATGTATGACGCACGGCGACAATCTTTCCCGGAGCATATTCAGCTCCTCACTGCTGAGCAGCGGCCTTAACCCCTCATCATTAAAATTTATAACATACCGCTCATAATAATCCGATTCCCTGCTCTCGCCGTAATGTATATCAAAAGGCTTTATTATGGCGACATCGCCGCGCTCAAGCGCATAGCATGTATTATCATAGAAAAAGTACCGTCTGCCGCCCAGCTGCAGATATATCTCGTACATATCATGATAATGCTGCACAGGCATATTGTGCTTTTCCGTATTCTTTAAATACTGGATATACAGATCATTGTGAGGCGAAAACGCAGTTCTTTTCATTCCGCATAGCTCCTTATCCTGCAACTGTCCGTTATCGCATCAGCCGCTCAAGAATTCAGCGTGCGGCCATTGCCGCGCCGATTATGCCGGCGTCATTATGCAGGCTTGCCGTTACTATCCTCGTTTTGCTCACATACTTATTG
Source organism: uncultured Clostridia bacterium (assembly GCA_904420525.1). Taxonomy (GTDB): domain Bacteria; phylum Bacillota; class Clostridia; order UBA1381; family UBA1381; genus Ornithomonoglobus. The sequence continues at coordinate 5,381 of CAJFVT010000072.1, read as the reverse complement.
AACCGGTTTTTGCTGATGTATTCCATGATCGGCTTCAGCAGATATTCGCCCTCGCGGCTTATCCCGCCGCCTACCGATATTATCTCAGGCTGGAATATATTTTCAAGGCTGACTATACCGTCGGCCACATACTTCGCGTAGCTGTCCACCACCTCAGCCGCAGCCTTATCCCCGGCTCTGGCGCATTCGAACGCTGTCCTTCCCGACACCTTCCCGCGCTCCGCGGCATCGGCATTCATCATGCTTTCCGGATGCGCCTCCATCGCCGCTTTGGTTTGGCGTATAAGCGCAGTAACTGATGCGTAAGCCTCCCAGCAGCCCTTTTTGCCGCAGTTGCACTGCTCCCCGCCGTAAACGAGCGTCATATGTCCGGCCTCGGACGCGGCTCCGTTGAAGCCGCGGAACAGTCTTCCGCCGAGGACTATGCCGCAGCCTACGCCGGTTCCCAGCGTTATCAGCATAAAGCTGTCCGCTCCCCCTCCGTTTGCAACGTACTCTCCCAGCGCCGCGCAGTTAGCGTCGTTTTCAACATATACCGGCAGATCTAGCGTTTTTCTGAATTCACCCGCAAGATCAAACTCATCCATTTTTATATTCGTAAGATGGATAACTCTTCCGGAGGTGTGATCCACAATTCCGGGACATCCTATCCCTATCCCCTCGATCTCCTCCGGCTCAGCGCCGTATCCCGCAATGAGCTTTCCGGAAAGCTCGGCCATATCCCTGACTATCTCTCCGGCAGGACGCTCCTTTAACGTAGGCACCGAATCCTTCAGCAGTATCCTTCCGTCCTCCGAAACAAGCCCTCCGGCAATATTCGTTCCACCCAGATCTATTCCTATATACATAATATATCCTCCTCGCTCTTTTTCGTAATGTTTATATGACTTACCGTATATCATATATATAATACCATACCTTTACCGTGTTTTCAAGTACAACATTGCATCATTGGAAACTTTCACATCCAAACTGCATATAATAGAATAAACTTTCAAATGATCATCGGAAGGAAGTGATCTATAGCTATGAACATAAATGATATATTGGGCAGCTTCAGCGAAAATCAGCTCAAGCAGATAAACAGCTTTTTGAATTCTGCTCAGGGCAAAAAGCTCGGTGAAAGTCTGAAAAACACGGATAAGGAAAAGCTGCTTTCAGAGCTTTCCAAGCTGGACGCAAACGCGGTCAAAAATCAGCTCGGCGGAATTTCCGCTGCGGAGATCCTTAAAAAGCTTGGAAAATAGACCGGGAGATGATGGCATATGGCAGATATGATGGAAACGCTTAAGGAAATTCTCGGCGACAACGCTGATGAAAAAATAAATACAGTCCTTGGTATGCTCGGCGGCGCTTCGGAAGGCAGCGGTGATCCTCAGCAAAGCAGTCCGCAGCGCGGCGCCGAAAACGCACTCTCCGCCCTTACAGGCAGCGCTCCGTCCGATAACTCCGCCGGCATAACACCGGAGCTTTTTTCTCAGGCTCAGGGGCTTATGAAGCAGCTTTCCACTCTAGGAGGCGACAACCGCTCACGGCTGCTGATGTCGCTCAAGCCGTTTATGCGCGAGAGCAGAAAACAGTCAATAGACAGCGCAGTTAAGCTGCTGAGGCTCGCACAGCTCTCGCATATGTTCAAAGGGGTGCTTTAAATGTATCAGTCATACAGCTACAGCAATATGCCGAAGCCGGTCAACACCTTTAAGACACCTCCCGGCGCAAAGCAGGCTGAGCAGCGCGGTCAAAAGCCGCCTCCGCACGTACAGCCGCAGCACGTTCCGCAGCACAGCCAGCAGCGGCATGATCCGCCGCCGCAGCGTCCGAAGCGCTCTCAGCCCATGCAGCCGGAAAGACGCGAAAGCCGACTGCCGTTTCTGGGCAGACTCCAGAGCGATGATATGATACTGCTCGTTATAATCGCTATACTGCTCATGGACGACTGTGACGACAAGCTGCTCCTTCTCGCCCTCGCCTATATATTCTTCTCAGATTACTTCGAGAACGGAGGGACCGGGGACAGTGCCGGATGCGCAAAATAGTTACAAAACTATTACAAGGATATGTGTTCTTTTACAAACCTAACATTTCAGTTACTTTACAGTAATTTTGTTGATTTCTGCGTTTTTATGTTGTATAATGAGGATAACAAGGTAAAGTCCTTCGGGATAAAAGGGTTTAAAAAAGCGTTCGTTATGGGTAATCGAACGCTTTTTTTATCGGTATTTATGAAAACTCCGGCATCTCTCTCGAGATGACCTCCGCCGCTTTCTCCGCCGCTGTCCCAGGCTCAAGCATTATTATGCGCTTATCGCGACGGAACCAGGTCAGCTGACGCTTTGCATACCTTCTTGAGCCGCGCTTTACGTTTTCAATGGCTTCCTCAAACGAGCATCTGCCGTCCAGATACTCAAAAAGCTCCTTGTATCCGATACCCTGCATAGAGTTCAGCTCAGCGGTAAAGCCCATATCCATGAGCCGTTTCACCTCATCGAGCAGTCCCTGCTCCAGCATGATGCCGACACGGCGGTTTATCCGTTCATACAGCACCTCGCGGTCATGGTCTATGCAGAACATCACCGGTCTGTAACGGCTTTCGGTCTGCTTTGTCATCTCCTGATGCTCAGAGATCGGGACTCCTGTGAGCCTGTAAAACTCGATCGCACGGATAACGCGGCGAAGATTGTTCGGGTGGAGTCTTTTGGCACTGACAGGATCGACCTCCGCAAGCATCTCGATAAGCCGCTCATTCCCCTCTCTCTCGGCAATGCCGCGCAGCTCAGCGCGCATGTCCTCATCCGACTCCATTTTCCCAAAGGTGACATCATCCACAACACTGTTTATATAAAGCCCTGTCCCGCCGCACATAACAGGCAGATGCCCTCTTTCGTATATACCGGCTATGACCGGATGCGCCAGCTCCGTATACTGCGCCACCGAAAAATCCTGATCAGGCTCAACGAAGTCTATAAGATGGTGGACACATTCGGAACGCTCCTCAGCGGTAGGCTTAGCGGTGCCTATATCCATATACTTATATATCTGCATGCTGTCCGCAGACACGATCTCGCCGCCAAACCGCTTCGCGATATCAATGGCCAGAGCCGTTTTGCCCGATGCCGTAGGCCCCGCAACGACTGCCAGCGGTATTTTTCTGTCCATGCGAACCCCTTTCTCAAATGATTCGTTTGAATTCCTTTTCTATTTCCTTTTTGTTCATAGAGATCACTATCGGCCTGCCGTGCGGGCAGGTGTTTATATTCTCAAGCGCGAACACGCGTTCCGCAAGATTTTGCATCTCGATCATGTCCATTTTCATATTAGCCTTGACAGACGCCTTGCACGCTATCGTATATATCAGCCGCTGTCTTTCCTCCGATACAAGCTCCAGCTTCATATTGACAGCCTGAGTTACCAGCTCCGTAAAAAGCGGCTCCGTTTCGCTCCAGCTCACCTCACCCGGCGCACTGCGTATTATCACGGTGCTTTCGCCGTAAGGCTCCGCGTCAAAGCCCAGCCTGTAAAACAGCTCCGAATTATCGGAAAACGCGGCATACTCCTCGCCGGTCAGCTGCACCGTCACAGGCTCTATGAGCATCTGCGAATTTATCCCGTTCTCCTCAAGCTCATGCTTGAGCCGCTCATAGTTTAGCCGCTCATGAGCGGCGTGCTGATCTATTATAAGCAGCCTGTCATCCTTCTCTATAAGGATATAGGTGTCAAACAGCTGTCCGATCACCATAAAACCGCCGCTGAACGGGTTTTCCTGCCTGACCTCAGACTCGTATCCTTCAGGATCGTTCACCTTCATTTTTTTGTTTTTTCCCTTTTTCGACCGCTCCAGAGCGTAATCAAGCATCGCGAACGCATCCTGCTCCATATCCGCCGGTCTGCCGCCGCTTCCGTCGATCGGCGCGCTCACTACCTCCGATATACCGTCCTCAGCCTCAAAATCGTTCCCTACTCCGTTCTCCATGAGCCTGAGCAGCTCCTCGCGCCGCCTGCGGCTTTCCTCCTCCGTATGCGCCGCTGTATTTTCAGGCGCTTTTGCCGCGATTTGACCCGCTGCTCCTGTGTCACGGCCGCTTTCCGGCTCAGGCATATCCGCTCCGCCTATCGCCGGGACACGCTCGCCCTCCGCGCGCACCGTGCGCCGCTCCTGAACGTATCCGCCCGAAGCAAAGCTGCGCGGCGTTTCCCTATGCTCAGTCCTGAACTTAAAGCCTTCCGCCGGCTTCGCAGATCTGCTCAAATTGCTGCCGTACAGCTCCTCAAGCGTTTTCTGCTCCCCTCGCTCGGCCTTGAAAGCCGGCCTTTCCTCAGTCCCGCGCTCTATCTCAGGCACGTTCGGAAGCGCGTAAAGCGTCTGCTTCACGGCATTATAGACCGCCCTGTAAACTCCGCTCTCATCAGAAAACTTACATTCAAGCTTAGTCGGATGCACATTTATATCCACAGCCGAAACATCCAGCTCTATATTCAATATAGCCGTAGGGAACTTCGAGATCATTATCTGATTTTTGTACGCCTCCTCAAGAGCGCGTATAAGGATCGGACTTTTTATATACCTCTTGTTTACAAAAAAGGACTCATAATTTCTGTTCGCACGCGTTAGCGTGCCCTTGCCGACAGCGCCGCTGACGCGGATCCCGTCAAATTCATAGTCCACCTCAAGCATGTTCCGCGCATAATCCTTGCCGTAAACGGCATAGACAGCATTTATCAGCCTGTTGTCTCCTGACGAGAACATTACCTCCTTGCCGTCACGGATGAGCTTGAATGATATCTCCGGATGCGCGAACACAAATCTCGCCATCATATCGGAAATATATCCCGCCTCCGTGGATGGCTTTTTAAGGAATTTCAGTCTTGCCGGAGTATTATAGAACAGCTCCGTTACCTCCATGACCGTACCGTTCGGCGCTCCGGCGTATTCTGATGAGAGTATCTCGCCGCCCTCGCAGGTCACGCATATACCCGCATCGTCCTCCCTGCGCTTTGTATAAAGACGCACCTTTGAGACCGCGCCTATGCTTGAGAGCGCCTCACCCCTGAATCCGAGCGTATATATAGCCTCAAGATCGCTTCCCGTCTGTATCTTGCTCGTGGCATGGCGCAGAAAGCATATCGCCGCATCCTCCGCGCTCATGCCTGAGCCGTTATCGCTGACACGTATATACTTTATACCGCCGTCACGTATCTCAACAGTGATAACGGATGCCCCAGCGTCTATGCTGTTCTCCACCAGCTCCTTCACGATACTGAGCGGCCGCTCAACCACCTCTCCGGCCGCTATTTTATTGGATACCTCCGTATCCAGTACATGTATAAGTCCCATTCATTCACCTCCTCTGTATGGTATGTGTATACTTCAAGTCCCGAAAAGG
>CAJFVT010000071.1 GCA_904420525.1 uncultured Clostridia bacterium | reverse complement strand
GAATGAACGGTATGGGAAGGAGACGGCAGCAGTGATAAAAAGAATTACAGCGATGATATTGTGTTTTGTCCTCATGTTTTCGGTATGCGTATCGGCAGCGGAGGATACGGGCGGCATTTGTATTCGTGAAGCTGTATAAGCGCAGGAGATATTAATAAAAATATATTGTCAAGATTTTTTATCAAACATATTGACACGGTGTCAGAATAGTGATATAATACATATAAAATAGGACAGCAAAGGAGGAGGATAATGCCAAAGGGTTCAGATGAATTGACAAACGCGCGCAGAGAGGAGATCATAAATGCCTGTGAGAGCTTGTACAGGACAATGAGCTTTCGAGAGATAACAATAAAGGAAATAGGGAATGAAACGAGCTTTACAAGGACCTCGATATATAACTATTTCCGGACGAAGGAGGAAATATTCCTCGCGCTGTTCAAGCGTGAATATGAGCTGTGGATCGCGGAGCTTAACGCTGTTATGGACAGAGAGGAGCATATGACTGCGGAAGACTTCGCTGATATGCTCGCGCATTCTCTTGAAAACAGAGAGCAGCTGCTTAAGCTCATGTCTATGAATTTGTATGATATGGAAAGCAGCAGCAGACCTGAGCATCTCAGAGATTTTAAAGCGGTATACGGTGAATGTTTAATGACCGTAAGCAAGTGCCTTGAAAAATATTTTCCGGATATGACAGATGATGAAAGGCAAAGCTTTTTATACTCTTTCTTTCCGTTCATGTTCGGCATATATCCTTACACTAATGTGAGTGAAAAACAGAGAACGGCAATGGAGCAGGCAAATATTGAATATAAGCCTGTGACGATATATGATATAACCTTCAACTGCGTTGAAAGATTATTGAAATAGATCAGGAGGAGAAAAAATGGCTAAAATAGTACAAACGGCAGGAAGAGACTCTCTCGGTGGATTTGCGCCTGAATTTGCGCATTTCAATGATGACATTCTTTTCGGGGAGAACTGGAACAACACGGATATAGACCTAAAAACACGGTGTATCATAACAGTTGTTGCTCTTATGGCGTCAGGTGTAACTGACTCATCGCTGAAATTTCATCTTGAAAATGCAAAAGCGCATGGAGTGACAAAAAGGGAGATCGCTTCGATCATCACTCATGTGGCATTCTATGCGGGCTGGCCGAAGGGCTGGGCGGTGTTCAATATGGCAAAGGAGGTATGGACTGAGGGCGCACCGGCTGAGGATGCAAAGGCGGCTCATACTGCGGAAATGATAGTCCCGATCGGCGAGCCGAACGAAGCCTATGCGCAGTACTTCACCGGTCAGAGCTATCTTGCGCCGGTATCGTCAAGTCAGGTCGGTGTAGCAAACGTAACCTTTGAGCCGGGCTGCCGCAATAACTGGCATATCCATCATGCTGATAAGGGCGGCGGTCAGATACTTATCTGCGTTGCCGGACGCGGCTATTATCAGGAGTGGGGAAAGGACGCTGTAGAGATGAAGCCGGGCGACTGCATAAACATCCCTGTGGGAGTAAAGCATTGGCACGGCGCCGCGCCTGACAGCTGGTTCTCGCACCTTGCGGTGGAGGTACCCGGTGAAAACAGTTCAAATGAATGGCTTGAGCCTGTGAACGACGAGCAGTACGGAGCTTTAAAGTAAACGGCAGCAGCGCTGCTGGAAGATCAGAAAGCCGCAGTTCTCGGCCGAGGATGGCTGAGATCTGCGGCTTTTTGTCTATTTATTTTGCGCCGTATTCATTCCTGCTCAGAAGCTCTTTGAGTATTTTTTTTATGTCCCCGTTTATACGGATCGATTTTTTCTCTATCTCTGCCGGCGCGTATGCCTCATTCAGATTGATACATGCATAAACTGCATTTTTCCATTCGTTCGTCATCTGCCAGAATGGGAATTTTATTATTCCGGGTGTGTTGTAACCTGTCCCCATCTCAAGGAACAGCGTGCGCATATTCCGGTGTCTGCGAAGGAACATGGAATAGCGTTCTGCGGCAAGCTCCCAGCCATCGTCCTGAACAAAGGTATCATCGGCGCGAAGATTCATAGTCATCGGCTCGCCGCATACCGGGCAGCGGGGGATAAGTCCGGAGGGGATCTTCATGTCTCTTTGCTCCGCAGCCATTTTGCGTACAGCTTCTTCGTTATCGTAGGTTTTATTGCAGCAGGGTCTGGAGCATTGAAAAAGCCCGTAGTCGCCCTGTGTATAGAAAAGCCGCTTTTTATCGAATCCTGCAAGCTGAAAACGGTGGTCTACGTTCGTTGTGATAACAAAATAATCCTTGTCTTTAACAAGGCTGTGCAGATCCATATATGGCCTGCCGGGATCCGGATCGTACCGGTTTATCAGGATGCAGCGCGACCACCATGCCCAATACTCCTCAGGAGTTTCAAATGGATAGAAACCGCCTGAATACATATCTGTTATGCCGTATTTTTCCTTAAAATCCGAGAAATTTTTTTCAAACCGTTCGCCGGAATATGAAAAGCCTGCGGAGGCCGAAAGCCCTGCTCCCGCTCCGATGATCACGGCTTCAGCCGAGTCAAGCTCGTTTCTCAGTCTTTCTATATCATTTTCCGAGCAGCCGCTCGTAGATATCTCTGTCCTCATTTTTAAAAACATTGAATATCACCCTTTCCAGTCCAGATTTTTTCAGATATTCACGAACCGTTTTAACGGCTATTTCCGCAGCCTCATGATTGGGGAAACAGAATTCACCGGTTGAAATGCAGCAGAAAGCTACAGAGCGTATATTGTTTTTTTCGGCGGTTTCAAGGCATGATCTGTAGCAGGACATAAGCTGTGCGCGGTGCATATCGGTGAGGCGGTCTGCGACTATAGGGCCGACGGTATGGATGATGAAGCTGCATGGGAGATTATAGGCACGTGTGAGCTTGGCTCTGCCTGTCGGCTCGTCATAGCCCTGCTCCCGCATCTGCTCTGCGCATTCGGCACGGAGCTGCACTCCAGCGTAGGAGTGGATAGCGTTGTCTATACAGCCGTGACAGGGAACAAAGCAGCCGAGCATACGGCTGTTCGCCGCATTTACGATCGCTCCGCAGCGCAGAGTTGTGATATCGCCCTGCCACAGACATATCCTGTCCTCAGCCATCGGAAGCGCTGCCGCGTCAGTGATCCCTCTGCTTTCAAGCTCTTCCTGCAGAAATCCATCCTGTATGCGCAGAAATTCCTCTGATACAGGCTCCGGCGGACGGACGTTCATAAGCGACCGAAGAAGCCTGCGTTTATCAACAGTATTACCGGGTATTTCTATGCCGGAATAACGGGGCTGCTCCGATATGAGATGATCTATCAAAAAATCAAGTCTCCAGGCTTGTTCTGCATTAAGTTTCATGATATCACCGTTCCTTTCTGATACTATGATACCTCAAATAGCGCTGTTTGTAAAGTACGCACTTTTTTGTAACGTAGTTACCCTCGAGAAACCAAAAGTCCCGGACTTGACTGTGTCCGGGGCTTTTAATGATATATCAAAATCTGAAGTCGCGTTCGCCGTTTTCTATCTTTTTAAGATTTTCTATGGTGATCCTGCGTACATTTTCGTTTGGGATGTTCTGAAGCTCCTTTTGGATGAGGGCTTTGCCGTCAAGTCTGGTTTGCTCCGAGGCATAATCGGTAAGATATTCCTTCAGAGTCATCAGCGCGTTGGGCTGGCAGCAGTTCTGTATTGCGCCGGATTTTGCCAGAGGCATGAAGCGGTCTCCGGTACGGCCTTCCCTGTAGCAGGCGGTGCAGAACGATGGGATGTAGCCCATG
>CAJFVT010000070.1 GCA_904420525.1 uncultured Clostridia bacterium | reverse complement strand
GCATCATAACTATGACCTTTGGCGCGGCACCCAGCCTATAGACAATGCTACGGCAGGGCTTTGGCCTACCGGCGGCATATGGCTGCTTGACCATGCGTGGCAGTATTACCAGTTCAACAAGGACACAGAATATCTTGCCGAGGTATATCCGTACATGGCTGGCGCGGCACGGTTCTTTACACAGTTCCTTGTAGTCGATCCGAAAACAGGCTATCTTATAACGGCCGCATCGTGCTCGCCTGAGCAGGGCGGCGTTCAGCCGGGACCTGCTATGGACACACAGCTTGTGCGAAATCTCTATGATATGGTAAGGCAGGCGGCGGAGATACTCGGCAGGACCGGTGAGGATGCTGAGCTGCTGCAAAAAATAGATGAGCAGATGCCTTCGGACTATTTTGCAGCCGAGCGGGGCAAGCTCGCTCCGGATCTCATAGATGAGAACGGCTTCATACAGGAGTGGGTAAGAGGTGACGTTACCTTTGACATCAGTGAAAGAGACAGCGGACAGTGGGAGGTAACAAATCCGTTCACAAATGAGACAGTAAAAGTCTATGCTCACGGCGCGAGCAATGCCGGCGGACACAGACACTGCTCGCATCTCTGGGAGCTCTTTCCCGGAACACATCTGAGCGCTTACAGTGATGATGAGTATGAACAGGAGCTTTTCGAGGCATTTCAGAAAACGACATCTGCCAAGGGGACCGGCAGCGGTCAGGGCTGGGGTCTTGCATGGAGGATCAACCTAAATGCAAGAGCGCTCGACGGCAATGCGGCTTCCGATATGCTTGAGCAGCTCTTCACTACAAGAACATCGCCGAACCTGTTCGATCAGCATCCCAACTTCCAGATAGACGGGAACTACGGCGCGACATCAGGTATAATAGAAATGCTGATGCAGAGTCATGACGGCACGATAAATCTTCTTCCGGCTCTTCCGGATCAGTGGCAGAGCGGATCCTTCGAGGGCTTCAATACCCGTGAGGGAGCCACTGTGGATCTGACATGGGAGAATGGTCAGCCTTCGGAGGCAAAGCTTCATGTGAGGGAAAGCGGCGATATGAACATACGTACCAGATACGCTCAGCAGGCGAAGGTATATGATGAAAACGGCAATGAAGTAGAGGCGGCTCTCAATGCGGACGGGGATCTGCTCACATTCAGTGCCGAGGCGGGAAAGACGTATACTGTAAATAATTTCGGAACTAATATAGTCGAGACCGAAAAGGTATACAAGGCTGCGGATGTAACTGAGTTTTACGCAAGCGACAAAGGCAGTCTTCCGAAGATAGACGACAACGAAGTTGAGATAGGGTATATCTATAACCGTGAGGATGTAAGGATAGGCTACGCTGTAAACGATGTTGATTTTGACGGGCTCCAGTCTCTTACACTCAATATGCCAAAGGTAAGGAAAGATAACACATATGTGTCGGTGACTCTTGATACGCCTAGCGGAACTGAGATAGCTAACCAGCTCATAGCTACAGGCAATAATGTGTTGGAGCTCAAGAACACAGATGGCGTTTCGGGAACTCATAAGATCTATATTCTTTATTACCGCGATCCGTATGCCGATGATGATAAATACCTTGCAAATGCGGGTGATCTCACGGGTGTATATAAGACCGAGGTGGATATCCCTGTAGATCCGGAGCCTGTTCCGGAGGCAGGATATGAGATAGTTTCGGCATATTTTGACGATGAAGGCAAGCTGAATGTCAGCATCGAAGGCGAAGCGAAGCCGGCAAAGCTCATCGCTGCCGCTTATGATGATGCGGGAGTGCTGACAGCGATACAGACGGATGATGTAAACGGGAGCGCGGATAAGACGATCGGAATACAGAAGCCCGAAAACGGCACTGCAAAGGTGTTCATATGGGATGCGCTTGATACCATGGAGCCGCTCAGCAATGTGAAGGAGGCGTCAATGACGCCTCCCCCGGAGCCGGAGGGCAATGCGGTATATGTAGGCTCACAGAGATATGACAGCATAAGGGAGGCTGTGGCGGCAGTCGAGTCGGATGCGCCGGAGAGTGAATCGGAGCGTGTTTATATCGACATCATGCCGGGCACATATCGTGAACAGGTATATGTTACTGCTCCGTACATCACGATGAGGAAGATGCCCGAAACAGAGGGTGAGGTAAAGCTTACATGGTATTATGGCTTAGGCTCACTCTATGACAGCTGCAATGAGGATGGCTATTATGACCCTGCCGCTGTAGGAGACGGCAAGTCCTACGCTCCGAGGGACTGGGGCGCAACGCTGAAGATAGACGGCGATGCGACCGGATTCAGAGCGGAGGAGCTGACACTTGAGAACTCGTATAATATGTATTATACCAAGGAGGAGCTTGCGGACATAACCGGTTATGATCCGGATACGAACAACAGTGATTTCAGAAGGGTCGATTGGATCAATGAACAGATAGAAAAAGGTGTGAGTGATGACGAGATCAACGCTTATTTGAAAACCAGAGAGAACATAACATATAAGGGCGTAGAAGCAAGCCCCAGAGAGCGCTGCTGTGCGCTGAACTGTTCAGCGGACAAGGCGGTGTTCATAGGCTGCACGGTAATGTCAACACAGGATACGATAGGCATAAATGACGGAAGGATGTACTTTAAGGATTGTGTCCTCGGCGGTACGACCGACTATATCTGCGGAAGCGCGACGGCCGTATTCGACAGCTGTGAGCTGTATGCGAACGCATCGGGCAGCGGTGATTCCGCGACCATAACGGCCCCGTCCAATCCGGCAGAGTCGGACGGATATCTTTTCTATAACTGCCGTGTAACAGGCTCCGAGGATGCGCAGCAGGGCAACTTCGGCAGACCGTGGAGCGGAGTCAATGCGAGCGCGAATTATATCAATACTGTTATAGACAGCTGCAGCGGCAGCAGCGAGCTGCTCATATCTGATGCGGGCTGGACGTCTATGAGCGGCGTTGAGCCGAAGGATGCGCGATTCCATGAGTATGGTAGCAAAACTGCCTCGGGCGGGGATGTGGACACATCGGGCAGACCAAGATCCACTATGCTTGATGAGTGGACCATGCTCCGGTATAATCCATTGGTATTCACCGAAGGCGGGGACGGATGGGATCCTGCGAAGCTCAGCGGCGTTTATGCGGACGTGCGCGGCGTCCTTGATTTGACAGTTATAGACACGAGCGCTGCGGACACTAACGAGATCACTCTTCCGGATGCGCCTGAGGGCTATGAGTTCAAATGGGAAAGCAACAGTGAATTTGCATCGGTCAGCGAGGACGGAAAGAGTATAGAGCTGATCCGCCCGGCGTACGGCGAGAAGCCTATAGACGCGACTGTAAAGCTTTATGTAAGAGATGCTGATAACAAGGGCATAGGCGCTGAAAAGTCTATAGGATTTGAAATAGCTCCGACAAAGAACGTGGAGGATGTGTTCACGCTGACGGGAACAGTAAGACTTTCTGCGGTAAGTGAAAATGAACAGACGGTCTCGATAATGATAAAGAAGGGCGATGCTGTCATTAAAACAGAAAACGTAGTGTTCGCTCCGGGAGAAACGGAGAAGCAGTACAGCGCAGAAAATATACCCGAGGGTACATATATGGTATATCCATCGACCTCTGATTCTGAGTACAACATCAGCACGGAGCCTGCCGAGATAACGGGCAAAGCCGGAGATAATGAGACTTATGATGTTGAGGTAAACAAGATGGTGAATGTCAAGGTCGAAAGCCCTGATTTTGACGCTGACGGATACATCCCGTCAGTTACAGAAGCGGACGGCTTCAGCGCCGATGTGTATACCGCAACAGGTGAGGAGACCGCAAATCTGGGCGAGGGCAACACGGTATACAGGCTCACCAAGGCTGAGGGGGTCACTGTTCCGAAGAGTACAGGAGCAAGCTTTGATATCATCAGCATGCTCCCTGAAGGCGGTTCACTGGCAAACACAAAAACGCTCAGCTTCAGCTTTGATCTGCTTATGGAGAGCACAGAATATATGCCTTCGGATTATTCATATTTTGATCTGGCATCGAGCCGTGATAACGGAGGGAACGATGAAGCGGATCAGACCAGATTTGTGCGCTGCGGAGTGCATAACGGCTGGGGACAGCTCAACTTCTTTACGGCAGCAAATAACCGTGTGAACGGTGACAAAACTCAGTTTGATAAGAACAATATGATGGCGAACAGATGGTACACGATAAAAACTGATATAGATCTTGAAAACAAGACTATCATCCTCACCGCTTATGACAGGGATAAGGATATGGAGGTATTGAACGGCAAGCCGTTCACGATCGCCGTACCTGATGAATATGGTGAGAATGTGAACTATCCTACAGCCATAGATCTCAGCAGCCTGTATTTCAATATCTATATGGATAAGAGAGAGAATACAGAAAATAAGCTTGAGTATTATATCGATAACATAACGCTTGAATATCAGGATTTTGAGTGATCTTCGCGGCCCGCTTTACGGCGGGCCGGCACGGCGGGACAGCCATTGCGGCAGTCCTGCTGTTTTTTTTGAAAAAAAATAAAAAAAGTACTTGACAAATACACCTACATAGTGTAGAATGTAAATATAAACTACACGGTGTAGAATAAAAAAGGGAAATATCCCCGGTACAGGAAGAGGTAATGAGGATGAAAATATCGGATTCGGAAATGCAGATCATGGACATAATATGGAGCGCTGAAGGCGAGCTCTGCTGCGCGGATATTATGGAGCGTATGCACACGAGCCGGAAGCAGACCACGATACAGACGTTTTTAAAGCGTTTGTGCGACAAGGGTGCTTTAAAGGTCAGAAAGGAGGGCAAAACGAATTATTTCACGGCCAATATAACAGAGGAGGAATATAAAAAAGAGCTCACGGAGGAGTTCCTTAATGAAACGCATAAAGGCTCGTTAAAAAGCCTGTTCGCGGCGCTGGCAGGCTCAAAGCAGCCGGACAAGGCGGAGATCGAGGAAATAAAGAAGTGGTTTGAGCAGATATAGCGGGGGGATCGTTATGCTAAAGGTGATTTGTGAGCTGATAATAATGAGCGTGTCGGGAACGGTAATGCATGCGCTTTCGCTGCTGTTCAAGGGAAGAAAGCATGCGGCGTCGCGCTATGCGATGCTGATCGCCGCGGCTGTGATAATGCTGATACCGTTCGGAGCTATAGATATAGCTCCCAAAATGCTCAATATAGAGCTGACGCGCGAGACGGTGTCAGGCGCCGGATACGCTGTGCAGACGCAGACAGGCGTTTCATTTTCGGATATAGCAGTCGCTGCCGTATTCTTCATATGGCTCACGGGCGCGGCCGTGACAGGTATAGGGATAATAAGGGATTACATAAAAACGGCTCATGTGATAAAACGTGTAAGTGAAAAAACGCTTGATGGGAGAATAATAGGTATATATAAAAGCGTATGCGGACTGCTGTCTGTAAGACAGGGCGTCAGTATTTATGTGAGCAGACATTTGAGATCGCCGCTGCTGTTCGGAGTGATAAGACCGAAAATAGTCATCCCTGAACGTGAATTTACAGATGCGGAGCTTGAGATGATAATGGCGCATGAGCTGGTGCATTATAAGCACCGCGATCTGTGGATCGCACTTGCGGCGGCGGCTGTGCGGTGCGTGCACTGGTTCAACCCATGCGCGTATATGCTCGGCGCGGCGATAACCGAAACGCGCGAGCTCTGCTGTGATGAGACTGTGCTTGCGATGATGGAGCCGCATGATAAGAAGGAGTACGGAAGAGTGATAATCTCGGTCATAGAGGACGGGATAAACGGGGGACTGGCGTATACTACCGCGATGGCATCGCCGAAGAAATGCATAAAAAAACGTCTTGTCAAGATAGCGTATTTCAAAAAGCCGTCAAGGATAGTCAGGATAGCGGGTATGGCCGCGGTATGCGCCTGCTCCGCTGTGTCGCTGACAGCGTTCGGGTTTACGCAGGCGGCCGAAGCCGTTCCGACAGAGATAACCCACCGCATGGCGGAGGCGATAGCTCCGCAGTCCTTGCCTGAGCCGACGACAGAGCCGGAGACTGAGGAAGCCGCGGCGCCTGTGGAAACAGAGATGCCGCAGGCGGCCGAGACGGCACCGGCTGAGCAGATAACAACGGAAGAGCCGGCAGCAGCGGAGGAGCCGGAGTCAGAAGCGGGAGCCGGATATGTAACGGAGGAAGCGGAGCCGGAGGTCTATACGTTCGAGATAGAGGCGGACGCGCCTGAGCCGGAGGATGTGGTCACAGAGGAGCCGGAGCCGCCTGCCGCGGCGGAGACGGATGAGCCGAAGACCTTTGTGCTGCCGGATGCCGCGTATATCTTTACACCCGATCTCAGCGGGGGTGTTGAGGTCAGGAGCGATAATTTCTATGCTGCTGAGGATATAAAGCTGTCTGTAAGCAGGAGCAGCGATCTTACAGTGCGTTTGTATGACGCCGATGGCGACCGGCTCATATATGAGGACAGCGGATCTTCATACAGAAATTCGTTTTCGCTCGATATGAGCGCGGGCAGCACATATTATGTCACGGTGCTTCCGGGCGAGGATAAGGCAATGAGCGTGTATATCAGAGCGATATGAGCATACAGAAAGGAAAAGGGAGATATGAAAAGAATAATAACGGTAATGTCCGCGCTGGCGATGGCAGCATCGCTCACCGTTCCGGTGCAGGCGAAGGAGGAAATGACTGTCGATAAGGTGAAGGAGCTGCTGTACGCCTCGTCTATAGCGAACAGCGAGGACAGGGAGGATCTGCTCTCGTATGAGTATACATCTTTGGAGGATCCCGATATAAACAGCGTCAGGAGACTTGAGGAGCTGGGAGATATTTCGAAGTCATTCAAGCTGTTTACCATTCCGCCTCCGAACGAGAGATACAGCACATATTATGATTATGAGGAGGGAGATATATTAGGATATTTTGAGCTCGGCTCGGATATACGGCATGACGAATATTTGATGGAGATGCCCGATGCTTCAGGCAGGTATATCCCGATAATGCTTTACGGGGAAAGGACACTGTATTCGCTGCATGAAATGAATATATGTCCCAATGAAAACATCAGCCTGGATCTTAGCAGACTGGCGGAAACAATAAATGACGCCGGGATCAAAGAAGTGACTGATATAAGGCTGTGCTGGATGAGTAAGTATTTTTATTACATAAAGTCAGCAGACGGCGAATTTGCGGTGAGCGAACAAACGCTGACAAACAGGTTCAATGACAATGAAACATTGTATGCATGGACAGTGTATCCTCTGGGACGTTATTTTGAGTTTGAGACTGACAGGGAGCTTGATTATGACAGAAAAGCACAAGCTATGTTTGAAAAGCTGCAGAGCGTCAAGGTGCCGGAGGAGTTCAATATCAAGGGCGATGAGGCAAGGGTCACAAATTATTTCAATGAATATGAAATGAAGGCTGATCCGTTTACCGATACTGAGGGTATCACGGCAAAGGCAGCTTCGCTTCTCTATGATATGGGTGTGGTGAACGGCTGCGGCGACGGTAAGTTCTATCCTTCTCAGCCGATAACGGCTGACCAGGCAAACCTGATGCTCAACCGTCTTATGAAAAATGACGCAGATTATACCGGTGGCTTCAGCGATGGCTTCAGCTTTGAGGATGCGGCATATATCATTTTCAGGCTTTTGGGCGACTGGGATATGGGGATGCCGATAGAGAGCATAATAGCTCTGTATCCGGAGCTGCTAAGCGGTATTGAAAGCATAGACGCATCGATGCCTATGACCCGCGGCGATTTTGCTGTAATGGTCTGCAACGCTCTTGACCGTAACATGTATACATATGGTATTGACAGCAACAGCATGGGCATGTACGGAAACGGCGGGATAAAAACGGATATAACTCTTATCGACTATATAAGCGGCAGAAGGCTCAATGGCATGTATGCGGACTCAAAGCAGGACGGTGAGGAATGGCTCGAAAGCTATAGAAGCTGGTTTTTCAGAGAGTGCGGTGATATTCTGTATGAATACTATGGCGATGGCCGGCCGGGATTGATAGAGCAAATGGAGAGCTGTGGCTGGGAGAGACCGGAGCAGGGATAGAAAGGGGAAAATAGATATGAAAAAGATAGCAGCATTAACAGCCGCGCTGGCGATGGCAGCATCGCTCACCGTTCCGGTGCAGGCAAAGGAGGAAATGACTGTCGATAAGGTAAAGGAGCTGCTGTACGCCTCGTCTATAGCGAACAGCGAGGACAGTGAGGAGCTGCTCTCGTATGAGTATATTTTGTCCAACAGTGATGATATAAACGATACGAAAAAGCTTGAGGAGCTTGGAGATGCTTCAAGGTCATTTAAAGTGTTTTCTATAATTGCTCCGGATGAATGGAATACATATTACGATTACAGCGAGGGTGACATATTAGATTATTTTGCTGAAACTGAGCAGTCGGGCAGCAGGACATTTTATATGGAAAAGCCGGATGACCCGTCCTCCTATTATTGGATATGTGTGTACGGAGATGGAGGTGAATATTCGGACGATGGGCAGACGTTTGAGCTTGAAAGTCTGGCTGAGGCGATAAATGAGGCAGGTCTTGAAGGGGTGAGCGATATTAGGATGTGCTCAGGCTTTTACTATATAAAGGCGGACGGCGGCGAATTTGCGGTCAGCGAATATGATGAAACTAACCCGCGCAGGGATGATGAGCCGCTTGTGGCATGGACGGCATATCCTCTTAAGGATTATCTTATATTTATAACGGATAAGGCGCTGGATGAGACCAATGCGAGAAAAGCGATGGAAGAAAAGATGGATCAGGTGGAGATCCCTGCGGAGTTCGTGTTTGAAGGTGATGAGCCTCGTGAGACGAATTATTTCGCCGAATACGAATTTACCGAAAACCCGTTCAGCGATACGGACGGTATGACCGCAAAGGCTGCGTCACTGCTGTATGATCTCGGTGTTACCAAGGGAGTCGGAGGAGGACTGTACGATCCGGAGGCGAGTCTTACGGTGGAGCAGGCGGGAACGATGCTTGAACGGCTGATGAAAAATGACTCAAAATATATCGACGGCTTTGACGGCTCGGAGACATTGAGCGCAGTCGATGCGGCGAATATGCTGCTGAGACTTACCGGCAGATGGACGCTGACGGTCGATGGGGACAGTATGTTCTTTTATGCGGACTGGATATTCGGGGGGATAGAGAGCTTTGACGCGTCTACGCCTGTGAGCCGCGGCGATTTCGCGGTGATGCTCTGCAATGCGCTCGACAGACCCATGACGACTTATATCGCGGACGGAGGCTACAGCTTTGGAGTTGAGGCTCTGATGATGCAGGGAGATATAACGCTTATAGACTATATAAACAGCGGAAAGCTGAACGGAGTATATGTCACCTCACAGGAGGAGCAGGACGCGTGGGAGAATAAATATTATACCTGGTATTATAACGCATACGGTGATATCATTTATGAGTACAGCGGCGAAAACAATCCCTTTATAGAGGTAATGGAGAAATACGGCTGGACAAGGCCGGAGAAAAGATAGGTATGACAATGCGGTAATAAAGATACTTGCGCTTGACAAATAAAGCAAAGCAATGGCGTGTGTCGAATTTCGGCACACGCCATTGCTGTTATTATCCGAGCTCTGCAACGAGCATACGGTTTACGGCGCTCATGAGCGCGTATATCGACGCTGTGTTGATATTCTCGTGTACACCTACGCCCCAGAATACCTTTTCATGGTCATCGTTGTCCTTTATCGCGATATATGTCGCGGCCTTTGATGAGGATGAACGCTCAAGCGCGTGCTCTGTATATTCACATATCTCAAAGTCGATATTGAGGAATTTCCTCAGTCCGGAACAGAGAGCGTCGAGCGGCCCGTTTCCGGTCCCGTATATCGATGAAACTCTGCCGTTATATTCTATCGTGGCATTTACCGTTGTGGAGTCGTCCTCGTTGTTTGAACGGTATGAGTACGTTTTTATCGGCGATGAGAGGTTCATATACGTGTCCTTGAACGCCTGATGTATCTCCTCATTCTGGAGCACAGTGTGCTTTTCATCCGACATGTCGTTTATGATCGATGAGAATTCCGTAAGCATAGCCTTCGGGAGCGTGTAGCCGTACTTGTTTTCCATAACATAGCTCACGCCGCCCTTGCCGGACTGGCTGTTTATCATTATAGGCTCATATTTTCTTCCGATATCCGAAGGGTCTATGGTCAGATACGGGTTCGCCCATGTTTTTGAACCTTCCTGTTCAAACAGGTCAAAGCTCTTCTTGATGGCATCCTGATGGCTGCCTGAGAATGCCACATACGCCATATCGCCTGCATACGGATGGCGCGGATGTATCGGCATCTTGTTGCATTTTTCGAACATGGCGATAGCCTCGTCTATATTGCTGAGATCAAGCTCCGGATCGATGCCCTGCGCGAACATATTGAGCGCGACAGTAACAAGGTCTGTGTTTCCGGTCCTCTCGCCGTTTCCGAACAGTGTGCCTTCTACTCTGTCCGCTCCGGCAAGCAGCGCAAGCTCGCTCGATGCTACACCGGTGCCTCTGTCATTGTGCGCGTGTACGCTTATTATAAGGTTTTCACGGTTTTTTAGGTTCTTGCACATGTATTCTATCTGGTCCGCGTAAACGTTCGCAGTCGCGACCTCTATGGTGGATGGGAGGTTTATTATGACCTTTCTCTCGGGAGTAGGGCAGAATATCTCGTTTACAGCATCCACCACCTCAACGGCATAATCCGGCTCGGTGCAGGTGAAGCTTTCGGGTGAATATTCATAGCGGATATTGCCTGTAAGCTTTGCGTCCACAAGCTCCTTAACGAGCTTTGCGCCGTCTACGGCAAGCTGCTTTATCTCCTCCTTGTTCTTGTTGAAAACAACGCGGCGCTGGAGGGTGGAGGTGGAGTTGTATAGATGAACTATAGCGTTTTTAGCGCCCTCAAGCGCCTCTATAGTCTTTTCGATGATATGCTCGCGCGCCTGTGTCAGCACCTGTATCGAAACATCATCAGGGATCCTGTCCTCGTCTATAAGCCTTCTCACAAAATCGAATTCTGTGCTTGAGGCCGCCGGAAAACCGACCTCTATCTCCTTGAAGCCAAGCTTTACCAGATATTCAAAAAATTCTATTTTTTCATCTATTGTCATAGGTGAGTAAAGCGCCTGATTTCCGTCGCGCAGATCAACGCTGCACCATATCGGGGCGTGTGTGATCTCCTTGTCGCACCAGTCTCTGTGTTCGAGGTGAACCGGATGGTACATCTTCTTATACTTCTTATAGTTCATAGCTAACCCTCCTCGTATATGTCAACCGTTAAAATTTATTTCTATACAAAAAAATCGAACCGTTTGTGGTTCGACAACACCGCGCTGCACGCGGGAAAAAGACTGACGACCACATTGCCGGTTCAGTCTGTTAGTAGCAGAGTATTCATTTGTGCAGATGTATGTATAGTCGTATTCATAATAATCTCCATTCCGCCGCCCTGCGCCGGCAAAAAAAGTGATGAAATTCTCTTATCTCTGATAATATGCTCTATAAAAATATTCTACAATATTTTTTTCATTTTGTCAATGTTTTTTTATTACCGTTAAAACATTTTGTGGAATTGAATAAAATTATTTGATCAAATACTTATTTTAATGGAAATTTCGGCAAAATACGTGGCATAATAAACACAGCATAAGAAGCGAAGCTGCCAAAGCGGCTTTGCCGGAGATGTGTTTATTGTGCCGGTGTGAGGCGGCGCATCTGAGCGCCGCACCTATGGCATAATAAACATATAATTTATTTTACAGGAGGAAAACGATTATGTTCAGAGGAAAGATAGTAGTGGTAGGCGCGGGCTTTGTCGGTTCGACCTCAGCCTTTGCGGTCATGACAGGCGGGGTGTTCAATGAGATAGTACTCATAGATATAAACCGTGACAAGGCTGAGGGCGATGCTATGGACATGGCACACGGCGAGGCGTTCGTTAAGCCGTGCAATATTTACAGCGGCGGCTATGAGGAGTGCAGGGATGCGGATATTATCGTTATAACAGCGGGCGCAAATCAGAAGCCGGGTGAAACAAGACTTGAGCTGATAAATAAAAACGTAGCGATATTCAGATCTGTTATCGGTGAGATCATGAAATACGCGCCTTCGGACGTGATCCTGCTCGTGGTGTCAAATCCGGTGGATGTGCTGACCTATACAGCCTATAAGCTGTCCGGTCTGCCGAGGAAGCAGGTGCTTGGCTCCGGCACTGTGCTTGACACGGCTCGTCTGAAATATATGCTCTCTGAGCTTACCGGTATAGATACGCGCTCATGCCATACCTATATAATAGGCGAGCATGGAGACAGCGAGGTCGCGGCCTGGAGCGTAACGAATATCGCGGGCATGACTATGGACGAGTTCGCCGCGCAGACGGGAAAGTGCACCAGAGAGGACAGGGACAGGATGTACAATGCGGTCAAAAACGCGGCATATGAGATAATAGATAAGAAGGGTGCAACATTTTATGCGATAGCTCTTGCGGTAAAGCGCATAACCTCATGTATAGCCGGAGAGGAAAACTCGATGCTGACCGTGTCCGGCGTGCTGGACGGACAGTACGGAATGTCGGATATAGCTCTCAGCGTTCCGGCAAAGGTCTGCGGCGAGGGAGTGGGCTGGATACCGGAGGTGAGATTTTCCGAGGAGGAGCTGGCAGGTCTGCGCGGGAGCGGAAAAATGCTAAGGGAGTGTGCAAAAAGTATAGGATTTTGAATAAAAACGGATATTAAAGCTTGATATATTGCCCGGTTTGTAGTAAAATGTAGTTAGGCCGGAAAACGGTGTAAAAATAAAAGACAGCGCTGACGCGTTATGTTTGAAAGGAATGACTTAAGATGAAACAGGTATCAACTAATAAGGCTCCGGCGGCTATAGGTCCGTATTCACAGGCTATAATATCGGGCGGCACATTGTTCTGCTCCGGACAGATCCCGCTTGATCCGGAAACGGGTGTTATCCCTGAGGGAGTTGAGGCGCAGGCCGAGCAGGCGCTAACGAATGTGAAGAACCTTATAGAGTCCGCTGGCGGAAAGATAGACAATGTGATAAAAACTACTGTATTTATCAAAAACATGGACGATTTCGGAAAGATAAACGAGATATATGCGAAGTATTTCACGGAGCCGTTCCCGGCACGCTCCTGTGTTGAGGTGGCAAGACTCCCGAAGGACGTTCTGCTTGAGGTCGAAGCGATAGTGGAGCTGTAAGAATGAGCAGGTCACGGTCTGCCGCAAAGCGGACCGGGGACCTGTTTTTGTGTGTAAAAATCTTTGTTTTGCTTGCAAAAAATGTGCAAACGTGCTATACTTATGTTGTAGTTAATAAGTCAAGGAGATATGTATTTATGATACTTGCAATAGATGTGGGAAATACAAATATAGTCATAGGCTGTATTGAGAAGGATAGGATACTGTTTAACGAGAGAGTATCAACAAATCACCGCGCTACTGATCTGGAATATGCCATCCAGCTCAAGAATATATTTGAGATACATGGGGAGAGCATGGGAAGCATAGAGGGCGCGGTGATGTCATCGGTCGTTCCGTCGATAACTGGGATATTCAGGCGGGCGATACGCAAGCTCGTCCATACCGAGCCGCTTATAGTAGGACCCGGAATAAAGACCGGGCTTAAGATACTGACCGACAATCCGGCGCAGCTAGGCAGCGATCTTGTAGTTGACGCGGTCGCGGGGATACATTATTATAAGCTGCCGCTCATAATAATAGATATGGGAACGGCAACTACTATGTCGGTAGTGGACAAGGACTGCAGCTATCTGGGAACGGACATAATACCGGGTATGCGGACCTCGCTCGACGCGCTCGTAAGCGGCGCGGCACAGCTGCCGAAGGTATATCTGGATCGGCCCAAGCGCGTTATAGGCAAGAATTCGCCTGAATGTATGAACAACGGTATCATGCTGTTTACCGCTTCGGGCATCGATGGTATGATAGACCGTATCGAGGCGGAGCTGGGCGAAAAATGCACTGTTGTTGCGACAGGCGGTCTGGCGGAGCTAGTAACGCCGCTTTGCCGCAGAGATATAATATTTGATAATGATCTGCTGCTGAAGGGACTTATGGTCTTGTATGATAAGAACCGCGAAAGAGGAAAGGAAGATGGCAAATGAAAAAGGCGTTTGATCACGAAAAGATAAAGGAAGCGATCAGGACGATCATAACCGAGCTGGGCGATGATCCTGACAGAGAGGGCTTGAGGGAAACGCCGGACAGGGTCGCAAGAATGTATGATGAGGTATTTGAGGGCATGCGCTATACTAACGATGAGATAGCAGAGATGTTCGGCAAGTGCTTCGAGGATGTTTCGACCGGCGATCTTGTGCTGGTCAAGGATATAGAGGTGTTCAGCTACTGCGAGCATCATCTTGCGCTTATGTACAATATGAAATGCCATGTCGGCTATATCCCGAACGGAAGGGTCATAGGTCTTTCAAAGATAGCGAGGATATGCGACATGGTAGCAAAGCGGCTGCAGCTGCAGGAGCGTATCTGCTCAGATATAGCGGAGATCATGCAGAAGGTGTGCAAAACAGAGGATGTAATAGTAATAGTAGAGGGTGAGCACAGCTGTATGACGGCGCGCGGTATACGCTCACGCGGAGCAAAAACACGCACCAGCGCGATACGCGGACTGTTCGACACCGATCACGAGCTGCGAAATGAGGTATATAATCTGCTGAAGTAGTAAATTCAAGGAGG
>CAJFVT010000069.1 GCA_904420525.1 uncultured Clostridia bacterium | reverse complement strand
TTGTGTACATCGATTATATCCCACATTACCCACGCAGATGGCATCATACCGTTCATATCAAGGATTATCCTGTCGGCAAGACCGAAGCCGTCCCAGCCTCCGTCTACCTCGCTCATCCAGAGATCCTTGCCCATTTCTATCGCCTTTGCCTTGAGCTGAGCGCGTCTTGAGCCGCTGTAGGTGTGGGTGTCTATCCTCCCAAGCGCCGTCTGCGCTTCTGCCGTAAGGCTGCCGAGGTTGGTCACCGACTTGTCTATGCTCGTCTCGTCCATTCCCGCAACTAGAACTTCTGTAAGCCCTGCCTCGTCAAGCGCCTTTCGTGTTTCTATTATCATATTTGACTGGCTTGCGCCCGGATCGTAGTGGCAGCCCTCCTGCTTGTTGCTGTTTGCGCCCCAGTAATTCGTGTCCGGTTCATTCATCGGCGAGTAGCTTTCAAATATTATGCCCTCATCTGCCATAAGCTTTGTGGCATCGGCTATGTATCTTGCAAAATCGTCATACATATCACTGCGAAGATTATCTGTGTTTGCATCCACGGCGCCGCTTGAGCAGCCGCTGTTAGTCATGAAATACGGGGGTGAGTTTGAAAAGCCTTCAAAATAGATATCGGGATTTGCATCGAGCGCTGCTTTCGCGACGTTGAGCTGGTTCTGATCGTTTGTGATGTCATAGGTCATTTCGACATCTGCACCATTATTTATATAGCTGTATGTATCCCAGATGCCCGGGACCTCTGAATCTGAACGTACGATGTGGTCATGATCCGGATCATCGCCGCCTCCTATATTGTATCTGGCGATATCAAGGCTCAGTCCATCATCCGAAAAAAATGCATCGGCAGCGAACTTTGTGAGATCTTCACTGTAGCCTATGCGGTTTGCCCACCAGCATAGTGAAGTACCCCAGCCCTCAAATTCACCGTTGTTAAACGGCGACGCGTTTGAAGGATCAAGTCTTACCAATGTGGACGAAGCCGACTCGGCTTTTGCCGTCGGAGCGCTTGCGGCAGCGCCTATGACAGGCAATAGAGTGAGCGCTGTGACTGCGGAAAGAACTTTTTTTGCTTTCATCATTATAGACCTCCCTCTGATCCTGCGGCAGCTGCGGCTCCGTGGGTATTAATGTCCCTGAGGAAGGCGGATACGGTCGTTATCCGGCGGAGCCGTTGTGCCGCTATATATATTCTCTCTCTCCTGTTATTTATTGTATTATAAAAAGCGCTTGAATTCTACAATAATTCTTAGCGCTTTATCACAATTCTTATATGTTTTTTCTGAAGTTCATGGCTTTATATTTTTTTCTGTATTCTCCGGGAGTCATAAAGGTTATCTTCTTGAACTGCTTTGAAAAATGACTTTGTGAACAGAAGCCGAAGTAAGCGCTTATACTCTGTATCGAGTAATCCGAAAACTTCAGCATATTGCAGCATAGCTCGATCTTTTGCTTAAGGATGTATTCGGTCATCGTCATTTTCTCGGTCCGCCGAAAAAGATCGGAAAGATAATCGGGGTTTATCTTAAGCCATTTAGCGATCTCTGATACAGTTATTTTACCGTGTATATTACGGAAAATATAATCCTTTGTCTTGAAGATAAGGGGATTGAATGTATCGGAGGTTTGAGACTCTTTAACCATGGAAGCAAGCGTCAGCTGTGTGCTGTGTATGGTGTCGAGGACTTCCGGACCTGTCTTAAGCGTCTTTTCCATATTAAAAATAACCGCGTCCACGAGCGAAAATACTGTTTCCGGATTAAGTCCGCCCTGTATCGCGCTCCTTGAGGACAGGGTTATCACGCCGACAGCGATGTTTTTTATATTCCGCAGCGGATCGGGAGCAAGTATCCCGATCCTGCCTTCGTATTTCTCCTCCCAGCATTTTTTGAGCGCCTCTATATCCCCGCGCCGTATGCTGTCCTGTTCGCGAAGCTCCTGATCGTAAGGGTTGTGCCATTCGATCCTTTCGGCTGAGTCGTTCAGTATTTTTATAATTCTGTCATCGGTACTCATATATCAAGCAGCTTTTCTGACCATTCTTTTTCGCGAAAACCTATTAGAGCAATACCGCTGCCGGTAAAGATCGGCCGTTTTATAAGCATCCCGTCAGTGGAGAGCAGCCGGAGCATATCATCCTCGGTCATTTCGGACAGCTTGTCCTTGAGCCCCATCTGACGGTAGAGGATACCGCTTGTATTGAAAAGCTTTTTTGCCGGCTTTTCGCTGCGTTCAAGTATCTCGCGCAGCTCCTCATAAGAAGGCGTATCCTCCTTGATGTTGCGTTCGGTGTAGGCAATGCTGTGTTCGTCCAGCCATTTGCGCGCTTTTTGGCATGTGGTGCATTTCGGATAACATATAAATTCGAACATATATAATCTCCTCCTGGTTTCTTGTTGTGTTAATAAAAGTATAACATCTATATGACTGCGCTGTCAAGCTATATTTATGGACTTTTGAAGGCATAAAAAAGAGACTGCTGCAAAGCTCAACGAGCTTGCAGCAGTCACGTTTAATAAATATCAATCATAGATAACTATAAATCTTGCCGTAGGTGTTACGGAAGAAGAATTCGTAGTGCTCGAAACATAGGTTATAAGCACCTTTGAACAATCTGCTCCGTAATATACGGCATCCTGAAGATCCGTTATCGCAAGAGATGTACTGTCAGTACCAACAGCGTATGGTGTAAATTCGTCTGTATCCGAATCGTATCTTACGATCTTGGTAGAGGACGACACCTTGATCTCCTCGTATGTCGTATCGTCTATAGCTCCTGATGCGTCAAAGCCGTTCTTTGTAACGTAAAGCGCGTTTTCATCCGGAAGCACCTGCAGAACGTTGAACATTGCGGCACGTGAGAATATGTTTGTGGAGTTTCCGCCTGTCTGGTAATAGTCGTCTGTCGGACCGGAAAGGTCTGCCTTCGGATATCTCCAGTCAAATACGTATTTCTGCCAGTTATTATCCTCTGTCTGCTCCTGTGTCTCGTTCCAGGTGTATGTCTCTGTACGCTCTGTGCCGGATTCATCAGTATAGGTTATAGCATTGCCGCTCAATACGCGTCTGATCTGATCATAATCCTGAACGAGCATGTATGAGTCTGCCATGTTTTCAGAATCGAGTCCGCAGAGTATTATATCACCCTTTGCTATACTGTTGAAATCAGCCGCCGGTGAGATCAGAGTTTTGCTGAGTGTTGCGGTGGAGTTATAGGTTGAAAGCGTATCATATACTCCATCCTGCGATGAATCATATTCTTCCATGATATCATCAGCTACGAGTCTGTATGCTGTTGTCCTTGCTATCGGAGTTCCGCTCTTGAGATCGGTGTTGTATACGAGCACGCATGACGGATATCGTGTAGTGCCTACATCGTATGCATCAAGATAATAAGAGCCTCCCGATGACATGGAGTTTGTCGTTATCGCTGACTTGAGCGAGTATGACTCAACATCTGTTCTGTCCTTTGGTATAACGAACAGCGGCGTGCTGGATCTTATAGAATACAGCGTAGCGCCGGAGCTTGACTCCTTAACGCTCGATGTGGAAACATAATATTTGTTTTCCGGATCCATAGCCTTGTAGCGTGTAAGAACTCCGTTGTCCTCATTCTGTGAGCCCTCAGTGCCGGAATTGATCGTCACGATCTGCGAGATCTCGCCGGCGCTGTTAAGACCGAACTTTACAAGCTGGTTAACACCTGTTAGCTTTATATCCGCGTTCGGGATATTGGCATCCGGATTTGCGTTCTCGGCTGTCTGTCTGAGCAGCTCGACAGCGCTCTCTCCGGACAGCGAGTCTCCGTCCACTCTTACCTTCGATGCGATCTTGTAGCTCTGTACTCTGTAGCTGGTCGATGCAGAGAATGACGTAACGCTGGCGCTTGACGGCGCGAACATGCGCAGGTAATAGGTCGGTCCCTCGTTCTCGTAGTCGATCACGTATGCATATGGGTAATACGTATCAGTCGTTGAGATTGTTCCCCATTCAAGCGTGCCGAACATATCGGTGTATGCCGTTATGTCCATGCCGGTCTTGAGCTCCTTCTGCTCCTTGTTCTTTATATAGGACAGGAAGCGTTCGCTTACTCTGTACTCGACATTGTCTATGAATATGCTGCCCGAGGTATCGGTCACCATAAGGGAGGTTATCGTTCCCTTAACGCTCTCAGCAGTATCTACGACAGTGTAAAGCTCGCCGTCAAGACTTACCGCGTAGTTGAGAACATCGTTCACAGCTATAGCAGTAGGCTGTATCTGGCTGCCGTTCTTTGTTATCGTGAAGCTGTAGTTTACAGCGTTCGGATCAAGTGTGAGCGAGTTTCCTGTCACGGTCTTGTCCGTTATCTTATAATCGGTCGAGGACGGTGAACGGTATGCAACGATCGTTTCATAATCATATATATCGATGATGTTGTAATCGCTCGAATTTCCGCCTGATATCAGCTTTACGGTACCGTATATAAAGTTGTCTGAATTTGGATCGAGCCACTGAGCGAGCGCGTCTGCTGTTGAATAGCTTGTATCGCCTATAGTCACATTGCCGCTCACAGCCCTGCCGTTGTAGCGGATCGTGGCCTCAGAGGTGTTTATACGCGTATTCGTTGCACGGCCGGCATCATCAGTTGCGTAGTAGCTGAGAGAACCGTTGCTGTAGCTGTCTATGTTATAGGAATTTACAGTGATCTCTGAATTCGAGTAAGTCTCGTTGTCTATCTCGATCAGCCATCTGTCTGTTGAGTTGCTGTCAGCGCGGTAATATGCCTCAACTGTCTGACCGAGCATTGCGTTCATGTCCGCGTATGAATCGGTGTATTCGGTATAGTCCATAACATATTCATCGCCGAGCGCGTCCTTGATGTCTATCTGTCCGGGGTTGAGCGTTACAGTACACTCGTTCGTGGTTGATGATTCAACACCTACTACAGTACCCTTGAGTATGTATACATGGAGATAATCATTCAAAAGATTTTTCTGGGTACCGGATTCAGTAGCGAGAGGATCGAGCATGTTTACCTCAAGCGCGTTGTACATCGCCTGAGCAATAACGCCCCTGCTTGCGTTATCGGTGTATGTGATCCCTGTTATACCATCGGTAAGCCCGAGAGATGCCGCCTGTGTCTGATAACCCACAGGATAGCCGCCTTTCTGTTCAGCCAGCGACTGATAGCCCAATGTGCAGACTATCATTTTGAGAGCCTGCTCGTAGGTGACCGGATCGTCCGGCTTAAATGTCTTTTCATCGAAACCGTTTATGATACCGAGGTCATATGCGGTTTTTATGTTGGCATTAGCCCAGTGGTCAGCCGAAACGTCATCGAACTGTGTTATCTTGTCGGTGAAGCTGTCATAGCCGAGCATATAAACGATTATTTTCGTAAACTCGGCGCGTGTGATGTTTTTCTCCGGCTCAAACGTATTGTTTTCATAACCGTTTATTACGTTGAGCTTACTTAGTGTTGTGATGGCTCTTTTGTAGCTGTAATCATCAGGAACATCGCTGAATGCCGCGCTTGCAGGAAACGAAGCAAACAGTGCGGTGATCATTGTGATCAAAGCTACAGCCAAAGCGAGCTGTCTTTTCATTTGATCAAATCCTTTCTGCTTATGGAATAATGGATACAGCGTCACAATCCATTGTTCCCTGATTGTTACGGGAAAATTAATTTTGTTAAGTCAAAATTAATTTTTTCCGTACGTTATATTCATTTTATCACAAATTTTACGTTTAGTCAATCAAAATTTGTTGAATTTATTAGAATGTCAAGAATTTATTAGAATGTCAATAATTTATACAACAGGTAGTGATTATTTATGAATTTTTTATAAAAAAGCTATTAAATAACATAAATAATATTGAATTTTTCTTATTAATATGGTACACTTGTCTTATAGCTTTAATGGGACGTACAGCGTCCCTGCTGAGCGGTCTGCGGCAAGATGAGCTGCGGTCCGAGAAAGGAGAAGGGGCGGATAACATGAATAATAACAAAAAAAACTCTCCGGGTAATTCACCGATGAGAAACCCGCTGCTGATTTTTTTGCTCATATCCATTATAGCGACTATAGGACTTAATTTGCTTATATCGTCTATTTCAACTCCGGACAAAACGGAGATATCATATGATGAGTTTCTTACAATGATAGATAACGGCGAGGTAAACGAGGTTGTGATATCAAGTGATCAGTACACCATATACGGTCAGCCGACTGTAGATGCCGAGGATCTGCAGGACGCGAACACAGGACTGTTCATAATGGGAGGTATCAGCAAGCAGGCCTCAGAGGCGCGGGAGATGGCATCAAGACCTGTATATTATACCGGATATATAAACGATCAGAGGCTTCTTGACAAGTTTGACGAAAAGAATGTCAAATACTCGACCCCGGTCCAGTATTCAAACCCTATACTTGATTTCATTCTTACATGGATACTTCCTCTTGTGATCATGTACGGCATAGTGATACTCCTTATGCGTGTCATGACAAAGCGCATGGGAGGCGGCGGAGGAATAATGGGTATAGGTCAGTCGCATGCGAAGATGTATAACATTGAGAACAAGACGGGTGTGACGTTTAATGATGTCGCGGGTCAGGAGGAGGCAAAGGAGTCTCTTGACGAGATAGTTGACTTTCTGCATAATCCCGGAAAATACACAGCTATCGGTGCTAAGCAGCCTAAGGGCGCGCTGCTGGTAGGTCCGCCGGGAACCGGTAAAACGCTTTTGGCTAAAGCGGTCGCGGGTGAGGCGAACGTTCCGTTTTTCTCGCTTTCAGGCTCTGAGTTCGTTGAGATGTTCGTGGGTGTAGGTGCATCGCGAGTACGTGATCTGTTCAAGCAGGCGGCGTCAAAGGCGCCTTGTATAATTTTTATAGACGAGATAGACGCTATCGGAAAATCAAGAGACAATCAGATATCGTCAAATGATGAGCGGGAGCAGACCTTGAACCAGCTGCTGGCTGAAATGGACGGCTTCGATTCATCAAAGGGACTTGTGATACTTGCCGCTACGAACCGTCCTGAGATACTGGATAAAGCATTGCTGCGTCCGGGGCGCTTTGACAGAAGGATCATAGTTGAAAAACCGGACCTCAAGGGCAGAGAAGATATATTGAAGGTGCATATCAAGCATGTAAAGACTGATCCCAGTGTAGATCTGCATGAAATGGCGCTTGCCACAAGCGGTGCTGTCGGCGCGGATCTTGCGAACATGGTAAATGAAGCGGCGCTGAGGGCAGTCCGCTGCGGACGAAGCCTTGTTACGCAGGAGGATCTTATGGAATCCGTTGAGGTGATCGTTGCGGGTAAGGAAAAGAAGGACCGTATACTTTCGCCTAAGGAGAAGCGTATAGTTTCCTTCCATGAGGTAGGACACGCGCTTGCTACCGCGCTTCAGAAGAACACGCAGCCGGTACACAAGATAACTATAGTTCCGAGAACTATGGGCGCGCTGGGTTACACGATGCAGATGCCTGAGGAGGAGGAGCATTATCTCAGCAGCCGTGACGAGATACTTGACCAGATAACGGTATTCTTGGCAGGACGTGCCGCTGAGGAGATCGTTTTCAATGTGCAGACTACCGGAGCCGCGAATGATATCGAGCGTGCCACGGATATGGCGCGAAAAATGATAACAATGTTCGGTATGTCGGAAAAATTCGGTCTTGCGGGACTTGAGAGCATACAGAACAAGTATCTTGACGGCAGGAGCGTTGCGAACTGTTCAGAGGAAACTAAAACCGAGATAGACCGCGAGGTCGTGCGTATATTGAAGGAGAGATATGAGATAGCTAAGTCGCTGCTCAATGAAAACCGCGATGCGCTCGATGAGATCTCCGAGTTCCTTATCGATAAGGAAACTATAACAGGCGAGGAGTTCATGGAGATCTTCAATAAGGTCAGGGAAAACAGGAACGAGCCGGATACGGAGGACATTTCATCAGATACGGAGGAACGTCCTGAGGAGCCGGAGGGAGAGTAAAAATAAATCAAGACAGCCGCAAAATGGATCATGCATTTTGCGGCTGTTTGTCTATAGATCGATAGT
>CAJFVT010000068.1 GCA_904420525.1 uncultured Clostridia bacterium | reverse complement strand
TTATACTTATAGTATACCATAATTACACTCTAATATCAAGCAAAAATTCAGATATTTTATCTTGATCAGCCTTTGTTATATTATACGTGCAAATTGCGGAATGGTTGGTAAAATTATTTTTTATAATTGCTGATTATTCTAAGGACGTCATTCCCGTATCTTTCCGCCTTGTTCATGCCTATACCTGATACGCCCATAAGCTCATCCTTGTTTCCGGGAAGCTTCCGGCATATATCCTTCAATGTATTATCAGAAAAAATAACATACGGCGGCACACCTTGTATCTTAGCGAGTCTTACGCGCATTTTACGCAGCTCCTCGAACAGTCCTGCATCGACCTCGGCGCGTATTTCCGCCTGATGCTTGCCTGCCGCTTGGACCTTCTTCTTGATAGGAAGTCCTGTGCGGCGCGTTTTTGTATACCCCAAACACTCAGAGCAATTGTTGCACGGCTCAGTCGGTCTTTCGCCGAAATATCTGAGAATATAATTTCTCAGACAGCCGTCAAATCTACAATAATCGATCATCCTGTTCATGCGCCCTATCTCGCGGCTCTTTATCAGCTCAAGCTCAGCTTCTGTAAGCTCCTCACTGCGTTCCCCGTTATTTATGAAATATTTGATGGTGAAAATATCGGAGGGACTGTACAAAAGTATACAGTCCGCGTTTGAGCCGTCCCTTCCGGCTCTGCCTGCCTCCTGATAATAATTCTCTATATTCTTAGGCATATTATAGTGGACAACAAACGAAACATTTGATTTGTCTATCCCCATACCAAACGCGTTTGTTGCGATAATAACGGGCTTGCGGTCAAATATAAAAGCCTCCTGGTTCACTCTGCGTTCCTCCGGCGTAAGCCCGGCATGATAACGTGTTACATCAAGCCCCATATCGGAAAAACGCTCATACAGCTCATCGACAGCCTTTCTTGTAGCACAATATACTATGCCGCTTTTATTGCTGTGCGAAAGGATAATATCCATAAGCTCTCCGAAGCGTTCTGCCTTCGTGCTGACATGCCGCACCTCAAAATACAAATTCGGGCGGTCAAAGCCTGTAGTCAGCACATATGGATCGTTAAGCCCCAGCAGCTTAACGATATCTGAACGTACTGCTCTTGTTGCCGTTGCCGTAAAAGCTCCGATAACAGGCCGTTTTGGAAGCTTATTTATAAATTCGGGTATCTTAAGATAGCTGGGACGAAAATCCTGCCCCCACTGCGACACACAATGGGCTTCATCGACCGCGATATATGATATCTTTAGTCCGCGGCATACCTCAAAAAAACGCTCTGTCTCAAGACGCTCCGGAGCTACATATATGATCTTGTACATTCCTGCCGCCATGTTGGCCAATGCCTTCCTGCACTGCGCCTCATTGAGAGAGCTATTATAAAACGCTCCCCTTATCCCTGACTGGACCAGTGCGGTCACCTGATCCTTCATAAGCGATATGAGCGGTGAAACAACAAGCGTTATACCGTCTGCCATAAGCGCCGGAAGCTGATAGCATATAGATTTCCCGCCGCCCGTTGGCATTATCCCAAGCACATCCCGTCCGCTTTCAAGCTCATCTATGATCTGCTTCTGTCCTGTCCGGAACGAATCATGTCCGAAATAGCTCTTGAGCAGCTCTTCCGCTGTATGCGTTTGTTTTTCCAAATCATTCATATTACATTATCCTCGCTGTGATGTAAAAAAGCAGTCCCTATAAAATAGAGACTGCATAATTTTTAGGGGGACCCTTGCCTTTCGGCAAGGGCATATGAAAAAAAGGATGGTGTGACTGCAAATGCAGCCCAATTATAACTAATTAGCATATTCATGTGGTGATACACGATACTTCGCATATCAACCTATGATTTGATTATATCATAGAATTAATGAAAATGCAAGTCTTTTTTTTAATTTTGCTAAAAATTTAACCGATTTTTTTTTATTTTTCTTATTCTGTGCCAATTATTGCCTAAAATAAACATAAACTGTCTAAAACAGATGGCTACTAGTGTCTATCTTGCGCCTTCTCCATGCGTGTCAGCATTCTCCATACTATCACGAGCATCGCCGTAAATGATGCAGTGCCTCCTATAACATTTGATATCGGTTCAGCCGCGAACACTCCGTATACCCCCAGGCTGCTTATATGCGGGAGAAGGAATGTCAACGGCACAACAAGGATGACCTTTCTGAACAGGGAAAAGAATATCGCCGGCTTTGCCATACCAAGCGACGTAAATGTGCTCTGTCCCGCAAACTGGAGTGACATTGTAAAAAACGCACAGTAATATATGCGCATGGCAAGCTCTCCGTCCATAAGCATTTCTGCATCCGATGTAAACGGCATCATGAACTGTTTAGGAAACAGCATCACCAATATCCAGAATATAACACCCACAGCAGTTCCAAGGAATACAGAAAACTTTATCCCGCTTTTTACTCTATCCGGACGGTGTGCTCCGTA
Organism: uncultured Clostridia bacterium; assembly: GCA_904420525.1. GTDB lineage: Bacteria > Bacillota > Clostridia > UBA1381 > UBA1381 > Ornithomonoglobus. Next base: position 30,429 of record CAJFVT010000068.1, on the reverse strand, counting down.
GTTGTATCCCAATACCGGCTGAGCGCCGTTTGCCACTCCGGATACCGGCAGCTGCGCTATCTCGCGGATCGAATTTATCACAGTCATGATACCTATGTACAGGTCGCCGTATCGGCTCAAAACCACATTACACACGACCTGGACAAGCCCATTTGTTCCGTTCATTATAAAACCCGCTATACCCAATGAAGCAATATCCTTAACTATACGCTTATCCGGTATGGCATACTCTCTGCGCAGCCTCAATATAGTGCGTTTTCCGAACAGAAACATCAGAACCCATAGCATCGATGCAAACTGAGATATCACAGTTGCCACAGCCGCACCCCGTACTCCCATATCAAATACGAATATGAACAGCGGATCAAGCGCGATATTCAAAACCGCACCGCATACGACTGTTATCATACCAAACCTTGCAAAGCCCTGAGCGTTTATGAACCAGTTCATGCCCACGCTCAGCATAACAAATACAGTCCCGATGAGATATATGCTTAAATATTCATCTGCATACGCGTATGTCGCATCGCTTGCGCCTAGCGCATACAGCACCGGTCTTTTGAATGCATAGCACAGAACAGTCAAAATCAGCGCTGACGCGCAAAGCAGCACAAAGGTATTCGTCATTATTTTTTCGGCGCGCTCCGTTTTTCCCGCGCCGCGGGCTATTGAACAAAGCGAGCCTCCGCCCATACCAAACAGCGTAGTAAACGCAGTTACGAGGGTCACAATAGGAAATATAAGTCCTATCCCGGTAAGAGCCAGACCTGACGCGCCGGGGATATGACCGATGTAGATCCTGTCAGTCAAATTATACAGTATTTGGACAAGCTGAGCTATCGTCAAAGGGATCGCCTGCGAGATTATATGTCTGCGCACACTTCCCTGCGAAAAATCGTTGTCCATATATCTTACCCCTCCAGTACTAAAGTAAATTCACAGTTATCAGAGCAGTCCCATGGAATGCTGCATCAGTATGCTTACGAGCGCGATGAGCACCCAGCAGCAGAAGCCCATGAATATAGGTCTTCCGCCTGTTTTTACAAGCTTTACTATATCAGTATTAAGTCCTATAGCGCCCATAGCCATAACTATAAAGAATTTACTTGCCGACTTTAGGAATGCAAATACTGACTCTGCCGTCTCAAGCGCGTTTCCGCTTAAGGCAACATTCAGTATAGTTGTTATGACAGACGCTGCAACAAACCATAGTATGAACATGGGGAATATGCTTTTTATGCTGACGTTTGCGCCGCCGCCTGCTTTTTTAGCCCTTCGCAGTCTGTAAAATGCCAGGACCAGTGTTATCGGTATTATTGCAAGTGTTCTCGTAAGCTTTACTATAACCGCATTATCAAGAACACCCTCCGCGTTATGCAAGGTTTCCCAAGTCGAAGCTGCTGCCGTGACAGACGATGTGTCGTTTACAGCTGTTCCCGCGAACAGCGCAAAGCCTGTATCGCTCATGCCAAGCAGTCCTCCGAGCGTGGGAAATATAAGAGCGGCAAGCACGTTAAAGAGAAATATGACCGATATAGCCTGCGCTATCTCCTCATCGTCAGCATCTATGACAGGCGCAGTTGCAGCGACCGCACTTCCTCCGCATATAGATGAGCCGACGCCTATCAATGTCGATATCTTAGGCGGGACCTTCATCAGCTTATAAAGCAGAAAAGAGGTTATCAGGGATGTGGCGATCGTCGATATTATTATAGGCAGCGACTGCGCTCCAACTTTTGCTATAGTTGAAAGATTCAGACCGAAGCCTAGCAGTATAACGGCATACTGCAAAACCTTTTTTGATGTAAAGGCTATGCCCTTTGCCGTCTTGTTTTTCTTCTTATAAAAGAGCGTTATTATCATACCCGCCAGTATCGCTATGACAGGCGCGCCAACGACCTCCAGTGCCGGAACAAATCTAACAAGCAGCTCCGCCGGGACCGCTATCAAAAGGCACAGCAATATTCCGGGTATTCTTTCTGTTATAGTTTTCATTCTGTTATTATCCCCTATTACATAATATTTCAAATCAAGCATATCCGCCGAAGATGATACTTATCCGATGATACCGTATTGCTGTATTCAGCACAGCATACTAAACGTACCTTATTATAGCAATAATAAGTCCCAGTATAGCGCCGGCAACAACCTCCATTGGCGTATGCCCCAAAAGCTCCTTGAGCTTCTTTCCGGTAGCGGAAAGCTCCTCCTTCCCGAGCTTTTCAACGATCCTGTTCAGTATCGCGGCCTGCTGTCCCGCGCTCCTGCGGACTCCGGATGCATCATACATTACAACAAGAGAAAATGCCGCAGCCAGCCCAAATTCAACACTGTCAAAGCCGCTTATAAATCCTATAGCCGCGGCAAGAGACACGGTGAACGAGGAATGCGAGCTTGGCATACCTCCTGAACCCGTTATCCTTGTGAAATCAAGCCGGCGCTCTGTTATCAAAACAAGTATGACCTTAAGCAGCTGAGCCACCAGCCATGAAAGCAGCGCTGTCTGTAAAACGCTGTTTTGGCATAGATCCAGTAAATAATTCATCAAAATCTCCTTATTTGCGTCTGTTTACAAGATATTCCGTAAGCACAGTAAGAAATCCTGCACCATCCCCCAGAGCAGAGACCGCCTCTTTTGCATTCTCAGAATATTCCTTCATGAGCTGTTTTGCCTTCTCGATACCATACAACGAAACATAGGTGTTCTTGCCGCTTTCCTTGTCGGAACCTATCGGCTTGCCAAGCTCTTCCTCAGAGCCGGTAACATCAAGTATATCGTCCTGTATCTGAAAAGCTATGCCTAGGTTTTCGGCATATATATCAAGTGCATTTATTTCGCTCTTATCCGCGCCGGCCATTATCCCTCCTATAATGCACGCAGCACGTATGAGCGCTCCGGTCTTGAGACGGTGTATGTGCTTCAGCTCCTCCGGTGATATCTGCCGGTTTTCACTCTCAAGATCAAGAACCTGTCCCCCGATCATCCCCTCTGTGCCCGAAGACTCCGCCAGAACGGCAATAGCCTTGAGCGCACGCTCCGGGTACTCATATCGCTCCGAAGATATTATCTCAAAAGCCTTATTCAGCAGCGCATCTCCGGCCAGTATAGCTATTGCTTCACCGAATTTTATATGATTAGTCGGCAGGCCTCTTCTGAGATCGTCATTATCCATAGCCGGAAGATCATCATGTATCAGTGAATATGTGTGTATCATCTCCAGTGCGCAGGCAAACGGCTCAACATCCTCCCAGCTTCCGCCGCATGCCCCGCAGGCCTCCCACATAAGCATCGGACGCAGCCTTTTGCCGCCGGCGAAAAGGCTGTACCGCATAGCGTCATATATCTCTGCGCGCTCATTTTCCAGCTTCGGCAGACGCTTCTCCAACGCCTCATCTATCGTCTTTATCCTCAGTTCAAGTTCTCCTCTGATATCCATTATTCCTCCGCCTCAAAATCCTTTTTCACCATTTCGCCGTTTGCATCAGCCACAAGAAGCTTTACTTTCTTTTCGGCCTCATCCAGCTTCTTTTGACACGTCTTCGACAGCTTTATCCCCGTCTCAAACAGCTTAAGCGATTCATCCAGAGTAACATCACCGCTTTCCAGCTTTGCGGCAACAGCTTCCAGCTCCTTCATACTTTCTTCAAATGTTTTTGCTGCCATACAGCATCCCTCCTGATCACGGATATTTTTATTTAACAGTACATTCCACTGACTCTTCACGCAGCCGCAGTGTAAAATCCTCACCGCTTTTAAAATCCTCCGCACGCCTCAGCACTGTCCCGTCGCTCAGCATAGGTATCGCATATCCGCGCGATAATGTTTTTAGCGGACTTAACGCGTCTAGCTTACCGCAAAGCTCTCCAAGCCTTCCGGCACACTCCGTAAGTCTGAGCCTGTATGCGTTTTCCGAGCGTTTTATACACATATCGAGCCGCTGACGGTATTCGTTTATTTTATCCTGCGGCGTTCTCGGCATAAGACGCTTCAGCCGCAGTGCACCGTTCTCGATCCTCGCCTGCACCGATCCGAGCATACGCGAGCTGAGCATAGCGAGCATCCTTGAGAGCTCCGCGGCTGAGGGCACACTTATCTCAGCGGCAGCCGAGGGTGTAGGCGCGCGCATATCAGCTACAAAATCAGCTATCGTAAAATCCACCTCATGCCCCACCGCAGAGATGACCGGTATATGCGATGCAAATATGGCTCTTGCCACGATCTCCTCATTGAATGCCCAGAGATCCTCTATGCTTCCGCCGCCTCGTCCGACGATCAGAGTATCCGCTGAATTCTTTTCATTGAAATATTCTATAGCTTTAACTATGCTTTCCTTTGCGCCGGCGCCCTGAACAAGGACCGGGTATATAACGATCTCAGCGAGAGGAAAACGCCTCGTTGCCACATTTATTATATCCCTTACCGCCGCTCCGGTCGGAGCTGTTACAACTCCGATCACTGACGGATACTGCGGGATAGGCTTTTTGTATCGCTCGTCAAAAAGCCCCTCCTCCGCCAAGCGGTTTTTAAGGCGCTCATACTCAAGATACAGCGCCCCCACTCCATCAGGTATCATTTCCTCTATATACAGCTGATACGCTCCGCCGGCCTCATATACCGACACCCTGCCGCGAGCTATCACACGCATCCCATCCGACGGCGTAAATGCTAGCCCTGAAGCCGCCGACCGAAACATTACAGCCCGAAGAACGCTCTTTTCATCCTTAAGAGTAAGGTAGATATGTCCGGATGAATGTCTTTTATAATTCGATATCTCACCCTTGACCCATAGATTGCTTAAAACCGGCTTACTGTCAAGAAGCCGTTTAATATAATTATTGACCCTTGATACGGTCCCAATGACCATCTGGGTGCTGTCCTCCATTCGCGTCTCTCCCCTTCTGCTCAATTCTGAACCGATGCCATATATGCAAGGCAGGCTGTTCCCACCGCATTATCGGTCGAAAGCTCCCTGCTTGCAAAATAAACCTCAGCATCCAGCTCCTCACAAAGTCCTGAACGCACTATCCCGTTTGAGGCAACGCCTCCGGCGATAAGGACCTTCTTGATCCTCGTCTCGGAAACTGCGTTGCCTATCATCCTAACAAGCACATCTCTTATATAGCAAAGGACCGTTCTCGCTATATCCGCGTCCGCTCCCGAGATCTGCCTCAGCAGCTTTGTTTCCGCCCCTGACAGGTTCACATACGATCCCTTTACCGAAAAAGGCAGCCTGTATTCTTCAGCCGCCCGCTCTGCTAAACGCTCAAGCTCCGCACCGCATGGAAATTTCAGCCCCATGGCAACCCCGACGCGGTCGATGAGCTGACCGGCGCTTATATCAAGCGTCCCGCCGATTATTTCACATTCAAAATTATAACCATTGTACGCGGTCCGAAGTATCTCAGTTGTGCCGCCTGATATATGAACTGACAAAAAAAGCTCTTCAAGCAAGTCAAAACGGCCGGCTGACATGATCGCAGCCATAATATGACCGTCCTGATGTGAAAAACCGTACAAAGGCACTCCCAGCGCCGCGGCGGCAGTTTTCGCATGACCGTGTCCGACTGTGAACACCGGCATATATGAGCCTTCAACTGACCTCGGTCTGGTGCTTACGCCTACAGCGCGCAGTCCGGCGCGTGCCGCTCCGATAAGCTCCTCAAGCATGCATGGCAGTTCCCTGTTATGGATAAACACGGCATCGCTCTGGCGTATACCGCGGCTGCCGCTTTTTATGTCAAGTATTTTACGCCGCATTTCGTATTCTCCGCCTCCAGCATACAGTGCCACAGATGTTGTGTAATTGCTTGTATCTATACCCAGCGCTGTCATAGGCTTCTCATTATGCTTCCGAGTATTCCGTTTATAAGGGACGGTTCCTTTTCATCGCAGTATTTTTTGGCAAGCTCCACAGCCTCGTTTATCGCGACCTTGGGCGGAACATCATCGCAGTATTTCATCTCGTAAACAGCGATCTTCAATATAGTCTTTGTCGCCTTAGACAAACGTCTGAACGACCATCCCTGCTTCAAATTCTTGTTTACCAGCTCGATTATTTCTTCTTCGTGATCTATAACGCCGTTAGTTACCTCGGTTATATAACCGATATTCTGCTCACATTCCGGCAGCTCATTTAGCATGTACATACGCGCTTCTTCCATATCGTCTCTGTGAGATGAAAGCTGGAATATCTGAGTGAATACCGCCTCGCGCGCTTCGCTTCTTGTCTGTTTTTTCATAGTTTGACCGTTCCTTTCAGTAACCTTCAAGCTTTATTATACTATACACCAACAGAAAAATCAAGCCATTTATGCCTATATTTCCTTAATTGCATAGAAAATATTTATGCTTTGCTGCTCATTCTACCGATAACATGCAATATACATACATCTTCGCTATTTTTATCGGCTTTTGTCTTGACTCCCGCGCCGGAAAATAATATAATTGATATATAACGCAAACAAATGAAAGGACGCAGGATATGAAATTTATACATCTGTCCGATCTCCATCTCGGAAAAAAGCTGAATGAATTCTCCATGCTTGAGGATCAGCGGTATATACTTGACCAGATCCTCAGGATCATCGAAGAGCAGAATGCTGACGCTGTCATGATCGCGGGAGATATATACGATAAGCCCGTACCTCCCGGCAGCGCTGTAAAGCTGTTCGACAGCTTCATAACATCCATTGCCGAAATGGGCATAAAGGCATTTATAATAAGCGGCAACCACGATTCGGCAGAACGCCTGTCCTTCGGCTCAAACATCATGAAGAGCGAGGGAATATATTTTTCGCAGGTATACGAGGGACATACAGAACCCATTATTTTAAATGATGAATACGGTCGTATTTCCGTATATCTTCTTCCGTTCCTAAAGCCGGCGCAAGTCAGGCCGTTTTTCCCTGACATGCCTGTTGAGACCTATGAGGATGCAGTGCTTGCCGCGGTTTCGGAAGCTCATGTCAATGAGAGCATGCGCAGCATAATAGTTTCACATCAATTCGTTACCGGAGCCGTAACCTCAGATTCTGAGGAACGCTCAGTCGGCGGCCTTGACAATATTTCAGCAGCCGTATATGAAAAATTCGACTATGCAGCTCTTGGTCATATACATAAACCGCAATCCCTCTCCGGCGGACGAGTGCGCTACTGCGGCACGCCGCTCAAGTATTCATTTTCCGAAGCTGAGCATAAAAAGACAGTAACGGTCGTGGATATGAAAGAAAAAGGAAACACTGATATAACCGAGATACCGCTTTCACCGCTCCATGATCTGCGCATCATACGCGGCACATATATGGAGCTTACAGCATCATCGGCTTATACAGAAGGAAATAAAGAGGATTATATACGCGCTGTACTCACCGATGAAAATGAGATAAACTGCGCGATCGGCAAACTGCGCGCGGTTTATCCGAACATTATGCAGGTCATGTATGATAACACACGTACAAATACTCTCTTCCATGTGTCCGAAACAAGATCTGACGAACGCAAAAGCCCGCTTGAGCTGATCATGGACTTTTACAAGCTCCAGAACGGCGCGGAAATGAGCAGCCGCCAGCTTGAGATAACAAAGGAACTGCTGGAGATCACAAGCGCACGCAAAAACGATAAAAAGGAGACGGAAAAGCAATGAGACCGATCAAGCTTACTATATCAGCCTTCGGCCCATATTCGGGAACTGAGATAATAGATTTTTCAAAGCTCGGCGAAAGCGGGCTTTATCTTATCACAGGCGACACAGGCGCCGGAAAAACCACTATTTTTGATGCGATCTCCTACGCCCTATACGGCGAGGCAAGCGGCGCAGCTCGCACCTCGGATACTCTGAGAAGCAAATATGCGGCTCCGGCCACACCTACCTTCGTTGAACTTGAATTCAGCTACAGCCGCAGCATATACACAGTTCGCCGCAATCCCGCATACGAGCGTCCCAAGCTAAAGGGAGAAGGCTTCACTCAGCAGAAGGCTGATGCCGTTCTAACGCTGCCTGACAGCAAGACTGTTTCCTCAGAGCGGGATGTCAACGAGGCGATAACGGATCTGATCGGTCTTGACAAAAGTCAATTCTCTCAGATAGCGATGATCGCGCAGGGAGATTTTCTGAAGCTGCTTCTTGCAAAAACGAAAGATAGAGGCAGGATATTCAGCACGATATTCAAGACCGGCATGTACTCCGAGCTGCAGGATCGGTTCAGGGTCATGAAGAATGAGCTTGAGGCTGAATACAAAAGAACTGCCGCTTCTATACGCGGCTGTATCGAAGATGCCGCCTGTTCCGAAGAAAGTTTATTTTCAGACCCTCTCGGTGAGCTTCAGGCTTCACAGGGCTTTCCCGCGGCCGACAGCGCGTTCGAGGTCCTCGAAAAAATAATATGCGAGGACACAGCCGCAAGGTCTGAAAACGACACAGAAACAGAAAGGCTGCGCAAAATACTGGATAATCTGAATTCTCAGCTTGGAAGAGCGGAAGCGAGAGAACAAACCGAAAAGGACATAGAAAAGGAGGAGGCATTTCTCGCCGAATATGAGCCGATCCTGAAAAAGCTGGAACAGGAAGCCGATACGGCTGCGTCAAAGCTGAAGGACTCCGGCAGACTGACGCTTGAAGCAGCCTCGCTAGAGGGCGAGCTAGGCATCTACAACGAAGCCGACAGCATAGCCGAACGGATAGACGAGCTGAAGAAAAGGCGCGATGCGTCAGTAAAGACGGCAGAAGCATCAGATGCTGAAAAAAATGGTATATATCTGTCTCTTAAATCCTACAGATCTGAGCTTGAAAAAATTGCGGACTGCAGCGAAAAACAGATCAGGCTGGAGGCTTCTCTGGAAAAAGCACAGAACAAGCTCGTGGAATACAACACGCTTTCAGAAAACGCGAAGGCTCATATAGAGCTGCTCGAAAAGCTCTCAGTCGCTGACAGCCAATACACAGCCGCTGTTTCAGATTACGTCCGAGAGCAGGAAAACTATCTTGCCGCGGAACGGTTATTTTTCGACGGTCAGGCCGGTATTTTGGCTCAGAGACTCATTGACGGCGAAAAATGCCCGGTATGCGGCTCATTGTCACACCCCTCGCCCGCTCCGCTTACAAATGGCGCGCCGACAAAAAAACAGCTTGAAAAAATGAAGAAAAAGCTTGAGGAGCTGAGAAAGCTAACTGAAACAGCAAGCTCGGAACGCGGAATTATCTCCGGCAGAGAGGACTCTCTGCGAAGCTCACTGCAGAACACCGCAGACACGCTGCTCGGCACGGAATACTCTCCCGAAACTATACACAAGGAGATCAGCTCACAGATCCTGTTGCTGGAGCAGGAAATAAAAAATATCACTGAACAGCTCTCTTCCGTTAAAGAGGAATGCAGGCGCAAGGCTGAGCTGACCGAAAAGATACCGGCGGAAGAAGAAAAAATATCCGAGCTAAATGATGCTGTGACCTCCGCCAGACAGGATGCTGCCGCTGCGGACTCGGAAATGCGTCCTCTTATAAGCCGTTTTGATGATATAGCACGCTCACTCACCTTCAAAACAAGATCTGAGGCTGAAACAAAAATAAAGGAGCTTTTGTCTGAGACGGAACGCATCGAGAAAGAAGAACAGACTGCGCGAAAGGCGTTTGAAGACTGCCGTGTCAAGGTAGAAAACAGCCGTTCCGCCGCGGAGACTCTGAAAAAACAGCTAAGCGGAACCAAAGAGTCGCGCTCGGAAAATATCAAACATGAGATCGGGCAGCTCACCGAAAGGATGAAGACGCTATCAAAACAGCGTGACGATATAGTGACGCGTCTCAACAGCAATACAAAGCTCGGCAAGCAGTTGGAAAAGCTGATAAGCGATCTGAGCCGGATCGATGAGGATCTTACGGCAGTCAGCACTGTTTCCGACACCATTAACGGCTCTATGACCGGAAAGTATAAGATCTCACTTGAAACATATATCCAAATGACATATTTCGACAGGATAATAGACAGAGCAAACGTCCGATTTATGGTCATGAGCAACGGGCAGTACGAGCTTGTCCGCCGCCGAGAAAATGACAGCATGAGAGGGCAGTCCGGCCTTGAGCTGGACGTCATAGACCATTATAACGGCACTGAGCGCGGCGTGAACACGCTATCCGGCGGTGAATCGTTCATGGCGTCTCTTTCCCTTGCTCTGGGGCTTTCAGATGAGATCCAGTCCGCATCCGGCGGTATACAGCTTGACGCTATGTTCATTGACGAGGGCTTCGGCTCACTCGACAGCGAAGCGTTAAATAATGCCGTCAATGCGCTTGCCGGACTGACCGAGGGCCGACGGATAGTGGGCATCATCTCACACGTGGCTGAGCTGAAGGACCGGATCGATAAGCAGATAATCGTATCCAAGGACCGCTCCGGAGGCAGCAAAGCAAAAGTTATAGTATAAAAAGCCAAACGGAGGCTGACGCATTGGTTCAGTGCGTCAGCCTCCGATACAATAACCGCATATCAATCGTCCGCCTTTTCAAGCTCATGCTTTATCTTTTCGAACAGCTCTAAAAACTCCTGCTCTGACTTTTTCGGCGGTCTTGATACAAAGCTGCGTTTCGATACTGTCTCACCATGTCCCAGCTTTTCGCCCATGTTTTTTCTGAACTCTTGAAAAAGCATCGCGTCGTCTATCCTCTTCACTTCCGCAAGCTCTGCATGAGTAGGCTCTTTGCCGGCAAACTTCTCATATATCAATACCGCCAGCCTTTCTTCGATCCTGTATATACCGTGAAGCTCACGCTTTACAGGACGCGGTATATCGGATGTATAAGCCTCTGCAGCATCGTGCAGCAAGCATACCATTGCTGTATACGGTCCCAGTCCCCTCGCCTGCGCTTCGACAGCGCAGTCTATAGAATGATCCGCGACAGAGTAAAATTCCTTATAATGTCCATTCGCACGGCAGAGCATAGACAATGAATGAGCTATATCCTCTATTCTTATGCCGTCTGCATCAGGCTCAGTCGGGCAGAAATGGATCCCTGTATATGTAGTTATATACTGCGCCATGCTCTACCTCGCTTTCTTTTTGCCCGGAGCCGCTCCGTAATACTGATAAAGACAGCATTTCAGCATACCGTTATACAGCTTCCTGCGTTTGTCCGCCGGACGTCCGAATTCCTTTTCAAATTCCTCATGGGAGGTCAGAATATAATACGACCATCTGTTCAGCTCTGAAAAGTTCCTGCCTATATCTCTGTACAGTTTCTTGCAGGATTCTATATCACTGAGTCTTTCGCCGTACGGCGGATTGGTTATTATAGTCCCCATAGGCCGCGTAAACCTGATCTTTCTCGCATCCTTTACAAAAGTATTGATAAAATCGCCCACTCCCGCCTTTTCAGCATTCTGAGCCGTGAGCTTAACTGCCTCCGGATCAATATCGCTGGCGAATATCTCCGGACGGATATTCTCATGTACCTCGGATCGCGCCTCGTTTATAACATCCCTTACCATACTATCCGGGATCTGAGGAAAATCCATAAATGCAAACCTGCGTCTCAGTCCCGGCGCGATATTGCGCTTGAACATAGCCGCCTCTATAGGGATAGTTCCGGATCCGCAGAACGGATCCGAAAACGGATATTCAAATTTCCAGAAGCTCAGAAACACCATCGCCGCCGCAATAGTCTCACGCAGCGGAGCAATATTCGACTGCGCCCTGTATCCGCGCTTGTGCAGCGCGGGTCCGGTGGTGTCTATCATGAGAGTTACGATGTCGTCTATTATAGTAAACTGTATCTGATATGTCACTCCGTCCTCAGGCAGCCATGTGATCCCATATTCCTCGCCCAGCCGGTCAGCTATGGCCTTCTTTATCATAATCTGACTGTTCCTGTCGCTCGCAAGCTTAGAACGTGTAGTTCTGCCCTTTACCGGGAACGCATCGCTGCGGTCTATGAACCTCTCCCATTCCAGTGCCTTTACTCCCTCATAAAGCTCATCCGGAGTTTCAGCCTTAAACTCTCCGACCTTTATAAGAACCCGCTCTCCGCAGCGCAGCCATATATTAGCGCGGCAGACAGCGTCATAATCACCCACAAATGTAACTCTGCCATTTTCAACACGCGTAACGTCATAGCCCAGTCTGTAAAGCTCCTTTGATACTATCGCCTCGATCCCGAACAGCGTTGGGATTATTATCTCAAATGTTTCCTGCATCACTTGTCACCTCTTTTTACGTTCTTCCTATCTGCTTCGCCGCTTAGCGCCGCGTTTGTTCCTGCCGCTCCGGCGCTCAGTATTTTTTCCTTTAGCCTGCTTTTTTCCCTCGTTCCTATGCTCCGCGCGGTCACCCCGTTTTTGTATGCGCCGCACGGTCTCCGGACTGCCGTCCTCCTCCAGCACAAAATCTATCTGCCTTAAAAGCACATTGCATCCCGCCACAGTAACACGTATCCTGTCACCTATCTTGAATATCCTTCCCGTTCTGCTGCCTATCAGCATATGGCGTTTTTCGTCATATTCAAAATAGTCTGAGCTCATATTTTCACATCGTATAAGCCCTTCACATGAATTTGAAAGCATTGCGAATATCCCAAATGATGTTACCGATGATACTACCGCATCAAATGATTCGCCTAAAAATGACTGCATATAGACCGCCTTGAGCAGATCAACAGCATCACGCTCCGCTTTTTCCGCCGCTATCTCACGTTCGCTTGAATTCTCCGCAGCTTCCCTCACAGCCGGCACAAGCCTGTTATGCATACTCTCATTCAAGCCTGTCCCGACAAATCCAGAAAGCACCCTGTGTATCATCAGATCAGGATACCGTCTTATAGGCGATGTAAAATGACAGTAATACCTTGCAGCAAGCCCGAAGTGCCCGCTGTTTGTATCTCTGTAGCATGCCTTCATAAGAGACTGGAGCATTACCTTCGAGATCATAAGCTCCTCCGGAGTGTCCTTAGCCTGCTCCGCTATAGTCTGCAGATCCTTTGGATGTATGCTTTCCGGATCGAGCTTGCCCTTCAGCGAATACCCGAAATTTCTGATAAATTCGTTAAATGCCATGAGCTTATCGCTGCTCGGCGGCTCGTGCACACGGTACACAAACGGCAGCTCAGCCCAATAAGCCGCCTCGGCGATCGTTTCATTGGCAGCCAGCATAAAGGATTCTATAAGTCGCTGAGACTTGCCCCTATCCTCCAGCACTATATCCTCAGGGACCGCGTCCTTTCCACATACGACCCGGGCCTCGGGAAAATCAAAATCTATCGCCCCCCGCGCCCGTCTCTTTGCAGCAAGCACATCTGAAAGCCTGTCCATCGCCTCCAGAGTCGGAACAAGCTCTGAATACTTCTCTCTCAGCCGAGTATCCCCGTCTAATATCCTGTTCACGTCATTATAAGTCATTCGCGCATGTGAATGTATCACCGATTTTACCAGCCGGTGGCTCACGACCTCTCCCGAGCCGTCTATTTCCATTATGACCGAAAATGTGAGCCTGTCTGTATCAGGATTTAACGAGCATATGCCGTTCGACAGCTTTTTAGGCAGCATAGGTATCACCTTGTGAGGAAGATATACGCTTGTTCCTCTTTTGAACGCTTCTCTGTCCAGAGCGGAACCTTCCTTGACATAATGTGACACATCAGCTATATGCACGCCGAGCAGACTATTGCCGTTCTTGGCTGTTTCAAGCGATACCGCATCATCAAAATCCTTAGAATCATCTCCATCGATCGTAAATATCAAGCGGTCACGCAGATCCTCCCGACCGTTCATCTCCGCATCCGACACACTGTCTTTTATACGTTCTGTCTCGTCCAGCACCGCCTTTGGGAATGCTGTTCTTATCGAATTGTCAGCCACTATACCATTTAAGCAGCTCTCCGCAGAATCCGCCCTGCCAAGTACCGTTACTACCGAGCCTACAGGCTTTCCCTTTCGGTTATATTCTTCGATCCTTACGACTACTCTGTCACCCTTCTCGGCCCCGCAGAGCTTCGCAGGAGAGACGCGCACCTGTGAAAAAAACGATTTCCTGTCAGGCGCTATCCTATACGATTTATTCTTTATACCGATAACTACTCCCACAAGAGTCTCATTGCCGCGCTCTATTATCCCTGCAACGTGTCCCTCGCTGTGACCGTAGGTATTATCTCGCTTGTCGATCCTGACAAGCACTCTGTCTCCGTCATATGCACCTCCGAGATTTTCAGAGGCAATAAATATATCCTGTGCCCCCGCCTCATCCGGACGCACAAAGCCAAACCCGCCGCGCGCGCTGCACATAAGCTTGCCTGATGCTGTGAGAGTTCTGCCGCTGACAGCACAGTAGCGTCCCTTTTTGGTCCTGTATATCCTGCCTTCGGCTTCAAGCTGCTCAAGCAGTGACATAAGCTCGTCTTTATCCTGCTTGGGAACATCCAGAACTATCACAAGCTCATCAAACTTCAGCGGCACATAGGTGCTGCTGGTCATATAACTCAATAACTTCTCTTTTCTGTTCATAGTTTCTCCATTTATATCACACACCTCAGATCCGAGGCTTGTCATTTTCAGACCGGACCGGCTGTTATTTCCGTATCTTTTCATTATTGACCTTATTATTTACAGATAGGCGCCGTGATATGAATTTTTCCTCATATATGTTTATTATACCATATGAGCGGCGCTCAGATGCGCCGCTTCACACCTGCACAATAAACACATCCTCGGCAAAGCCGGCCGAACGGCTTTGCTTCCTCTGCTGTGTTTATTATACCATCATACCCGTATCATGTCAAGAATATGAGGCTCAATATAATTAACAAGCCGTTCATTGACTTTTCCGCTTTGCTGTGGTATAATAAGTATATGGTACAATGTATTTTCAGCAAGTACAAGAAATAAAATCCAAAGCTTAAATTTTTAATATATTTTGGGGAAAGAGTTGCAAAAAAAACTATGAAAAAACTGCTTGACAATATACAAGCTCCAGGGGATGTAAAAAAACTTGATACTCATGAAATGAAGCAGCTGTGTGATGAGATCCGTGAATTTCTTGTAGAAAACGTCAGCGTGACCGGCGGTCATTTGGCGTCAAATCTGGGTACTGTTGAGCTTACTGTCGCTCTGCACAAGGTGTTTGATTTTCCGTCTGACACTCTTATATTTGATGTGGGACACCAGTCATACGTTCATAAGCTCTTGACGGGACGCAGGGACAAATTCGGCTCGCTCCGCCGCTTCGGCGGACTTTCAGGCTTTCCAAAACGCTCTGAGAGCATTTATGACGCTTTTGATACAGGACATTCCTCCACCTCTGTTTCGGCCGCACTTGGCATGGCGCGTGTTCGTGACCTGGAGGGCGGGAAATCGAATATCATAGCTCTCTTCGGCGACGGCGCGCTTACCGGCGGAGAGATATACGAGGCATTCAATGACGCGGGGCATACAAAAACACCGCTTATACTGATACTTAACGACAATGCTATGTCTATCTCCAAAAACGTGGGAGCAGTCTCAAAGCACCTTAGGAATATACGCATCAATCGTCTGTATTTTCTTTCAAAACGGCGCGTTTCAAATTTCCTCGACCGCGTACCGATCGCAGGACGGATACTCAGAGGCGCCATAGAACGGATAAAGACGATCGTGCGCCGCAGGGTGCTGCCCACGACTCTTTTTGAGGATATGGGCTTTAAATATATAGGTCCTATAAACGGTCATGATATCGCATCTCTCATAACATGTCTTGAATATGCAAAGCTGGAAAAAAGACCTGTGCTACTGCATGTAAAGACTGTCAAGGGAAAGGGGTACGCGCCCGCTGAAAAGCATCCGGAATGCTTTCACGGAGTAGGGAAATTTGATCCGCGGACCGGGGAGATCGCTCCGGGAGGAGAAAGCTACAGCTCTTGTTTCGGTAAAAAGCTTATCGATATAGCCGCCCTGAACAAAAAGGTAACCGCTATAACCTGCGCGATGCCGGAGGGGACCGGTCTTGTAGAATTTTCAAAAAAATTCAGAGAACGCTTTTTTGACGTTGGTATAGCAGAACAGCACGGTGTAACCTTTGCCGCCGGAATGGCTGCTGCCGGATACACCCCGGTAATACCGTTGTATTCTACTTTTTTACAGCGTGCCTACGATCAGGCTCTGCATGACGTTTGCCTGCAGGATCTACATGTTGTTTTCCCCGTAGACCGTGCCGGACTTGTCGGCGCCGACGGTGAAACACATCAGGGCGTATATGATCTTTCATACCTTTCAAGCATGCCGAATATGACGATACTCTCACCCTCGTCATTCGCGCAGCTTGAGGATATGCTTGAGTATGCTGTAAACGAGCATAACGGTCCGATAGCTATACGCTATCCCAGAGGCGGAGCTCAGTCTCCGTTCGAATACGAGGGCTTCCGTATAAATGACGCATATATCAGAAAAGCCGGACGTGATATAACTATAATCACCTCAGGACGCATGGTGATACGTGCGGCGGAGATCGAGAATATCCTTAAATGCCGCGGCATCAGCGTTGAGATCGTTGAACTGCCTACAGTACATCCGCTCAACGAGGCTGCCGTTATAGCCGCAGCTATGAAAACAAAACATGTGGTCACTATCGAGGATAATGTAAAATCAGGCGGACTTGGCGAGCATATCGCCGATATCCTGCTCGAAAACGGTGTGCAGTGCAAATTCAGAGCTTTCGGATTTCCTCTCACACCGATAGTTCACGGAACTATTGACGAGCTTGATAAAAAATACGGGATGGACGCTGAAACGATCTCAGTTTCAATAATAAAAATGATGAGGGATTAATACAATGGCAAAAATCAGACTGGACTCATACATTGTCGCAAACGGGCTTGCGCAGAGCCGTGAGCGCGCAAAAGCTTTGATCATGGCGGGGCAGGTTTATGTAAAAAATCAGAAATGCGACAAAGCGGGTACAATGATAGATGAAAATGAAACAGAAGTCGAAGTCCGCGGCGAGCAGCTCAGGTATGTGAGCCGAGGAGGGCTTAAGCTTGAAAAGGCTGTTGAGGAATTCAAGCTCTCTCTCAGCGGCAAGACCGCAATGGACATAGGCGCTTCTACAGGGGGCTTTACGGACTGTATGCTCCAGAACGGCGCCAGCAAGGTCTTTGCTGTGGACGTTGGATATGGTCAGTTCGCGTGGAAGCTTCGCAATGATGAAAGAGTCGTTAACATGGAGCGGACAAATATAAGATATGTGACTCCTGAAGACATCGGAGAGAGCATAGATTTCGCCTCCATAGACGTTTCGTTCATCTCACTGAAACTGGTGCTTCCGGTCGCATACAAGCTGCTTTCACCCGATGGTGAGGTAGTCGCTCTGATCAAGCCGCAGTTTGAAGCGGGACGCGAACGTGTAGGCAAAAAGGGCGTTGTTCGTGACAGAAACGTCCACTTTGACGTTATCCGAACGGTGCTGGACTTTGCAAGTGAAACGGGATTCGATACGCTCGCTCTTTCCTATTCTCCGGTAAAGGGACCTGAAGGAAATATAGAATACCTTGTACACCTGAAAAAAAACGGAGGAGAACATAATTTTATCTCAGATGAAGATATACACAGGGTAGTTGACGTCTCGCATAGCGCACTGGACATATAAAGGAGTACAGCCATGCTTTCCGATCATATAATTATTACCGGCGGCCGCGCTCTGGCACGGTCATTCGCAAAAATAAATCTTACGCTTGATGTTCTTAACAAGCGTGAGGACGGATACCACAATGTAGAAATGATCATGCAGACAGTATCGCTATTCGATCTCGTTCTGGTCGACAAGACTCATTCCGGGATCAGTGTGACTACTAATCTGCGGTTTCTTCCGTCGAATGAAAAAAATCTGGCATACGCAGCGGCACGTGAATTTTTCAATGCTACAGGGATGAACGGCGGATGCAAGATAATGATACACAAGAATATACCTGTCGCGGCAGGTCTGGCCGGGGGCAGCGGCAACGCAGCGGCAGTGCTTGCCGCGCTTAATATGCTCTACAATGCCGGGCTTTCCGAGCAGCAGCTTTGCGAGCTTGGCCTCAAGCTTGGCGCGGATGTTCCTTACTGCATACTTGGCGGGACCTATCTTGCGGAGGGTATCGGAGAGAAGCTCTCCCCCCTGCCCCCCATGCCGAACTGCAGTATATTGCTGGTGAAGCCGCCTATAAACATATCAACTGCCGCTATATATGAAAAGATCGACAGCGAGGATATAACGGTTCGCCCTGATACTGACGCTATGGGCAGAGCGCTAGTATCAGGCGATCCTTCGGCAGTTGCTGCTCAGCTGTCAAATGTCATGAGCACAGTGACAGAGTCGATGCATCCGATCGTGCGCGGCATAAAGGAAAAGATGATCAAAAACGGTGCGATCGGAGCGGAAATGAGCGGCTCCGGACCTACTGTTTTCGGGATATTTCCCGATTACGCCACAGCGAAAAGATCTCATGACAGCTTTGTATATCAATTCAAGGATGTCTTTATCACTGCACCGGCTTATTGATCTGAAAATAAAACTGAAAGGAGCTGTCAGCTGATATAATGAAAAATGATGATAGCAAAAAACCGCATACCGAAGATGTGTCAAGCGCTGCTGCAAACGCAGCTGCAGCGCAGGCTGAGAGACTGGAGGCCGATACAATATCTGAAGATATTACCGCGGAGGCTGAGAACAGCACAGCAGCCGGACCCGATCCTGAAACGGCAATACCGGACACCGATGATACTGCGGCCGGATATGATGAATACGCAGACAGCATTGACCCGGCTAAGGCAGAGGAACTTGATGATATCATAGATTACTATAAAAATATCCCGTACTCCGAGGAGGAAAATGCACCTGCGCAGGATGATCCAAAAAGCAGAACTCCGCGTTCTATCGCCGTAAGGCTTATACAGCTTATAAAAAGGGACAGCGGAGAAGATGCGGATACATCAGATCAGGATGACTCGATACATGAGAGCGGCTATGCCCTTTCCGGCAAGAGCAGAACAATCATCGCCTGCTGCATAAGCGGAGTCGTTTCTGTTTGTATTATCGCTGCGGCATTTATCTGCTCGCTTAACATGACCAAGGACGAGAATATGCTGAACTCTGCAGTAGAGGCGCTGCGTTCAGAAGAAAGCTACACCGCGTTGAAGGAGCAGCTTGATTCGCTGAATGAGGAGGTCAACACATTGCGCAGCGACTCGGAAGAAAAGAAAGAGCTTTCCGAGAGCATTGCCGACTTTGATAACTCCAGAGCATCGCTGAGATCACAGATCGAAGAAAAGAAAAACGAGCTTGACAGCCTTAACCGTGAAAATTCTGAGCTGCAGCAGCAGATAAATGATCTTAACGCCCAGATCGAGAGCCAATCCGGAGCGATAATAACACTTTCAGCCGGACAATACACCGTAGGAGAGGATATACCTCCCGGCAAATTCTCCATTACAGGCACAGGGACCTTTGTATCAGCCTCAAGTGAAGGCAGATCAAAATACAATTCAAGGCTGGGTTCAACACCTCTTGAGGCCATACTTGAAAGCGGAGACAAAATAAGGCTCGACAGCGCCACTAAATTTTCACCGATCAATTGAGGAGAGGTACAGATATGCGATCCAATAAAAGCTTTTATTTAACCATGATACCTATTATAATCAGTGTTATAATAGGCGTTATCCTTCTTGCCTTCCATAACAGGATAGGTCTGAATTCAAAGGCTGCCCTGATCGCGGCCGGCGAGCGCAGCGATATGAATTCGCAAATATCTGAGCTGAATTCAGAAAAGGAAGAGCTGCAGGCTCAGATATCAGAATATGACACTGTAATAGATGAAAACAGAACTCTAATGACAGAAGTGGATTCTCTTACAGAACAGCTCAACAGCTATAATTCAGACATCGAAAATGCTTCTCAGCTTAATTCGGATCTGAAATCACAGCTCAGCGAAAAGCAGACATATTCAGACAACCTTTCATCGGTAGCACAAAAAACAGACGGCAGTTCCACAACCCTCAGCGAGGGTGAGCATAAATGCCCTGCCGATATTGACAGCGGCAGATACAGAGCCGAAGGAAGCGGCAGGCTCCTGGTCTATGATATAGCAAACAATGTTGCAGCTAGCATCAATCTTTCCACGATCGATTCTCACTCATACGAATTCGAGATAAATTCCGGTGAAAAGATCAAAACAGACGGCTCCGTAACGCTGACCGCGGTTTTAGAGGAAGACTAATAGAAAGAGAACAAGGCAGTACGGTCAATACCTGTACTGCCTTGCTTTTTGCTGCTGATCACGCCAAACCTATAGCGCTCTCTATAGGAAGCGATATGACCATACCCTTTGCGTCACTATGCATACCGCATTTCTCACTTATTGAGCTCATTATATCAAGCTTGCTTTCTAAATCAGCTGCGATCAATACTATCTCCTTTTCTTCCTGCGCGCCCAGTCCCCATAGACTCAGCACCTCTGCACCGGCAATGCTGCGGCTGTGCAGAACAGTTCCGCCGCCGGCGCCGGCAGTGCGCGCTGCATCCATTACATCCTCGCTGCAGCCTTGATTTACTATAGCTGCAATAAGCACACGGTTTATATCTGACATCCTTATCGCTTCCTTTCCCTTAGGCAGTGAAA
Organism: uncultured Clostridia bacterium; assembly: GCA_904420525.1. Classification (GTDB taxonomy): domain Bacteria; phylum Bacillota; class Clostridia; order UBA1381; family UBA1381; genus Ornithomonoglobus. The sequence continues at coordinate 9,829 of CAJFVT010000068.1, read as the reverse complement.
TATTGTTTTCATCTAAATCCTTGAGCATTTTTATTGCATGATTGCTTGCACCAGTTATAGGTATCGTAAATGCGACGCCTGTTCCCGGCGCTCCGAACTTAAGATCACTCCGTATTTTACACATGAGCCTGTCGGCGTACCGCCTCGTCATGATACTTATCAGTATCCGTCTGTCAGGAGTGCCCAGCCCCAGCATATCCATAGTTTCACTCGATGCCGTGCCCATTGCATTGAGCGTGTAATGCAGCGGAACATCGGCTTTTCCAAACAGCTTTGTGGCCTTGTTTGCAAGCTTTGGCGGCGCCACAAGCATCAATATCCTCAATGATAGATTATTTCCCGCTTCACTCATAATTTTGATCCTCCTCTAGCTCTATGATATCATCGCTGTCATCAGTGATCATATTGCCGGAGCTTACGATCCTGTTGATCCTGTTCAGCTTGAGCTTGTACTGAATTCCCATGATCTGTATTGCTATGAGAGGCGTGAGAGCAACCAGCGCCACAACGCCGAAAGCATCCGTCATGATATTCCCGCCTGCGCTTTCACACGCTCCTATACACAGCGGCAAAAGGAACGTTGAGGTCATAGGACCGCTGGCAACGCCGCCGGAGTCAAACGCTATACCTATAAATATTTTCGGTACGAGCTTGGACATAACAAGAGCGATTATATATCCCGGAATTATTATATATTCGATCGGTATCCCTGTAAGTATCCTCAGCATTGCAAGCCCTACGCTGACGGATACGCCTATCGACAGGCACTTATTCATAGATCTTGCCGGGATAGTTCCGTCAGTAACATCCTGTACTTGTCTGTTAAGTATCTGTATCGCCGGCTCTGCCTTAACTATAAAGTAGCCTATCAGCATACCTATCGGAACGAGCAGCCAGCTGTGCGATGCCCCTGCCAGCTCGCTGCCCAGCATCGTTCCGACCGGCGCAAAGCCGACATTTACGCCGCATAAAAACAGAACCAATCCGAGATAGTTATATACAAAGCCCACTATGATACGCCGCCTCTGTCTGCGCTTATATCTCCGGCTTATAAGCTGGAAAATAACAAACATGACCATGATAGGCAAAAGCGATATCGCTACCTCCTTTATGTATTCCGGTATCTCAACCGCAAAGGCACGCGCGACATCGCGCGTTGTTTCTACTGAAAATGCTTCCGCTCCTGAATACACGGCATCTGTCGGATCAAATATAAATCCCAGCAGCATGACCGCAAGGATCGGTCCTACGCTCGAAAGCGCTACCAGACCGAAGCTGTCACTGGAGGCATCCTTATCACTGCGGTTTCTTGAAAGTCCCAATCCCATCGCCATTATAAACGGCACAGTTATAGGTCCGGTCGTTACACCTCCGGAATCGAAAGCTACCCCTAAAAATTCTCTGGGTATAAAAAACGACAGCAACAGCAGAACTATGTACAATATTATCAAAAGATTTGAAAGATTGATCTTTTTTATGATCCTGAGCACAGCAGCAGCCATGAATATACCCACTCCTATTGCGACTGTCATGATCAATACAATATTTGGAATAGCCGGGACCTGATTTGACAGCACCTGCAGATCAGGCTCCGCAACAGTTATAAGCACGCCCATAATAAAGCTTATTATCAGTGTTGAAAAGATATAACGCGACTTTGACGTTTGAACACCTATCCCTTCACCTATGGGACACATTGCCATCTCGCTGCCGAGCTGAAACATTCCCATACCAATTATCAACATAAACGCCCCAACAAAAAACATAGCTATCCTGCCGATATCTATCGGCACTAAAAAAATGCTTAATATTAAAACTATAGCTGTAATAGGTAATACGGCGGAGAGTGATTCAAGTGTTTTTTCCTTTAACTTTTGATTCATTCAAAAACCTCCTCTGTATTATCTTGAATATATTGATTATAAATATACACACATGTAATTATATCATAAAAATAGGCTTAAAACAACTGCAATTTTGAAAATTTACTGTAAATGATCAGATCATGTTCCAAATATATCTGAAAATCATTCAAAATCCACTGTAATTTAATAAAAATAGACTTCTGTTTAAATTGACATAGTCTTTCAGATATTATATAATAATATAAATATTTATAACCGGAGCAAGAATTTCCGGAAATACATGTAAAGGAGAAACAAAACATGGCAAAAACATATAAATTCTTAGCGTTCGATTTCGGCGCGTCATCGGGTCGTGCTATTCTCGCCGTATTCGATGGCGAAAAACTTACGCTTGAGGAAAAGCACCGTTTCTCAAACGATCCTGTAAACATAAACGGATGCCTTCACTGGGACGTGCTTCGCTTGTTCTTTGAGATCAAGCAGGGCATTTTAAAGTGCGCAAATTCCGGTGACAGAGATATAGACTGCATCGGTATCGATACTTGGGGAGTTGACTACGGTCTTCTCGACAAGGATGATAAGCTTCTGGGCAATCCATATCACTATCGCGATACCAGAACAGAGGGAATGTATGATGAGGCGTTCAAGCTCGTCCCGAAGGAGGATATATTCAAAGAGACCGGTATCGCCTTTAACTGGTTCAATACAGTGTTCCAGCTGCTTTCAGCGAAGCTCAGCGGTGATGTGACCCTTGAAAATGCAAAAACACTTCTGTTCATGCCTGACCTTTTCAATTTCTTCCTTACCGGAGTTAAAAAAACTGAGTACACAATAGCCTCAACTGCACAGATGTTCAATTCGGAAAAGCATGAATGGTCTTATGATATGCTAAAGAAGATGGGTATACCAACGGATATGCTTACTGATGTTATATACCCAGGTGAGGTGGTTGGAACGTTAAAGCCTGAGCTGGCCGAGGAGCTTGGGATCGCTGAGGTGCCGATCATCGCAGTCGCTTCTCACGACACAGGCTCTGCTGTAGCTTCAGTGCCGGTAGCCGACAAAAAGGATTTCATCTACATATCATCGGGTACATGGTCGCTTATGGGCGTTGAGCTCGATAAGCCCAACACCTCTGATGAGGCCATGAAATACAACTTTACGAATGAGGGCGGCGTTGATAAGACCATCCGTTTCCTTAAGAATATCATGGGATTATGGCTCATTCAGGAAAGCCGCCGTCAGTGGGACAGAGAAGGAACTCTTCTCTCATTCGATGAGCTTGAGCAGCAGGCACGGGCTGCGGAACCCTTTGCAAGCCTCATAGATCCTGATTACGCCGCATTCCAGACTCCCGGAAATATGCCTAAGCGTATAAGAGAATACTGCGAAAAGACAGGACAAAAGGTACCTGAAACAAAGGGCGAGATAATCAGGTGCATCGCAGAAAGCCTGGCATTCCGTTACCGCTACACGATAGAGGGCATGGAGGATGTCACGGGCAATAAATATAATGTTGTCAACATAGTCGGCGGAGGCATAAAGGACAAGATGATATGTCAGTTTACCGCTAACGCTACAAAGAGAGTAGTAAACGCGGGCCCTGTTGAGGCAACAAGCATCGGAAATATCATAGTTCAGGGTATCGCGATGGGAGCGATCAAAGACCTTAACGAGGGACGCAGGATCGTTAAGAACAGCTTTGATATTGCCGAATATCAGCCGCAGGACAGTGAAGCATGGGACAGCGCTTATGAAAAATGGAAGAGCATTATCGCAAAAACACAATAAAGGGATTGATATTATAAATGAGCAAGAAAAAAGATCCGCTGTTAAAATATAAGCTTCTTGTAGCAGGACTCGGCATCGTTTTAGCGGCGCTTATAGTGGTGTTTATTATCGTTCTATTAAACAGATAAGGGATTGATACACAGCCTCTCTGCAAAGGTCATCAATGATCTTTGCAGGGAGGCTTTTTCTTTGATAACTCACTAAAAATCATGAATACTAAATTTGCAAAAACATCTTGACAAATGTAGCTACAAATGATATAATGTATATAGTAGCTACAGATGTAGCGGTGTTAGCAGCTGATGGCACCGCTATATCGAAATAAAAGTTCATAGACAAAGGGAGGTTTTGTTCTATGTCAAACACGAAACAGACTATCACAGATTCCGAATATGAGATAATGAAGCTGCTTTGGAGATCAAACTCAAAGATGACTGTAGCTGAAGTGGTAAATGGCCTCGGCAATGACTGGTCCGCTTCTACCGTTTCTACTTTTCTGCAGCGTCTTTTAAAAAAGGGTATAGTTTCCTGCGATAAAAAAGGAAAAACAAATCTGTATTATCCTCTGCTCAGGCAGTCTGATTACGATATGAGCGAAACGCAGAGCTTCCTTTCAAAGCTGTATAACGGCTCGGTCAAAAATCTTGTCGCGGCACTCTATGAAAACAAGAAGCTTTCAAAAGAGGATATGTCGGAGCTGAAAAAAATGTTTGAACTGGAGTGATATCATGTACGAGCTTTTCAGGACAATCATCGTTCTGAGTCTGTTTGGTTCGGCTATAACAGCAGTGCTCTTGTGTCTAAAGCCGGTAACATCAAAAAAATTTCCTGCTAAGTGGCAGTATTATGTATGGGTAGCTGTGCTGCTTGCGATGATTATCCCGGTATACAAGATTATCCCTAAAAAAGAAGCGCAAAAGCTTACGGTCATACAGCAGACACAGATCGCGGCCGATCAGGTATCAGATACAGATCCGGACAGTCCCATAACAGCAGAAATCACACCTATAGCCTCAAGAGAGATAATCGTAAGTCCCTCACACAGCATAAGGCTGGTTGATCTGATCGCCTATATATGGTTTGCGGGAGTATGTGTTTTCCTACTTGTGGTGCTGCTGAGCTATATGATCTATCTTTCGCGCAAAAGAACGTACTCTGTGCGGATCGAATACAGTCCTATACTTGAGCAGGCAAAAAGGGAGCTGGGCATAAAACGCAATATCCGGATCAGGATGGCAGAGGATGTGAATTCACCTATGCTTTCCGGAATCCTGTTCCCTATCGTATATATCCCATGCAGGGAAATATCCGATGAAAAGATGTACATGGTGTTTCTGCATGAATTGACTCATTACAAAAGGAATGATCTGTTTATAAAATGGCTTTCTATATTTGTAAATGCACTGCACTGGTTCAATCCTTTATGTTATCTGCTTTGCGCCAATATAAGTGAAGCATGCGAGGTTTCATGCGATATGTCTGTAACAAAAAATATGTCTGATGAGGAGCAAAAGCTCTATATGAAAACCATTCTGTATCTTGCGGAATGAAAGGAGATGAATAGAGATGCTGGAAAAATTATATACCACAAAGATGAGCAGCAGCGCAAAAACGCTGCAGAAGCGATTTTCAAAAATACGCTCAAGTCAGGGACGCATATCACGCATCGCAGCTGCTGTATCTGCCGTCACATTGACCTGCACAGCCATCTGCGCAACTGTCGTTATGGCGGCCGTGGACGGGCTTGACCTGCCGGACGGGGAGCTTATCATAAACGGGAGAAGCTATGCTGTCGATATAATAAAGGTCCCTACTAACCAGACTACCGATACCGACAGCTATTATATCCCTCTGCGCGAGGTATATGAAAAGCTCGGATATACGGTCATATACGATGTTGACAAGAGCAAATATGCAGATCAGATCAAATATGATTTCCCTTATTACGAGGATCAGGAACACGGTCCAACGTGGCTAAAAAGTCACGTTACAAACGAAACCGACAATTATATCTACGGTCAGACCGGCAGCTATAACCGTCAGTTCCCGCTCATTGAGGTGATCGCGCCGAACGGGGAAACAGAGGTCTATCAGGTCGGCAGCGGAGGCGGCGCCGGATTTAATTTCTCTTGTCCGGTGATGGTAAATGATACGGTATACGTACCTATTCGCAAGCTGGCATACATCGTAGGCGGAATAGATAATCTCAAATGGGATGACGCGGCTCACGATACATACTATGAGGGCGCAGTCACATTTGACAAAGAAGCTCTTGTAATAACTATAAACTACTGAGCGTTGGTCTCTGCTCTGCTTGAGTACCAAAAATGCAGGAGGGGCATCATCGATGCAAAAATTTGCGATGATGCCCTTTTTCTTGACTAAAGTATTGCTTTGAAGCTATAGCTTCCGCTGTCCAGCTCATAAACTGCTCTGTATTTTTCCATCCTGACCGGCTCAGTTTGCCCTGAATATTCTGCATTTCCGATCAAGGGCAAATACAATACAGCAGTCGTATTTTCAGGTATCGTGCAATTATAGCTGAATATACCGTTTTCAATCCTCCATTCCGATTTTATGATCCCGTAAGGACATATATAACTTCCCTTAGCAAAGCTCAGGCTTCCGCCGGGCGTTGGCTTCAGTATTATCTTCCTATAACCGGTCTCGCCTTTTTTCTCGCTTGAGTTTATACCCAGTATGGTCCCGAACATCCACTCGCCGATTGCTCCGTATGCATAATGATTAAATGAATTCATCGACACAGCTCCGAAAGCGTCCGTTTCAGCTATGTATGAATCCCATCGTTCCCAGATCGTCGTTGCGCCGTTCCTCACACTGTAGAGCCAGCTTGGATCCTCCTTCTGCTCCAAAAGCGCATATGCCGTTTCTGTAAGTCTGGCTTTCGTGAGCGCCGGAGCCAGATGCGATATCCCCAGAAAGCCTACTGAAAGCAACCCGTTTCTGTCGTCTATTGACTGCTGAAAGCATTCTGCTGCGCGCATAAGCTTATCTTCCGGTATCAGACCAAAATCTATTGCAAGCGCATATGCCGTCTGGCTGGGTCTCGCAGCCGAGCCGGGAGAATTGCAATATCTCGTCCTGTTTATAACATTTCCGTTCACATCCCCGCAGGACTTGCTCATCTCTCCCCAATATGCCAGAGATCCGTCCTCCTGTACCCACGCTTCCCGGAATGCTCTTCTGACCTTTTCACAGCGTGCGCGGTATTTTTCCGCATCCTCATATCTGTCGAGTATCTCAGCTGTTTTATACATCAGCTCGGCCGCGCGCGCAGCATACGCTGTGGCGCTGAGTATAAAAGGTGTTGACTCATCAAACGCAAGGTGATCACCGCGTGACTGCTGTATCTGTATATATGGTATCGATGCGAGATCCGAACATTCAGGCACCTCCTCACCGTCAACAGTGCGCATACCATGATTTTGCCTGTCCTCCCTGCTCTGATAATCGACCCACGCCTTCATCATTTCATAATTATCTCGAAGCACTGTCTCATCACCGTAAGCTATGTACATTTCCCACGGGACTATCACAGCTGCATCGCCCCAGCCGGCGCAGCCTCCTGTTTTACGGTTGTCACCGCCCAGAGGCGCAGTGTCCGGGACTGCGCCGTTTAAATTATACATAAGCTGCGCGTCACGCATATCTGTGAGCCATTTGTTCATGAAAGCCTTTACATTCATGTTATACGCGGCTGTTTTGGCAAAAACCTGGACATCGCCCGTCCAACCCATACGCTCATTGCGCTGCGGGCAGTCGGTAAATACAAGCAGTGAATTTCCGCGCTGTCCCCATTCTATATTCTTTTGCAGCTTGTTCAGAAGCGGATCAGAACATTCAAAGCTGCCTGTCATTTCCCTTACGTTTGTGATAACAAGACCTTCAATGCTTTTTATCATCAGATCATGCTTTTCACGTGTCAGAGCATATCCATTCCCTGTTATCTCTATATACCTGAAACCGTGAGAGGTAAATGACGGGATAAACTCTTCAGTTCCTCTTCCTCTCAGCGTGTAAGTATCTGTGTTGGCAGCATTTCTGAGATTTGCTGTATAAAGCTCCCCGCTTTTACGGCACATCTCACCATATCTGAGCTTTATCGACTCTCCTCTCATGCCGTTCAGCCTTATCCGCACAGTCCCTACCATGTTCTGGCCGAGATCATATATAAAATGTCCTTTTGGCTGCTCATGAATTGATACAGGCGTCAACACGCGCTCAATACCCGCACCGGGACCTCTCTGCGCTTCAAAAACAAAGCTTTCTCTTTCAAGCACACCATTGGTCGGCACCGGCTCACACGGCCACGGCACTATACCGCATTGCCCCCAGCGCCTGTCATCCGCGTCCGCCCAGTCTATGCACAGCCGGGCATCATAGTCCTCTCCCTGCAGATAGTCGGCATTCATTACAGGACCCTTGCATGTAAACTGCCACTTTTCGTCACTAACAATTGTCTCTTCCATGCCGTCCTCGTATACGATCACAAGCTTTGAGATAAATGCGTTCTTCCTGCCGTATACCATAGGCTGCGCATTATAGCCTATATACCCTGTATAATAGCCCTTTGCTACAGTTGCGCCTATGACGTTCGCACCGTTCTTCAGCAGACCGGTAACGTCAAATTCCTGATAATACATTCGTTTCCGGTAATCGGTAAAACCGGGATCATAAAATGTGTCATTTACCTTTGATCCGTTTATATACGCCTCATAAAAGCCCATGGCCGAAGCATACAGCCTAGCATCCCTCACCGCCCTATCGATCCTGAAAAACCTGCGCACGTTCACAGACGGCACTGCATTCACCAGTCTGAATTCATTCTCTACAGCAAGCGCGTTGTCCGTGACCTTGCCGAGACATGAAAGCACACCGCTGTCATCCGCAAAATCATCAGATAAAAGAATATTCCTTTCACCAGCCCGTACTGTTATGCTGTCATATACGGCGCACCCCTCCACCTGCTTAAAACCGAAATTCAGCATACACTGCTTCCTTGGCATGAAAACCTGATCTTGTGGTATCACGTCATCATCTGCAACACATATGCCGTTAAGCTTTAGTGTCACCCTTGCCCTGTCTACAGACAGCACGATATGATGCATATCTCGCTCCGCGCCTGCATCCGCTCCTATCCCATATCCGCGCATTTTTCCCAGAACGGTCACGGCCGGAACTCCATCAGTCCAAGCGTTGTCGCTGTATTCAAAAAAACGCACGAGCCGCCCGGCCATATCTATCTCCGCTAAAACATAATTATCCTTATTCCTTGCCGCTATCGCTATGCCGATAACGCTCCCGGAGACAATACTCACATCAGCTTCTATAGAATATTTTACAAGCGCGTCCGCATTTATAGTGTCGCCCGGAGAACTGATCCATTCAGCTCCTTCCCAGGACACTTTATCTGTCACCTTAGATCTTTCATCCATGCTCTATCTGTCCTCCCCGCTCAGCAGATCAGCAAGCTCCGTATGTCCCGAAAGCTCCGCGAGCACACGGCTAAGCTGAATATATATGTCCCTTTGTCTTCCGTCAAGCGCTCTGAGATGCTCCGACACTGTAACGGCATCTCCTCTCGAAACCGGACCTGTGAGCGACTGTTTTATGCCTTTTTCGCAGATATTCCTCACATTCTCCTCGATAAGCGGCGTGAGCGCCTCAAGCGCCTCATTATTTGAAAATCCGCATTTCCGCATAAGCTCCAGCGCTTCCGAGCACACGGCAGTGACCAGATTTGACGCAAAGCATGCGGCGGCATGATAGAGCGGCTTGCAATCACGGCTTATGATCTTATATTCATTTCCGCAGCTGTCAAGAAGCTCCGTCATTCTCATAACGGCGCTGCTCCCTCCCTCAAGCGTGAAAAAGGCGCGCCTTATCTGCTCCGCCGATGTTTCCTTACTGCTGAATGCAAGCATAGGATGCACAGAACACACCAGCTCTTCATCTGCGCCCTCAAATATATCCGATGCCGCTGAGCCGCTGCAATGACATATCACCCTGCCGTCTGCCGCATCCGCTCCGATACCGTGCCATACCTCCGCGATAGCCGCGTCATTGACGGTTATGAACACAGTATCGCAGCTCCTGACCAGCTCATCTGCGGAGCAAAAGCTGCTGAAGCCGCTGCGGTTTTCTCCTCTCGT
>CAJFVT010000067.1 GCA_904420525.1 uncultured Clostridia bacterium | reverse complement strand
TCTCGCACCGATCTGTATAACATCCGCATACTTAGCAACAAGCTCAACATCTCTGGTATCCATGACCTCCGTACATATCGGCATACTGAGCTCGTCCCCGGCCTCGCGCATTATCTTGAGTCCCTCTCCTTCAAGACCTCCGAAGGAATAGGGCGATGTTCTCGGCTTGAATGCTCCGCCGCGGAGTATATTGGCTCCTGAGGCCTTTACAAGCCGTGCCATCTTAAGAAAATGCTCTCTGCCTTCAACTGCGCACGGACCAGCAAACACGGCAAGCTTCTTACCTCCAACAGTTACGCCGTGACCCACATCTATTACAGACTTCTCCTTTATAAGCTCTTTAGAGACCAGCTTATACGGGCGCATGATCGGTACCACATTTTCTACCGCATTCATGAGCAATATCTCGTTCATGCTTATCTGACGCTTATCTCCTATAGCGCCTATAACTGTTTTTTTCTCACCATATATCGGATGTGTCTGAAATCCGATATCAGTAAGCTTTTTCTCGACCGCATCGATGTCCTGCTTAGTCGCGGTCTCTTTCATAATAATGATCATTTTATCTACCTCGTAATCAATAAATAAGCAAAGAAAAACGATTACTGCTTTTCTTCCTCAATAAATTATAGCACAAATCCAGATCCAATGCAATAGGTTAGCGAAAAAAAATATATATTAGGGCAGACATACTGCCCCTGTTCATTTATTCATGAAATATCCTATCTCACCAGATGTAAGATGTCTCCATCTCCCCTCCGGCAGATTACCCAGCTGGATATTGCCGATCTGTACCCTCTTAAGCTCTATTACAGGATTGCCCACAGCTTCGAACATTTTCCGCACCTGACGGTTCCTGCCCTCATGTATAGTTATCTCAACAAGCGTCATTCCGCCCTCTATCTCTTTTATTTCACACTCAGCAGGCGATGTTTTCCGACCATCGATCATCACACCGCGCCTTATCCTATTGAGCGATGGAATGGTTAAAACGCCTTTAAGAACCGCATAATAACGCTTCGATGCCTCATAACGCGGATGCGTTACCTTATTGGCCCAGGTACCATCGTTCGTCATTATAAGGAGACCTTCCGTTTCATAGTCCAGTCTTCCGACAGGAAAAACACGTACGTTAAGATCCTGAACAAGCTCCATGACCGTTGGTCTATCAAACTGATCATGCATTGTTGTAACATACCCGGCAGGCTTATTGACAGCTATATATACCTTTTTATTTTCAGCCCTTATGAGCTTTCCGTCAAGCTCTACCTTGTCATTGCCGATCTCGACCTTGATACCCTGCTCCGTGACTTTTTTTCCGTTTACCTTGACCCTTCCCTCATCTATAAGCTTTTCCGCAGCCCGCCTTGAAGCGGCACCGGACATTGCTATATATTTCTGTAATCTGACGATCTCACCCATTTGTATTTTTCCTTTCTCTTATCCCAGTATACTTTTGATTATCCTTATCATAGCCGTAAAAAAACACGGCTTGGCTTTATAACCTCCTTCGAGGCTCAGATCCGACGCTGCGACCGCGTCTACAGTACCCAAAAGCTCATCCCCGCTGTATATCTCAAGGATCCCAACTTTTTCTCCTTTATTAAGAGGAGGTGCGATCATATCTGATATATCGATTCTTACAGTTACATCTGTCCCCTTTTTACTATTCACCGGGATCTCAAAGCTGTCCGCCGCAACCAGCTCGCACGCACCGCTTTCGCTTACTATATGGCGAACACATTCGCCCTTCTCGACCGCAGTCACCGTTCTTGCCGTTTCAAACCCGTGATCAAGCATAGCCTTGTGCTCGGCCCAATCGTTCTTTGAATTGAGCGTCACTGCTATATAGACCGCTCCGCCGCGCTCTGCCGCGCTGACAAGGCATCTTCCGGCAGCCTCCGTATACCCCGTCTTAACGCCTATACAGCCCTCATAAGCACCTAAAAGCTTATTATGGTTTATGTACTCGACCTCCTTGACCGTACCGTCCTTTAAAGTCTGATGAGCCGTATATGATCTTGTCGAAACGATTTGAGCGAATTCTTCGTTTTTCAGGGCATATCTCGTAAGAACAGCCAGATCGCGCGCCGTAGTGTAATGTCCCTCAGCGTTAAGCCCGTTCGGGTTTTTGAACTCGGTATCCTTCAGACCTATCTCACCGGCCAGTGAGTTCATTTTTTCCGCAAACGCCTCTGCGCTTCCGCTTACATGCTCTGCTATCGCCACAGCCGCATCGTTTCCGGAATTGAGCATGAGTCCGTACGAAAGATCATTCATGCTTATGACCGCACCGGCTTCAATATAGGCCGATGATCCCTCCTGCCCGGCAGCGTTCACAGAGACGGTAACCTGCTCGTCAGGCTCGGAATTCTCCAAAGCCGTAAGCAGTGTCATTATCTTCGTCGTGCTTGCCATAGGCAGCTTTTCATAAATGTTCTTTTCGAATACCGTTTCTCCCGTAACTGCATTTATAAGACACGCTCCGGCAGATGTGTCCGCATACGCCGCCGCTGTTATGCAAGGTACAGCCGCCAATACAGCCGCAGCCAACGGCAATATAACTTTAAATGTCACAGCCCATTCCACCCCGGCTTTCAATAAGCTATCGTAATATATATTATACAACAAAATGCCGCTATATGCAATGCTTTTTTTCTTTTGCCCATACAGATCCGGATCACATACTTATTTTCGTGCGATGTGTGATCCCTTACATCATTTTGATCAACAAATTTTTTGTGCTGTTTCCACATAAATACACATAAAAACGTATCAAGTTATGTCCTTTAAGACGAAAAGTTTACAGGTGTGTTGACAGCTGTAAAGCAAATCAGTATAATAGACAAAACGGCGGCTGCAGTCTCTGCTGCAGCTGCTTCAATATTTTAAACCGCGTTTGGGGCGCGGCTGCAAAGGATAAGGAGATTTTATATGGCTACTCGTATCATTGACCGTATCAACGAATTAAAAAAAATAAAAAACGCAGTTATTCTCGCACACTATTATTGTCCTGACGATGTCCAATCCATCGCTGACTATGTGGGCGACTCGTTCTATCTGGCAAAAACGGCAAAAGAAACATCTGCCGATATCATAGTTTTTGCCGGAGTAAGATTTATGGGTGAAAGCGCAAAGATATTAAATCCTGATAAGAAGGTACTGATGCCTGATATGAATGCTGACTGCCCCATGGCTCACATGGCCGATACCGAACAGATAGCCAAAGTACGGTCGGAGTATCCCGATGCGGCAGTTGTCTGCTATGTTAATTCTACGGCAGAACTGAAATGCGCAAGCGATGTGTGCGTTACTTCGGCCAATGCTGAAACGATAGCCAGGTCACTGCCTAATAAGCACATATATTTTATACCTGATCAAAATCTCGGACGGCATATCGCAAGATCAGTGACAGATAAGAATTTCATATTCAATAACGGACATTGTCCGATACATAACGATATCGAAGAGGACGAGCTTTTAAAAGTCAAAGCTGAGCATCCACAAGCCGAGGTATGCTCTCATCCCGAAACACGGGAATGCATACTTAAACATTCAGATTTCATAGGCTCGACCGCAGGAATAATAGATCATGTTACACATTCAGACAAGAATGAATTCATAATATGCACCGAAATAGGGATCAACCACGAGCTGACGAAGAAAAATCCTGATAAGAAATTCCACTATCTTGGCAGCAAATGTGTGTGCTCGGATATGAAACTCAACACACCTGAAGCAATATTGAATGTACTTGAAACTGAGAACAATGAGATCATATTGAGCGATGAGATCATGGAAAAGGCTCTTATACCGCTCGAAAGAATGCTCAGACTTGGGCAGTGAAATGCTCGGGAAAGAATAGAGGTATACTATGAAACTTACAACCGATATCGTCATAGCGGGCACGGGAGTCGGCGGGCTGTACTGCGCGCTCAATCTCCCTCCTGACAAGGATATAATTATGATCACAAAAGCTGCAGTCGATGAAAGCGACTCGTTTCTTGCCCAAGGCGGGATCTGTATGCTGAAGAGCGACGATGATTATGACAGCTACTTTGAGGACACTATGCGCGCAGGACATTATGAAAACAGGAAGGAGTCCGTTGACATTATGATCCGCTCATCCCGCGACATAATTTCCGACCTGATAAGCTATGGAGTGGATTTCAAACGAAATGATGACGGATCCCTGGCATTCACCAAAGAGGGCGCACACTCAACGCCCAGGATATGCTTCCACGAAGATGAGACCGGAAAGGAGATCACCTCACATCTCCTTAAGGCTGCACAGAGCAGGGATAACATAAAAATAATCGAAAACTGCCGCATGATAGATATAATCGAGGAAAACGGGCGCTGCGCCGGAATGATAGTTCAGAACGAAAACGGCACACTTACGGAAATAGACGCCCGCTTTACCGTGTTCGCGACCGGAGGCATAGGCGGACTGTTCACAAACAGCACGAATTATCCGCATTTGACAGCCGATGCTCTCGCTGTTGCTATGAAGCACGGCATAGAGCTTGAAAATATAGACTACATACAGATACACCCCACAACGCTTTTTTCACATAAGCCCGGCAGACGCTTCCTTATATCAGAATCGGTACGCGGCGAGGGCGCTGTGCTTTTCAACTCACATATGGAGCGGTTCGTAGACGAGCTTCAGCCACGCGATGTCGTTGCAGACGCAATAAAGCGTCAAATGAAAAAAGACGGAAAGCCATACGTATGGCTGTCTATGAAGCCGATACCGAAGGATGTGATACTTTCGCACTTCCCCAACATATACAAGCGCTGCCGCGAGGAGGGCTATGATGTTACGCGTGAATGCATACCGGTAGTACCGGCACAGCATTATTTTATGGGAGGTATAAGGGTCGACAAATATTCAAAAACAACTATGGACGACCTTTATGCGGTAGGTGAAACAGCCTGCAATGGAGTTCACGGAAAGAACCGTCTTGCCAGCAATTCGCTGCTTGAGAGCCTTGTTTTTGCCAAGAGAGCTGCAAGCGATATGGCGGAGAATTTCGGCAAGCATGAACGGCTTGCGCCGAATGTGCGCCTCAGTGATTACAAAGGCTGCGACAGGGATTATAAAAAAATAGTTTTGAAAGAAATAGAAAGGATGAAAAAAGAACATGAACAGCATAACAATGATGATGAACGCAGATGAGCTGATACTTAACGCGCTAAGAGAAGATATTTCCAGCGAGGATGTAAGCACAAACGCTGTAATGCCCGAATATAAAAAAGGTACTGTAGAGCTTATCTGCAAGCAGGACGGTATCCTTGCCGGGATAGACGTTTTCAAGCGTGTTTTTACACTCCTTGACGCCGATACCGAATTCAATATAGATACAAAAGACGGCAGTGCGATAAAGAACGGAGAAAAGCTAGGTACAATAACAGGCGACATACGCGTGCTTTTGTCGGGCGAGCGCACGGCTCTGAACTTTCTCCAGCGCATGAGCGGCATAGCAACATACACAAATTCAATAGCTGAGCTTCTGAAGGGCACGGGCATACGTCTTCTTGATACAAGAAAAACAACTCCGAATATGCGTATATTCGAAAAATACGCAGTAAAGGCCGGCGGCGGATGCAATCACCGCTACAATCTTTCGGACGGCGTTCTCCTCAAGGATAACCATATCGGCGCCGCAGGCGGTGTTGCAAAGGCTGTAAAAATGGCTAAGGAATATGCACCGTTTGTTCGAAAAATAGAAATAGAAACAGAAGATCTTGATATGGTCCGCGAAGCAGCTGAAGCCGGCGCCGATATAATCATGCTCGACAATATGACCCATGAAATGATGCGCCGGGCGATAGAGATCATAGACGGAAGAGCGGAAACAGAATGCAGCGGTAATGTTACAAAGGACAATATAAAGGCTCTCGCCGATCTCGGAGTTGACTATATATCAAGCGGCGCACTCACACATTCCGCGCCGATACTTGATCTGTCTCTTAAAAACCTTCATGCCGTTTAATCAATCAGGATACTTAAATTTTTATGATCGAGAGGTGCTGTGAATATGAATACTGTTGAAAGGGCAAACGGGATCCTTCAAAGGATCTCTGACAGCAGCTCACCCATATCCGGCAGTATGCTTGCAAAGGAATTCAACGTCAGCAGACAAATCATTGTTAAGGATATTTCTCTGCTCAAGGATCAGGGATATCCTATAATTGCCACCACTAAAGGATATATTCTTCAGATCCCGCCCAGACCGGCGCGTGTTTTCAAAACAGTCCATGCTGACGATGAAGTCAGACAAGAGCTTGAGACCATTGTATCCAACGGCGGAGAGGTCAAGGATGTGTTCGTTTGGCATAAGATATACGGACGAATAGAAGGAGCCATGAACATAAAAACGCTGCAGGATATAAACGAATATATAGAAAGTCTTGAAAGCGGACGTTCAAGCCCGCTCAAACGTGTTACCAATGAATATCATTATCACACTGTCACAGCAGAAAACGAAGAGGCTCTCGACAAGATAGAAAAAGCCCTCGATAAGATAGGTTTTCTTGTTAAAGACAGTGAATAATATCCAGTAACGGCCGCTGAACACTTCTTCGCGGCCGTTCTTTGAAAATTTTTTAAATTTTCTTATTATTTTGAAAGGATATCAACACCTCGCTCGTTATATATACAGATACGGAGGACGTATTTGCAGTATCTTGCGAAAATGATACAAAAGCCAGCGAAATAACCGCTGAGCTTGAAAACTGCCACAGCGGAGGACTGCAGCCGCACTGCTACAAGCTCAGTTTGACCGAGACCGAAGCGGCACACGAATTAGGACTCACGCCGGGAAAATATGCCGCCTATGAGGAGCTAAAACAGTATGATCCTGATGTAACCGCCGATGAAGTTCAAAATATGACTATGCGGGAAATACGTGACCGGATAGACAGCTGCTCCGACACAGGAGATGGCTCCGAGGCGCATAAAGGCTCCGGCTATGGTCAGCGCGGCTACGGCAGCGGCGCTCATCACGGCAAAGACGGTCATGGAAACTGATAAAACACTATTAACTAACAACGTAAAAAGGCTTGCTGATCAGCAAGCCTTTTTTGGAGCTGGTAATGGGACTCGAACCCGCGGCCTGCTCATTACGAATGAGCTGCTCTACCGACTGAGCTATACCAGCATATTATCAGCGAAAGAGCTATAAGCTCTTTCGCCTTATTTACTTATTCAGCGGATATACTGCTAAGCAGCTCACGGGCGATCATATTGATCTCCTTGCCGTCAGCTCTGCCCTTTGTTTTTGGCATTACCGCCGACATGATCTTTCCCATATCCTTAACCGATGAAGCTCCGGTCTGTTCAACCGCATCCTTCACTATCGACACAAGCTCTTCATGTGTGAGCTGAGCCGGAAGATATTCCATCAAGATATCCATTTCTCTTTTTAACTGAGCGATGAGATCCTCTCGCCCACTTTTTTCGTAATCCGGAAGCGAGTCTCTGCGTTGCTTTAACTGCTTTGCAATTACGTCTAAAACACCTTCATCATCAAGTGTGATC
>CAJFVT010000066.1 GCA_904420525.1 uncultured Clostridia bacterium | reverse complement strand
TTCATCGTCTTTGGATTTTTTATATACTGCGCCTCGTCTATAAAGCAGTAGGAGAATTCTATGCTCCTGTACAGCGCTATATCGCGGCGCAGCAGCGGGTATGAGGTTATAACGAACTCATGCTCCTCCGCCGTCCTTATAAGCCCGGCTCTAACGTCACGCGGTCCGCTTACGATAAGCGAGCTTGCGCCGGGCGTGAATTTTTCTATCTCATTCTGCCAGTTGTATGCAAGCGAGCTGGGCGCTACTATGAGCACCGGCTTTTCCGGCTTGATGCCGTGTACATAGGCGATCACCTGCAGCGTTTTTCCCAGACCCATATCATCGGCCAGTATGCCTCCAACGCCCATGGCCGTAAGCTGTGTGAGCCATCTCACACCCTCTCTCTGATACGGGCGCAGGACTCCCTCAAGCTCAGTCGGGATCTCAGGCTCGACCGCCCTTATACTGTCCAGATACTCCGTTACGGAACTGTCCTTCCTCACGAACGGCGCAGCCTCAAGATAGAGCAGATCCGACTTCGGGAGCAATTTTGATCCGTTGTCTATATCCTCACTCGAAAAGCCCAGCCCCTCCATAAGCTTTAATATGTCCTGCTGTCCGCCCTGCAGCTTCAGATATCCTCCGTTCTCGAAACGAAAGAAATCCCTGTTCATTCGTATCGCTGAGAGTATACCCTGTATCTCCGATGAGCTCATATCCGTCTCAAAATTTATCTCAAGAAAATCTATATCCGATCTGTACGATACCGAGGATGAGATGTTTACACTGTCTCGTATCCTGAGATGTCCGAACCGCTCAGTTGCTATTATCTCGGCTCTTTTTGAAAGCTCCGGCAGAGTATCGGTCAAAAAACTGTAAATATTCTCGTCACCGTGCAGCGTAAAGGCGGGCGAGCCTCCATCAAACCCCTCAAAATACGCAAGCAGCTCGTTCTCACGTCCGGCATCCCGAACAACTATCTTTCCGCTGCTGTCCGACATCTCTGACGGTATCCTGAACTTGATCCCACCGTAGCGGGCGACTGCGACCGCTGTAACGGCTCCGTTCACCGCGTCCAAACACACCTCAAATTCCGGCTCATCATCGACTACCAGCTCATCAACACCCGACAGCACCACTCCGTGTCTGCCCCTAAGCGCCGGGAGCACGCGCGCGGCGAACAGCATAGCATTATCGCCCTTAAACGATATCTGCGTCCTGCCCTCCTCCGAAAGCGCACGGTAGATCGGCATATAAAAGCTTCTCCAGCCCTCCGAGGTCCTGTATATCGTATCGTTATGCAGGAACCATTCTCCGTCAGGAGTGACGGCGGCTCCGCGCTCCGATACCGACATAACTATCTCCCGTCCATAGGCCTCAACGTCTATAAGTATATCCGGATCATCTCTTATGATCCTCACTCCGTTTATCGCTATACCGTCATATATGAGCCTGAAATCGAGCTTTTCAAGCAGCGGCAGTATGCGCCGTGCGACGGCGGCCCCGAATTCCGTTCTCTGCGAGGCCTTTACATATATAGAAAGCTCCGCAGCCCGTGTTTCATAGACCTCGGCAAGTATCGAGATCACTTTATCCTCCGTCTCAGGGAATTTCATATATCTCCGGTTGTATACATGGCTGCGGTCAAGCTTGAAATCACTGTATTTCAGATAGCTGTCGAGGAAGTTCTCAAGCCCGCTTATCTCGCCTCCGTGATCGGGAAGGCTTACGGACATAGCGAACGTGCAGCCGCCGCGCACCGCCGGCTTTATATAGAGAGTGAATGCCGCGCGGATGACCTCCGTTTCCGGCGCCGGCTCAAACTCCGCGCACAGCGCCGCGGCTATCTTGTCATTTTCATCCGTGTAACTTCCTCCATTCTCCAGTTCCACCTGACGCTGCTTCAGAACAGCGGCTATATGCTTGCAGGTCGTCTGCATTGTTTCATAGTAGGGACATGTGCAGAGCACCTCGCCGATATCGCCGTTCTCAAATGTGACCCGTACATTATAAAGCTCGTCGCCGTCAACGACCGCCGTTATCTCTGAATCGGAACGCCTGCGCATATGTACGCGTCCCTCGCGGAAATACTCCATACCGCGCTTATATATCATAGACGAGCATATTTTCTTTATCATTGCGTCAGATATTTTCATTTCCGCATCCACCTCATTTCTCCCTGCTGCATATTTCACGATATATTGATCCCAAAACAGCAAAGTGCTGCTGCATTTATAAACACCGTGCAGTCCATTCCATATCAGCATTTTCCTATCCTTTAATTATACCACTGCATAGCCTTAATTACAATATTTATTTTTAAATTTGTTATGAACTTTTAATGAATTGGCGTTAAGACAGATACCCGAAGCCTTAGGGCAAAAAAGACTGCCCCAAGCGCTCCGCGGCGCGCTTTGAAGCAGTCATCCGATAAATATGCGCTGAACATCATCTGTTTTCCAATCTCTCAACTCTATGGAGCAGGTTGTCATACGGCTGGCTTGCAGAGGCAGCCACAGCAACGGCGATCTCTGTGTTTTGCTTTATCGTATCAAAATCAACACGATCGAAACGGTTTGCATTTGCCGCAATATCATCCGCCATCACCGCAATAGCATGCTGCACCGTCTTTTCCGTTGTTATCGTGTTTCTCTTCACCTCGGCCCTGAGATCATTCATATCAGCCTTGATCTCCTGCACCTCGGCCCGTATCTCTGCTTTGAACCCCTGCATATCAGCCCTGAGAGCTTTGAATTCATTCATCATCAAGCCAAACATTTCTCTTGTCTCGTTGTCCATACCATATCAC
>CAJFVT010000065.1 GCA_904420525.1 uncultured Clostridia bacterium | reverse complement strand
TGTTAGAGGCTTGCGGTTCACTACGCTTGGCGGTAAATACCCGCGATTGGACTTTCACCAACTAGATATGTGCCATGCCCGACACACTGATAAAGGGCTTTGGAAAGCCAACGGTTTTCCAAAGCCCTTTTACTATCCAAAACTTATTACGACAGCTGCTTGAGCGCATCCTTCAGCCACCATTCTCCCAAATCGAGCGCCTTATATAAATTATCACGCTTTGCCTTTCTGAAAACCTGTCCTTTGCCGAATTCGCCCGTATTATCCATAACCTGAATAAGCACCTGAGACGCTATGTCGAGATCCTTTATCTTTTTCGTTTCAATAATATCCAGTACCAATATAAGCTTATCTTCGAAATTGCCGTAATATATCCTATTTCCGCACCGTACAATGGGCTTGCCGTTATACGTCACAAGCTTTTTCTTTTTTACCGCCATCTCCAAGCTCCTTTCTTTTATTTATCTGCTATAACATATAAATCTATTATAGCATATTTTACTCAGGATTGCAACTTGAATTCAAAAAAATTTATAAATAGGCTTATTTATCCGCTGAACGAACTGAATTTACAAAAGCCTGTATCCTTTCTTTTGATTTTCCCGTTTTATCTTCATTTTCCACGCCTGAGCTGACATCCACCGCATCCGGGTTCAGATATCCCACAGCAGCAGCCGCGTTTTCTGCCGTCAGTCCTCCGGCCAGGATCACAAGTCTGCCGTCACGCGGCAGCGATCTTAACTCTGACCAGTCAAATGTTTTTCCGCTTCCAGGCTCGGCAGCATCGAACACATATCCGGCAATATTTTTGCAGGCGCTGTATTTTTCATACATATCCATATCCTTAACATTGAAAGCCTTGAAAACCGGTACAGGCGCGGATTCGATAAGCCTGGGATCGACACTGCCGTGAAGCTGCACGTATCTGAAGCCGCACCGCGCCGCCTCAGCTATCTGCTCCGCGGACGGCTCGACCATCACCGCCACCGGAATTATCCCGGCACGCAGCGCGCACACTATCTCTCTAGCCTTTTCAGGCTCTACATTCCTTCGGCTCTTCGGGAAAAACATTACCACACCCGCAAACGCCACATCAAATTCGTTCACATATTCCGCGTCCTGTACGCTCATGAGTCCGCATATCTTTATACCTGTCAACTCCGTCACCTCATATCATGCTCAAAAGCTCCGTTAAAAAGCTGTATACACGCGCCACGCTGCCTATATCCAGCCGTTCCTTAGGAGTGTGTATATCATATATGTTGGGACCGAACGATATACAGTCAAGCTCAGGCAGCTTTCCGCAGAATATCCCGCATTCAAGTCCCGCGTGTATAGCGCTTATGACCGGCTCGCTGCCGTATTGCTTCACATACGCCTCCGCCGCAAGCTCCCGCAGCCTTGAGTGCTTTTTATATTCCCATGCGGGGTACTCGCCGGATACAGAAAAGCTGCCTCCTGATCCTGTGACCGCCAGACCTATCCTGTCGATGAGAGCACGCTTCTCCGATCCCGATGAACTCCTTACCGATACAGTCAGCTTTACACCAATCTCATCCGTTCTGATAATGCCCATATTGCATGAGGTCTCGACCAGATCCTTTATCTCCGCGCTCATGCTCTGTACTCCGTTAGGTATGCTCGCGAGCGCATTCAGTACTGCCGTCTTTGATGACGCATACATAGGCTGCCGCTCTGTACCGCATTCGCTGAATTCTATCCTGAGTCCTGTTTCTGTAAGCCCAAAGCGCATAGCATATTCCTCAGCCAGTCCATCAAGGACCTGCTCAAATCCGGACTGCGCCTCAGCCTCTACCACTGCATCCGCCGAACGCGGGATCGCATTATCCTTTTCTCCTCCGTCTATTGAGATCAGCTCATATGCTGTACGCGTATCCAATTCAGAAAGCAGCTTTCCAAGCATTATACATGCGTTCTCCCTGCCCTTATCTATCTCCGTTCCGCTGTGTCCTCCTGCCAGCCCCGAAACTGTTATCCTGTATGTTCTTCCCGATACGGCCCTGTCAGCGCTGCAGCGCGTTATAGGCAGACAGCCATCTATCACCGCTCCGCCGGCGCAGCTAACGGTGAAAATGCCTTCCTCCTCAGAGTCTATATTAAGCAGCATCCTTCCCTTTAGCAGATCAGCGTCAAGCGCGGCAGCGCCAAGCATCCCGATCTCTTCATCCACGGTAAAAAGACATTCAAGCTCCGGGTGCACCAGATCCCTTGAATCAAGCACAGCAAGAGCCATCGCTACCGCTATGCCGTCGTCTCCGCCGAGTGTGGTACCGTCCGCCCATACCATTTCGCCGTCAGTCCTGAGCCGCAGCCCCTCTCTTTCAAGATCAATATCACAGTCCGATGTCTTTGTGCATACCATATCGAGATGTCCCTGTATGATAACCGTCTCACCGCTGTCGCAGTCCTCTGTTTTCGGCTTTCTTATAATAATATTATTATGCTCATCCCTCGTATAGTCAAGCGAATGTTCTACTGCAAAGCGTTCACAGTAGTCTGCTATCCCATCGGTGTTTCCCGAACCGTGCGGGATTGCACACAGCTCTTCAAAATATCTCATGACCGCCTCCGGTCCCAAATTCTCAAGTATTCTCATATTTACCCCTCACTATCCCAATTACCTCCGCAGCGCTTGATACGGTGAATTCGGCAAGCGCCGTCACCTCAGCGCTCGGATGCAGCATATCCGGTATGCATATGACCGGTATACCCGCTGCGGCAGCCGCTCTTATACCATTCTCGCTGTCCTCCAAAACCAGAGTATATTCTCTTTTTGCGGCTCCGGCCGCCTTTATAAAAATATCCGGAGCAGGCTTGGAGTGCTCGGTCATCTCACCGCCTATTATATCGGCAAAATATCCATCCAGCCCTGCGGACTCAAGATACCTCCTAACATACGGCGTATGTGTTGATGATGCTACCGCACAGAGGATCTCTTTCCCTCTTAGGAAATCAAGAAGCTCCCTTATACCCGGCTTCAACGGCAGCCCATCCGTCCGCGCTCTCTCATCTATCCTCGCTCTCACCCGGCGCGTTACCTCCTTTTCCGGATATCCGTCCCCGAACATCATCCGCAGCTTTTCAGACAACGCTCTGCCTGTAAGCCCTAAGGTCTGCACATACATATTGCGAGTAAGGCTATAGCCGTACTCGCGTACGATCTTCATCTGCTCCTCCATGAACAATCTTTCCGTATCGAAGATCAGACCGTCCATATCAAAAATAACTTTTTCCAGTCTGCTCATACACTATACCTCAATGCTTCATCCTTTGTTCAAGCGCTTCAAATATATATCCTTCAAGCGCCTGCCATTCCGTTATTTTTCCGCTTTTTATCTCATAATCTATCTCCGGGATGCGCGTTACCATATGCATAAGCGCTTCCCTCGAAAAGCTGCTGGCATCCTCAAGATATTTCCCTGCGGCCCACGGTGAACCTCCCAGGAGCTCTGCCGCTCCCTGCCGTGAGGTCACTCCGGCCAGCTTCAAATGCAGCATCTTTTCAACATTTGAATATATCAGATACAATATAGAAAACGCGCTCTGCTTCTGTGTCCTAAGCTCTGATATCACACTGAACACCTTATCGGCATCGCCGTTTCTTATCCCGTCCGTCAAATCAAAGATACGCACGCTCAAGGCCTTTGATGTGACCTTATCGATATCAGACCGGTATATGACCTCATCACAGTAATCTATAAGCTTTGTAAGCTCATGATCGAGATTTGCAAGCCCCGGATCTATGACCGAAACAAGATAATCCGCAGCCGCGGTATCTATCTTTTTTCCGGCCTTCATGACCCGCTTCACTATCCACGCCCGCAGATCGGGCAGCGGCATATACTGAAAATCCACCGCCATCCCCGCCTTTGCCGCCGCCTTGAACAGCGCGCTCCTTGCATCTGCATTCTTTTCACAGAATACAACTACAGTATCCTCAGCGATACGCTTGAATTTGCTCTGCCAGAACTCCTTCTGCTGCTCGTCCGGAGGCTTGATATCGCCCGACCGCCTAAGCGTGAATATATTGCTGTCACGTATTACCACGAGCCTCCGATCAGTCATCATAGGCATTGCTTCCCATGCATCCTCATAAATACTGTAATCCACCTGACCAGAGATCACTATCCTGTTGTATTCCGGAAAGCCCGAGTCAGGGATAAGCTCCTCCAGCTTCCTTATATAATATTCCTTTAAATACTCCTCTTCACCGTAGAATACATATATATTCCTGAGCCTGTTCTCCCTCAGCTGAGCTTTCAGCTCCGACACCGTGTTCTTTTTTGCCGTCTTTGCCATATGTAATCCTCCATATGATACTTATCTTTTCAGGACTGAGACCTTTGTTATCTCATCCTCATCCGCAGTTATCGTTATGGTACCGTTAAGATCGGTCCTCAGTATCCCAGTTCCCGAAAGCCGTTCCAGCGTATCCGCCCTCGGATGTCCGTACGGATTATCCTCACCGCAGCTGATCACTGAATATTCCGGTGAAACAGCCTCTATAAACTCCTCCCGTGAGGATCCTCCCGAACCGTGATGAGCGACCTTTAATATATCAGCCTGTACATCTATACCTGCATCAAGCCTGCATTTTTCAGCAAAGCTTGTCATGTCCCCGGTATAAAGGCACGATGTATCTCCGTATTCGGCCTTTATCAGCAGCGATGTGTCGTTGCCATCGCCGCTTATACCCAAAACCGCGTCAGGCACATACACACTCAGTACGGTCCCGCCTTTGAAGCTGATACGCTTATCCTCACTGATCTCGAGCACCTCTGTCCCATTCGCTTCGGCCGCATTCCTGAGCTCTTCCGCCCACATTCTCATATCATCATCAACACAGGAGTCATACGGCGGCACAAACACCGTGTTCACATCGAGCGTTTCGACCGCGGCTATTATGCCCTGAACATGATCCTTATGGTAATGAGAAACGAACGCGGCGTCAATATTGCCATAGCCCTTTGATTCAAGGTACGGGACAAACACCGACTCGCCGGGATCATAATCAGAATAGCTGCTGCCGCCTCCTCCGTCAATAAGGATAGTTTCTCCGAGATACTTATGTATCACCGCTCCGTCACCCTGTCCGACATTTACAAAAGTGAAATCTGCGGTTCCCAGTCTTGACAAGGATACCGTTACCGCAGCTGCTGTCATGCCGGCCGCCGCCGAAAACGCATACGCGGCCCATTTCCCGCGCTTGTTTACATAATAATATATTGCCGCCGTTCCGAATAAGCATGCCGCCATCACCGAAACAGAAGGCGTAGGAATAACGGTATTCGAAAACGGCATAGACTCTATAAGCCGCGGCAGCCTTATCATAGCCCAAAGCATCATATCAAGATACGCTTTCAATAAAAACGCACCGTCCGCTATACTGAGAACAAGGAGCGTTACAGGCGCCGTTATGAGCGTCATCAAAACGAGCGGTCCCATTATGAACGGAGCCAAAAGAGAATATATGCATATCCCGTTAAAATAGTACGCCGTTAACGGCAGCTGAAACAGCGAGCATATGATCAGCACCGATGCTGTGTGCCGCACGCCTCTCGGAAGAAACGAAAGAGCTTTAGACAAGCGCGGCATAAAGGCCCATATCAATATCCCGGCGCTCACAGACATTATGAACGCGGCATCGAAAAGCATGAGCGGCATTATAACCGCACAAACGGCAACAAGTCTCCCGATCACGTCCGGATAATATGAGCTTCCGTTCCTTGCGCGCATAAGCATGGTAAGCGCCGCAGTGAGCAGACATCTTAAAAATCCCGCTCCGGCGCAATTGAACAGCGCGTATGCGATAAGGATCGCCGCGGCAGCCGCGTCTCTTCCCCGTCGCGGGATCAAGCCGGACAGGATCCCTATCAGCGAGGATATTATAAATATATGCAGATATGCCGGATGGTATAGCCTTTTGAACGATGTTTCAGACAGGATCGTATTGAATTCCTCTGAAAAATGATGAGTGTTGCCGGTAAGCACCGCCGACAGCACCGCGGCTCCGTCACCTGTGTAATATTTGTATATAACAGAATCCACTGCCTCACGGAACTTTCCGGTAAGTATCAGCGGCGAAAGAACCGTTGCGTCACCGCCCGGTCCCGTCTCCTCCGTATACATCCTTGTGAATATTCCCTGTGCTCTGTAATATTTTGCCGTATCAAAGCCGTTTTCATTCATCTGAGACGGCATATCCTTTATTATACCCTTAAGCATTACGCTGTCGCCGCAGCTGAACAGCGCAGGAGTCGTCAGAAGCATATCATCATTCATCTTTTCTATGCTCCCGTTCTTATCCACAGCCCATACTCTTACTGTATATTTATAATTGTCACTGTATGCGCTTTCCTGCGCCTGTGTCAGGACCACGCCGTGTACCGTTACGTATCTTCCTATATAATCAACAGTCTTATGCATGACCGATCCGGAATGGAGCGCGCATGAGATCGCTCCGGCTGCAAATACAGCCGCAAGCGCGTACAGTCCGCCCTGTACTCTGTGTTTCCGAGCGGACAGCACCGCTGCTGCTGCGGCTATGGCTGCAGCAGAAAAAAGCGGGATATACATTCCTATCTGCGCGGAAGCGTATACCCCGGCGGCAGCCGCAGCCGCAAGCATCACCGGCGAAAGCTTTACCATGCGCCTCTCCTCCTCCGTAAGACATATTCACCTTAGGTAATTGCGAAGCGAACGTTTCGCAATCACATAACATATTTACCTCAATTATACCACACCCGGCCGCAATAGTCAAATATAACGCTGTTTCTCTCAAATGTTACAATTGTATTACGCATTATTGCGTTTTTGTTGCACCATCATTACAAAAATTTCGATTTTTTATAAAAAACGGTTGACAAATCGGTCATTATGGTGTATAATCTGTTTGTAATAATTCAGTAACATAACTGAAAATTTCGTAATATTCATGTTACGCTAATGTTACGTTGGTAATAAAACAGCAAATCAGACGCTGTGTTTTATAAATTCAGGAGGTTTATTATAATGAGAAATTTAAAGCACACTATCATCGCTTTAGCTGCTATCGTGATGGTAGGTACGCTTAGCGTTTTTCAGGTGTCGGATATATCTGCCGAAAAGCTTGAGCGAGATATGAAGCTTAGCACTGCAAATCAGACTGCAAGCATAACGATCGCAAGTACCGAGGACAGCTCAGGTACAACAGCTTTGGCTCTCACAACGACCGAGGAAGAGGCTGCCGCCGCAGAGGCGACACCGGAGGTCGATGAGGCAACAGAGCAGGCGATAGCTGAAAAAAGCTATCTCACATTAGGTTATGCGAATGTAATAGGCTCTGCCGAGCTGAAAGCCGAGCCGAATGAGGACGCCGCAGCTATCGGCAGCATGAACGGAGCCGATCAGGTAGAGATCCTGGAAAGCACCGAGGGCTGGTACAAGGTAGCGGTAAACGGCATGGCAGGCTATGTAAAGAAGGATCAGATAACACTTGACAAGGATGTTGCCACCGAATCTGCAATGCAGTATGACCATTACAAGCTCGCGAGCGTTACTCCTGACAGCGGTCTTACAGTCCGCACATCAGGCAGCAGCGAGGCTGAAAGCGTTGACTCTGTTGAACAGGGCGACGTTGTGACCATCGTTGATCACGAGGGCGACTACACCAAGATACTTTACGGTGATGAATATAAGGAAGGCTACGTTATAAACACCGGACTTACAAACGACGGCGAATGGGTCGAAAAGGATGACGTTCATGCTGAGATAATCCGTGTTGCAGAGGAAAAAGAAGAAGCGGCACGCCAGGAGGAAATAGCAAGACAAAATGCGGCGAGAGCTTCGTCAAGCTATTCGACTACTGACACAACCTCCGTTTGGTCCGGAGGCTCATCGTCATCATCCTCATCATCCTCGTCAAGCTCATCAAGCAAGGGACAGGCTATCGTTGACACTGCGATGAACTACCTCGGAGTTCCTTATGTATGGGGCGGAACAAGTCCAAGCGGCTTCGACTGCAGCGGTCTTGTTCAGTATGTATGCAACAAGAACGGCATATCGGTACCGAGAGTCGCAGCTTCACAGAGGAACGCGGGAACTTATGTGAGCCGTGAGAACCTTCTCCCCGGAGATCTGGTATTCTTCTCAAACGGCGGCGGAGTAAGCCACGTAGGCATCTATGTAGGCAACGGAAACATGATCCATGCACCGCAGACAGGCGATGTAGTAAAGATATCATCTATAGAGACCTCGTACCGTATCTCGCACTATGCAGGCGCGGTAAGAGTATGGTAAAGGATGAACCAGCTGCGGGGCAAGGGCTGTCCCCCTCGCCTCACAGCGTTCAGTATAATATATAGAAACCCTTTATTGGTAGAGGGGCTGCCCGTCAAAGGCGGCCTCTTTGCTTTTACGCTTTTTCTGAGCAAGGCAAAGACCCCTATACCGGGATCACAGGATCTCTGCATAGGGGTCTTTATTATAATTGCCATCTTACTGCTGAGCAAGCTCTGTCACCGCCCGGATAAGCGGCTTAGTATTGCTCAGATCGTTCCATACCATGACCTTGTATTTGCTCGTTTCCGGAGCTTCCGCTTCCAAGATCACACTGCCGTTCGCGTCAACGCTCGTGCCTTCCGAAAGCGATATCCCTGCCAAGGCTCCTGTCGCTTCATCGTAGCTGACAACGATCAGTCTTACCGGCTTTGCCTCGTCTGTCGTGTTAGTTATCAGCGCGGTCACCTTTCCGCCTGTGAGCGCAGGCGCTCCTACAGTGAGCTCATCATCTTCTCTTTCCTCATACGTGGTAACAATGATGTTCTTGATATATGAAGTCTTACTGTTTTGTATATCAAAAAATTCTATACCATTGATCTCTCCAAGCGATGTATCAAGATATGAGATATCTTCTCCTGAAAGCAGAACTGCTCCGGAAGTATCGGTTATCGTGTACGTTATTGTTTTATCAACCGTATCTACAGATAGTTTTGTATGTACCCAGACGCCTATTGCCCCAGGCGCGTTTCCTGTTTCTTTATCTCCGTTTACTGCAAAATCGGTATCTGCGGTTATTCCCTGTACAAAAGCCAGACCGCCTGTATTATAATAATTAATTTTATCCGATCCACCAGGACGCTGTGAAACATCACAGAGAGCTATACGCGCCCTTGATCCTGTTCCAAGACAAGAATCGAAATCTACATCAAAGCTTTCTTCTCCCTCGACAAAATTGCTTATATCGGCATAAGCTCCAGCAAACTTGTTATTAGCATTTGACGCAGTTGTAAACATTATTTCATTCTCCTCACCAGATGCCTCCGAAACCGTAAGCCTGCTGTCCGGATAATTCGTGAACGCAGTCACCTTATGCTCCACAGGTACCAGAACGGGATCCGGATCAGGCTCAGGCTTCTCCGGAGGCGTTGTCGGTCTTTCCGGCGTAGCACCCTCTACGAACTGAGATACACGGATACTGTCAAGACCCTGATATATCTCCCAATCGCCCGGCTGATCGACGCGGTCAAGACCGAAACTGACTGAGCTTGCATCAAAGTCTTCCGGAAGCTGATAATCCGTATATTCAGAGAGTTGCCTTCCATCAATACTCAGAGACTGTATCGTATTGTCCTCTGTATTGATAACCAAGACTATCGGTATCGTATATATCCCTCCGCTCGCTCCTGCAAAAACACTGTCGGCTGTTCCGTCTCCATCCATGTCATTCCATGTAGCACCACCGTCTACGCTTACAAATGCGTTATACGAATTATTATATCCTATCTTCAGCCCTGAGCCGAACTGAATATATTCATAATTTGTATCACGGTTTGTGGACACTCCAAAATACCATTCTGCATTATAGGTAACTATCGCGCTTTCACTTATACCGAAGGTCTTTGATGCGCTGTACGATGTCCCGGGCTTTTTAGCACTGTAGTATATGCGTCCATTCTCAGCCGCTGAAGGATCTACCTGCAGCGATGCTGTTGACTGATTAGTCTGCGTCCAATCTGCTATATCCGCGCTCTCCCATGCGTTGTACCACTGTGTTCCCTTCTCGTAAAGAGTCTCGGTAGCACCCTCCATTGGTGTGAGCTTCGTATAACTCAGGTCAAGTATCTTCGGGCTTACCGTTATGCCGCCTTCTCCGTCCACCGTTGTATAGCAGACGATTTTTTCAAGGCTCAGTCCGCCGAGCTCGAATGTAGCCGTATACTCGCCCATCGGCTCGCCGGTGTCAGCTCCATTATTGTCTAATTTGTTCACTCCCCACTGCTTGTTTGCAGCGGTTATGGTCGCCTCAGCCGTATCGCTGTCATAATCGAACTCTATATCCACTATCCAGCGCTTTATGCTGCCTTGTATATTTCCCAGTCCCTCAATAACGGGATTCCACAACAGTGTAAATGCAGCGGCATCATTCGCTCCTACCTTGCAGGTCAGAGCTCCCGCTTCCGATTTGTCTTTTTCCTCATTATAGGCATATGGCTGAGCAAACTCTATGATATTCTGTCCGTCCTCGCCCTGCAGCGCAAGGTTCAGTGTATACTCGTGTCCGGTCCAGTCCCATCCGGTGCCTTCGCCGGCCACATTTGATTTCCCTCCGGTCTCATACTTGAACGACAGTCTCGCCTTGTTTCCGTCAAGCCTCTCGAAGCTCCTGTAAAAGCTTCCGCCAACGGCCGAATCCGTCTGATCCATAGTCGCGCTCGATGCTGTCATATTTGTAAAACTGCCTGCGGACTCATCATCTGTCTTAAAAACATCCTCTGTCGTTGCGCTCTCCTCAAACGGCGTAACGTTTACGACACATTCCGCGGTCAGTTCGCCGTTCTCAGCCGAGGCCGCCGTTATCAGCACCGCTCCGGCCGTTATGCCCGAAACAAAGCCGTCCTGATCCACCGTTGCTATAGATGGATCCGAAGATGTCCAGACAATGCGCTCATCGGACGCATCCGATGGCTGCACCGAGGCCGAAAGCTGTTTATATCCGCCCGCTCCGATGGTCACATCGTCGCTTATCTCCACACCCGTTACTGGGGTTGACCATACCTCGACCTCACATGATGCTGTGAAGCCGCCGTCGCGGGTCCTTGCGGTTATAGTCGCTTTTCCGGGATTGACACCGGTTATTGTACCGCCCGAGACCGTTGCAACGCTTGTATCCGAGCTTGACCAGGTTATCCCCTTTCTGGTAGCATCGGCAGGCTCAAGCTGCGCGGTTATACTGTGTGAGCTCATCTTTTCCAGACTTACAGAGGTCTCGGAAAGCGACACTCCCGTTACCGCTATACTGCCCACATTATATGAAACATTTGTAAACAGCGTAGCCGGAGCAAGGTATTCCATCTGCTCTCCGTCCTTTTCCGCAAGAGCCGCCGAACCTATATAGTAGCTCGTGTGCGTTGGCTGATTGTAACCTACGTTCTGCCATGCGACCGAGCAGCGGTACTGACTGTCGTGCATCAGCGTTGTTAGCCTGTACTCTGTAGGTATAGTCGATGTGAATATTCTGATATAGGCCTGACCGGAGGACTGGTCCTTATTTATCGGCATTATTATTTCCTCTCGCCAATCACCCCATATATCCGCGACCAGTGAAGGTGTATGCTTTGAAAAGTTGTTTGACGTTGCCGGCATCCATCCGTCGGTGCCGAAATAAAAACGTGTTGTCGTTCCTGTGGAAGCGTCATATTTTGTAAGCTGGTTGTCATCAAGCAGCTCTCTGCCGAGATCCCCGTCCCAGTACGCCAGGAAATTCGTCATTGATCTTGAGCTTGTCGCCGGCTTTGCCTGAAGCTCCTGCCCTGTCATATCATATGCGTTCGCATTATAGCTGTCCCAGCCTATTGCCAATGCATTAGGGTGGCTCTTTGCGTATTCATCATCTACATTGTCCATAATGCCCCTGCCGACATCGGGCCACTTGCCGTCACTGCCTTTTTCTACCGGTTTTCCGAATATTCTGTCTCCCGAAGAAGGTATCCTGAAATTCGCGCCGTTATCATGATTGCTCGCAGAGTTATCCTCCTTGACCGAGAATGCCTCCTGAATTCCGTCATTATCAAAATCATTTACATGCAAAGCATCACCGTGTCCTAACTTCGTGTTGCCAAGCACCGTCTTACCGTCATCATCAAGACATGCTGAACCATATACTATTTCATCCTTGCCGTCATTGTCTATATCTGCTATAGAAAGATTATGATTGCCCTGGCTGTAAAGCCCGGAGCCGCTGCTGTTGTACTCCCACTGAAGAGACAGAGCTTCACCGTCAAATGTGTATGCGCGGATCATTGCTCTGTTATAGTAACCGCGGCACATTATAAGGCTCGGATGCACCCCATCCAGATATGCCACTCCGGCAAGATATCTCATCGCCCTGTTATAAGTGGAGTCGCCCCAATAAGCTGATGATACCAGAGGTATCGCGTCTGTTGTATATAAAGGATCGCCTGTTTCACCGTCAAATATCGTGTAATACTCAGGACCTAAATTTTTTCCTTTTGAGCTTCCGCTCATGCCTATATTGAGCGCGTTGTTATCAGCGCTGCGTATCTCCTCCGTATCCCCCGCTTCTGTCACATACTTCATTTCTCCGGTACTCGTTATCACATAGGAGCCGGGGGCTGTCTGCATAGCTACCTCTGAACGGTCGTCGCCGTTAAAGTCGTATGCTATAAACTGAGTATAGTGCGCGCCCGCCGTAATGTTCTGTCCGAGGTCTATGCGCCACATATATTCGCCGCCGTTGCTCGGATCGATCTGATATGCGTCTATATACACATTTCCCGTGAAGTCCGCTCCGGCGCTGTCCTTAGAATCAGTCGGATCCCATTTCAGTATGAGCTCATAATCGCCGTCGCCGTCAAGATCTCCCACAGAAGCGTCATTCGCGCCTCCCTCCGAGCTGTCAGAATAATAATACGAAGTCTTGCCGTCACCCGGTCTCTCCACCGGATCGGGACGGCTTATGGGTATATCCACATATGTATATGAGTTCGGCTCACTGTATCCGTTTCCAGTCACATACCTATCACTTGCCGTATAGTTTGTTGTCGGGACAGCATAATCCGCCTCCCCGTCCGCAGGTTCTCCGCTTTTTACCACCTTATAGGTATTGCTCTGCGTTCCGCTCGTGTCAATATAATTCGTTGCCCCGTCAGCCTCCGTAGTATGGATCAGCTGAAAATTATTTCCCGATGAATCGCCGCGGTAAATATCAAAAGCCTGGTTCTCAAGGCTCTCGTCACCAAGCAGTCTCCAGCTCAGATATACTCCCCTCACCGCGGATGCGTTTGTATCTGAACTGTACGATGCTATAAGCCCGCGGTCCAGCGCTTCCATTTGCCTCGCTTCTTCCATATACTGAGGTGTTTTTGTTGTATTCGGATTCCATGACTCAGCCCTGACTGCCGTTTGCGGCATGGCTCCGAATGCGGACACCAGCATCACTGTGCTGACTGCCGAACTTATAATTCTCTTTTTCATAATTCTCTCTCCTTTTCAGCCCGTACCGGGCCTTTGAATATACCGCTTGTCCGTTACAAATATATACTTTAATTATACTATATTTTTTGTAGAACTGCAATATATTTTTTTATCAATTATCAGGTTTTTTTGTTAAATTTCTCAGACTCGTCAAAAATATATCATCCATCAGCCGCCTGCTCCGCCGGAGCGGATGTTTCTGCTGCCGCTCCTTCAGAGGATGCGGCATTTTCTTTCGGTGAGAACACCTCGACTATGACGAGCGGTATCACTATCGTTATAAAAACAGCCGCGAGCACAGATATGATCAATTTTTTCAAACTTTTGCCTCCTTTGATACTGCCAGAACTTATATAAACATAAAATTCCTGATTATCTGCCTAAAAACACTTGATTAATTCCCAATATTATAATATAATTATATTTATAGAAATATACCGGATATCATTGCAAATTGGCGCAACGCGCCTTTTTGCCGGGTACAGAGAGGAGAGAGGATACCATGAAAAAAAGGCTTTTGTGTACGCTTACGGCAGCGGCTATGGTTTTGCCCGTCATACCCGCATCGGCCGCAAACGATAACGGGCTAATGCTGCATTACAGTTTTTCGGAGATGAACAGCACAGGCATTGTTAAGGACGGCTCCGGGAACGGCAACGATGGAACGATACACGGCGATGCTGAGCTTGAATACGGCAGGATGTATTTTGACGGAAAAGATGATTATGTATCTATGCCGGAAGGACTGCTCAAGGACACGAGCGCTGTAACTATCGCGATAAATATGTGTCCTGGCTTTGATCAGATACACTATTTCGCATGGAATTTCGGAAACAGCTCATCATCAGGATATATGTTCCTCAACACGTCAAGACCGGACGCGAAGCTGCGCTTTGCGATAACCCCCGCAGGCAACAGCGATGAGGAGGCTCTCGCCTCCGACAATGACGTAAAAAAGGATACCTGGAGCAATATAATCGTTACCATAGATGGGAACAAGGGAAAAATGTACCGTGACGGAGAGCTTGCAGCGGAAAACACCTTCGAGACTCTCCCCTCAGATCTCGGGAACACCACACAAGACTGGATAGGCCGCTCGCCCTACGGTGATGCGCTCCTTACCGGGTATGTCGATGATTTCCGCGTATACGACAGAGCGCTGTCAGCCGACGAGGTAAAAAAGCTTTCGGATGAGTATACAGCATCTCTCAATGACGAATTTAACAAGGCAATGATCGAGTCAGGTCTCAAGAATGTGGTCAAGGAGGATCTCTCACTGCCTACAGAGGCAGGAGGCGCCTCGATCACATGGACCTCAAGCGATCCCGCGCATCTTACCGCGGACGGCAGGGTAACACGACCTGCGCTCGGAGAAATGAACGCCGATGTTACGCTCACGGCGGAGATAACCAAAGACGGACAGACCTCAACAGAGACATTTAATATTTCTGTCGCGGCCGAGGGCGGAGGCACATACGCGCTCAACGTGACAGGGGAACGTGGCGCGGAAATTTCCGACACTATGGTCGGTCTGTTCTTTGAGGATATAAATTACGCCGCCGATGGCGGTCTTTACGCCGAAATGTTCGAGAACCGCTCATTTGAGGCGCGATATGCCGACAATGTTGATTTCGAGCCCCGCTATTACGGCGGCTGGGCATGGTCTGCATATCCTTCGGATGGCTCCGGAGCAATAATGGAATACAAGACAGACGAGCCGCTCAACGAAAATAACACGCACTACCTGAGCTTCACACCGTCCGCCTCGCAAAACGGCTTTGCGAACGCTGCCTATGACGGGCTTGCGCTCAAAGAAGGCATGACATATCACGGCTCGCTCTATGCTAAAACCGCTGATTTTACCGGAACGTTGAAGATCAGCGCCGTTAAAGACGGAACGGAATATGCCTCGGCAGAGCTTGACAGCATAACAGACGAATGGACTAAATATACCTTTGATATGACGTCCTCCGCGGCAGTGCGCGGCGCGCAGCTCGTGATAACCGCCGAAGGGACAGGAACTATAGACTTCGACATGATATCGCTTTTCCCCGGTGACGCTGTAAACGGCGTTTTCCGCCGTGACCTTGCCGAAATGCTAAAGGCGATAGAGCCGGGCTTTCTGCGTTTCCCGGGCGGATGTATCATCGAGGGCTATGATCTGGACAACCGCTACCAGTGGAAGAACAGCGTAGGTCCGGTCGAGGAAAGAGTTGAGAACTGGAACCGATGGGATCTGCATACCGATGGCTATAATCACTACAACCAGACGCTGGGGCTTGGCTTCTATGAATTCTTCGAGCTGTGCGAATACCTCGAATGTGAAGCCGTTCCGGTAGTGAACGCCGGCATGGCATGCCAGTTCCAGACAAATGAGCTAGTACCGCTCGGCAGCGAGGAATTTCAGCAGTACATAGATGACGCTCTCGATCTTATCGAGTTCGCCAACGGAAGCGCCGACACTGAATGGGGCGCGCTCCGAGCCGAGATGGGACATCCGGAGCCGTTCAATATAAAGATGATAGGCATCGGGAACGAGCAATGGAATACAGATGAAAATCAGTTCTTCGAACGCTTTGAGGCGTTTGAAAGCGCGATACACGAGGTCTATCCGGAAATAGGGATAATAGGCACATCGGGACCGGATGTGACAAGCGGGAATTACACACGCGCATGGGAATGGATACGCGAAAACACAGCCGATGACCCGGATTTCGTGTATGCCGTAGACGAGCACTACTACATGGTGCCCGACTGGTTCCTGCAGAATACCGATTTCTATGACAGCTACCCGCGTGACGTGAAGGTGTTCGCGGGAGAATACGCGTCGAGGACGCGCAACAGACCGAACGATCCTGAGGCGAACACGCTCTATACCGCGCTCACCGAGGCGGCATACTTTACCGGACTTGAACGCAATTCGGACGTTGTCATCATGTCATGCTATGCGCCGCTGTTCGCAAGGATAGGCTACACACAGTGGTCACCGGACCTCATATGGTTCGATGACGTCTCGTCATACGGATCGCCGAGCTACTATGCTCAGAAGATGAACGCCAATAACCTCGGCGACTATAACCTTATCTCAACGGTCGGCGAGAGATCAAATACATCGGGCATGTACGCGAACGCCTCATACGACTCGGAGTCTAATGAGGTCATAATCAAGGCCGTAAACACAACTGAGGACGAAAAGGCCCTTAACCTTAATATAAACGGCTACACAGTCATACCGGGCAAGTCCGGCACTGCCATAACCCTATCGGGAGATGATCCGGACATGTCAAACAGCATTGATGCGCCCACAGCAGTCACAGATGTTGCCACAGAGCTTTCGGTCACCTCAATGCCGTTCACCTATACGGTATCTCCGTATTCCTATACGATACTGCGCATACCTGCCGTATACAACACGGGCTGCTTCGGTGAATACGGCAGCACGGAAACACACCGCCGCTTCATAACCGGGCGCTCCGATACAGAATTTGCGCCTGATGCGCCGCTGACGCGCGCAGAGCTTTCAGCCAT
Organism: uncultured Clostridia bacterium; assembly: GCA_904420525.1. Lineage (GTDB taxonomy): Bacteria > Bacillota > Clostridia > UBA1381 > UBA1381 > Ornithomonoglobus. Next base: position 3,548 of record CAJFVT010000065.1, on the reverse strand, counting down.
GATAGCAAGGCTATCGCTCGGCTACAGTGATGGCTTCACACCGTCGTTTACCGACACCGCGCCCGATGCATGGTATGCCGGCGCTGTAGGATTTATGCAGGAACACGGGCTTATCGAGGGCTATGAGGACGGCAGCTTCCGTCCGGACAGCAGCGTCACAGTCACGGAGTTCAAAACGATAGCGTCAAGACTCGGATATCAGTGCCGTCTTGATGATTCCAACGCTCCGATAACGCGCGCCGAGACCGTAAGACAGCTGTGTATTTTCCTTGACCGCACGCCTGACTCAAACAGCTTCGGCGGAAACACCGTAACGTTTTCTGATGTTACACCGGATAGCGAATACTATCCATATATAGTCGAGGCATCGCACGCTCACAGCTTCGAGATCGTTGACGGAGCAGAGGTCTGGACCGGCGTTGGCTGATAAACAAGTTACATAGGGCGGGTATGGCTTCTCATATCCGCCGTATATATAAAAAACGGCCGTTGCGCCGGAACAAGGGAGGAAAAAAAGATGTTTGATTTCAAACAGAACACCGATTTTGACCTGATAGGCATGGGCGAGGTAATGCTCCGTCTTTCGCCGCCGGGGAAGGAAAAGATCTCACAGAGCGAGACCTTTGAGAAAAACGCGGGAGGCTCAGAGCTGAACGTTGTTTCCGGAGCTGCTATGCTCGGTCTGCGCAGCGCTATAATAACAAAGCTGCCAAAAAACAAGATGGGTCACTTTATCAGAAACAAGATACGCTACGGGAATGTTTCCGATGATCATCTCGTATATGATATGTCGCCAGAAAAGCGGCTCGGCATATACTACTATGAAAGCGGAGTATATCCGAGAAAATCCACCTGTATCTACGACAGAGCCCATTCCTCAATGTGTTCTCTGTCGCTTGATGAGATCGACCCAAAGGTATTTGACCAGACAAAGATATTCCATATAAGCTCCATAACTCTGGCTCTCGATCCGAAGCTCCGCGAGGTATCGCTTGAGGTCATCAAAAAGTTCAAGGAGACCGGAACGCTCATTTCCTTTGACGTCAACTACAGAGCGGCGCTCTGGAGCGAGGAAGAGGCCAAGCCGGTCATTGAAGGAATATTCCCTTATGTGGATCTGCTGTTCGTATCTGAAGAGACCTCAAGACGCATGCTCAGACGAACAGGTACCCTAGAGGATATCATGAGGGGCTACGCAAATGATTATGGCTGCAGACTCGTTGCGACCACGCGCCGCGAGGTCGTAAGCCCGACCCGTCATAACTTCAACTCCAAGATCCTGTTCGAGGGCGAGTTTTACGAGGAGCATCCTTATAAGGAGATAGAGGTAATAGACAGGATAGGCAGCGGTGACGCATACCTTGCCGGTGTACTCTACGGACTTATAAAGGACCGTGATATAGTACGCGCGCTTGAGGTCGGCAACGCGCTCTCCGCGGTAAAGAACACAGTTCAGGGTGATATGTCTGCGAGCTCTATAGACGAGATACGTCTGGTCATAGACTCACACAAGGCTACAGGTCCGCAGGACGAAATGGTAAGATAATACATAAAAATGCCCTGCCTGACAATTCGGGCAGGGTATATATTTTATTTGTATTTGGAACGTTTATCATCCTTGTTATTCTGCAAATGCTCCTGAAGCACCTCATTTATGCTCTTACCGGCATGGAATGTGAGCAGGAAATAATGTATTTTGTCACGTTTCCTGTATTTGTCGGCCTTTGAACGGACCTCATTTTTAAGCCGTTCATACAGCACCACTATATCATTGTCCGCCGCAAACCGCCTTATCTTTACCAGGAGGTCAAGGGAATATGTCACATCAACAAGAAAGACACCGAAGAACAAGCCTATTACAAATGAGAATGCAAGGTTATCTGACAGCCACTGTATACCGCCGAGCACATACGGATGTATGAGAAAATAATACACAGCGCTGAGCACAGCCCAAAAGAACGAAAACTTCGGGCATATTATGCCCTGTATATTGCCGCGCTCATCGGAATAATCCCATAGCTGTGTCTTCATTCCTTTTATGAAAATGATACCTGCTATATACTCTATCAAGGTCATCGCGGCAGCCATCATAACAAAAAGGACAAGCTGGCTTATCAACTCGTTATCTATAAAAATGATATTTTCAAGCATTGTCATGGTGTACAGCGCGCAAAGCCCAAATCCGTAAAGCGGCAGATACGGTCCGTTCAGGAAACCGGGATTGACCCACTTGCGTTCAGGATTTTTCCGCGAAAAAAATCTTCTGAACACGACCTCCAGGCCCCATCCCAAGGTACTGCCCACAGAAAACATAAAAGCGTATGTAAGGAATATATTCATTATTCTGATCTCCCCTATCATAAATTATCCGGTCATAAACCTCCGGTACAAATGACCGATATTTTTCGACCGATTACAATAAATTATAATACAAAATATGCTCAAAGTCAACTTTATTATAAATTTTATCTGGATCAATATATGGAGGTATCGTCTTGATAAGAAACATCAATGGTCTCGAATATGAGCTGATATATAAAAAAGTAAAAAACATAAATCTGCGTATATCCGATGGCAGTGTAAAGGTATCTGCTCCTCGGGGCACATCCGCCGCATACATAGATGATTTTGTCGCCTCCAGATCACACATTGTCTCTAAGGCGCTTGCGCGTGAGGCACTGCGCACCGTGCTTCCCCGACCGGATATATCCTCAGCTGAAGCAGTCAGATATTTCACTGACATCACCAGAAGGATATATCCGCGGTTCTCACACTATGCATTTCCGTTCCCTCAGATAAAAACGAGGATAATGAAAAGGCAGTGGGGAAACTGCCGCAGCACTGCCGGGCTAATAACATATAACAAATATCTGTACGGCCTGCCCGAACGTTTAATTGAATTTATAGCGGCACATGAGCTTGCGCATATGGTCTATGCCGATCATTCCCCGCGTTTCTATGCGCTTATGGATGAGATCATGCCCGATCACCGCGCCCGCCGCGCCGAACTTTCGGAGTACACGATAAGATAATTCAACAAAAGTAAAACGGCTTGGGAATCATATAACCAAGCCGTTTTATTGGAGCTGACGAGCAGATTTGAACTGCCGAACCTCTTCATTACCAATCAATAAATATATTTTCCATACAATTTTATTCCATTGCATAAATCCGCATAATAAAGCCATTTATGCATATGTTGATTTCGTTTCATTTCAGCTTTTTGCGGCTGATTTCATCAAAATAAACCCCAAATAAACCCCAAGTAAACCCCAACATTTCAGCCGCTTTTATTAACCGCCCCACGGGGCGGCAATCGTTTTTTTTCCTCACGATAAAAAAGGAAATTTCAACTTGTGTTGATAAGCCGTGCTTGATCGTAAATATTATATAAGGCGCATTACAGTATAAAGAGCCGCCCCGGGGCGGCTTGTTGAATTTATGGCACAAAAAGAGGCGGTCAGCCGCCGCCTCGGTCACAAGTCTATTGTTTTGCCTGTATCTGCCTCATACTGGGCTTTTACAGCTCTTTTAACATATCCGTTTAT
>CAJFVT010000064.1 GCA_904420525.1 uncultured Clostridia bacterium | reverse complement strand
TGCCGATGACCGGGGTCGAACCGGTACGGATTTTACTCCACTGGATTTTGAGTCCAGCGCGTCTGCCAATTCCACCACATCGGCATTAGCAACAATAAATATTATATCATGCCGCGGGAGAATTGTCAATACTTTTTTTATGTTTTTCGGCAGGACAGTGCACTATGCATAATTAATGAATATAAAATTCCATATTACCGATAATTGTGTTCCGGATCCCTATATTGTATAATGATAATAACAGATCAAAACAGAAATGAGGGAGGTATTGATGATCAAAGAATACATACCAATGCTTTTTCTATGTCCGGCTTTGATGCTGACGAGCTGCGCGGAGCAGAGCAACGGCACTTTTGTCGAAACAACGGCGGGGGTTTCGCTCCTTGATGAATACGAGGGGCTCGGCTGGGGCATGAGCATAGATGAGGCCTGCGGCGTTCTTGACGGGAGCTTCGAATACGAGCAAATGACTGAGGATAGTGTCATAACGATACATATTCTTGACAGTGCGGAATACAACGGGATGAATGTGCAGAAGCTGCTGCGATTCAATGATATAGGCACGGAAAACGGCGGGAACAGTTATGTCCTCACTTCCATATCATATTCATTTGACAGCTATGACGAGATATATTCTTGTCTTACCGCCGAACTCGGAGAGCCTGACAGCGATGCGGAACAAAACGGTGAACTCGTTTGCTGGAACGGTCCGTCACTCAGCGAGCTTTACAGTGAGGATACAGTAAATGCTATGTATGAAAGCAGAGACAGGGTCGGCCTTTCTCAGGATATCAGCTCAGAGGTATATGCCGGATATGCGGCCGAATCACTGATGCTGTACAATATCGAAGGACAGGGATATCTTTCGGATGACGGCAGCTATGCCGCACTTGCCGAAAACTTATGATCAAGAAAACAGGACAGAGATAAAATGCTGAAGCATTTTGGCTCTGTCCTGATATTGTCTTATATCATTTCGCTTACGAGCATATTCATGTCGTACATGCCTGCCGGCTTGTCCTTCATGAACTTTGCCGCCTTGACCGCGCCTACAGCAAAGACCTCCTTGCTGGCAGCGTGATGCGAAAGCTCGATGACCTCGTCATTGCCGGCGAAGATTATCTCGTGATCCCCGACGATCGTTCCTCCGCGTACAGAGCTTATGCCGATCTCTGTCGGCTTTCTGCTGCGGCGCACGCTGTGGCGGTCATATACGTATTCAGCCGGGTATGAAAGCGATTCATCAATCGCGTCAGCTATGGCAAGAGCTGTGCCGGAGGGTGCGTCTATTTTTCTGTTGTGATGTCTTTCAACGATCTCTATATCAAAGTTGCCCTCAAGAAGCTTTGCCGCCTGCTTTGCAAGCGATATGAGCAGGTTTATGCCGAGGCTCATGTTCGCCGAGAAAAATACCGGTATGTCCTTTGCCGCTTCGGTAAACTCCTGCTTCTGCTCAGCAGTGTAGCCTGTTGTGGAAAGTATTACAGGGAGCTTCTTTTCGCGGCAGTAGTTCAAAAGGCTCGTGAGTGTAGACGGATGTGAAAAGTCGATTATAACATCGGCTTCGCCGTCAAATTCGCCTATCGACTTAACGACCGGATACGGGTTGTTGATAGAGGTGTTTATGTCAACGCCGCATACTATCTCAGCGTCGGGATCCTCTTCAACTAGGCGAGATATGACCTGTCCCATTTTGCCGTTGCAGCCGCTCATTATTATCCTTATCATATCATTTGTTTCCTTTCGTATTAACAAGGGGACTGTCGCTTTTAGTGCAGATCACTAAAAATAGCCTTATAAAGCCATTTAGCTGCCAACGAAACGCACAATTCGGAGTATACGACTCAGCAATTTTGCTTTGCAAAAGCCGGACTTTGGGTCTGTCTACGCCTTCTTGCGTGGTGCGTATACACTGTCGTGTGCGTTTCGTCCGTTCTGCATATAAAATCGAGCAGCCCTATGCGATTCTTAACGCGAAGCAGCGTGCTTATATAAGTCCGTGCCTGCGCATTGAAATCTTGAGCTTTTCAAGATTGCCCTCATCCATATCGGTGAGCGGCAGACGGAGATTGCCCGCCTTTCTTCCCATAAGATTAAGCGCGGTCTTTACCGGGATCGGGTTGACCTCGATAAACAGGCTGTTTATAAGATCAAGATAATCAAGCTGCATTTTCGTCGCCTTTTCAGTGTCTCCGCTGAGATATGCCTCGCACATCTCATGCGTTTCCCTTGGCATAATGTTCGCAAGCACTGATATAACTCCCTTTCCGCCTAGCGACATGACAGGAAGGATCATATCGTCATTGCCGGAGTATATATAAAGCTCCGGGACCTCCGCCGCAAGCTTTGCGGTATATGATATATTGCCGCTTGCTTCCTTTACGGCTACTATGTTGTCGAGCTTTGCAAGCTCCTTGAGTGTGTCGATAGCGATCGAAACACCTGTTCTGGACGGTATATTATAAAGGATTATAGGTATATCAACAGCGTTTGCGACCGCTGAAAAATGCTTGATAAGCCCCTTTTGTGTAGCCTTGTTGTAGTAAGGCGTCACCTGAAGGAGAGCGTCAGCGCCAAGCTCTTCCGCTTTCTTTGAAAGCTCCACGGCGTGAGCTGTGTCATTTGAGCCGGTCCCGGCAACTATCGGGATCCTGCCTCCGGCTGTCTTAGCTGCGAATTCAATAGCGGCAAGATGCTCGCTGTCCGGCATCGTAGATGCTTCGCCCGTTGTTCCGCAGATTATTATCGCGTCTGTTCCGCTGGAGATATGCCATTCGATAAGCTCGCCCAATGCGTTATAATCGGTCTTGTTTCCGTCAAATGGTGTTACTATCGCAACACCGGAGCCGGTAAAAGGCAATGTCTTCATGTCATTCATCCTTTCTATTATTTTTACTAATTATTTATGCTCGCTTCAGTCCATATATCCCTTTGCTGTGAGAAGCTCCGCAAGAAGCACCGCGCCGCCTGCGGCCCCTCTTAGGGTATTGTGGCTCATTGATACCATTTTGTAATCAAACTGCGTCGACTCTCTGAGACGTCCGCAGGATATAGCCATCCCTCCGTCGATCTCGCGCGCTGTCTTTATCTGCGGCTGATCCGGCTGATCCTTTTCGGTATAAACATGTATGAACTGCTTCGGCGCGTGCGGGAGACCAAGCTCCTGCGGAACGCCCTTGTAATCAGCCCACATCTTTTCGATCTCTTCCACTGACGGCTTTTCTACTCCGTCCTTGAACGAGAAGAATATAGCGGCTGTATGCCCGTTCGATACAGGAACTCTGTAGGTCTGGCACTCTATATGCATATCGGTGGACGGAACGATCTCTCCGCCTTCTATAGTTCCGAGAACCTTATTCGGCTCTACCTCGGACTTCATTTCCTCGCCGCCTATATACGGTATAAGATTATCGACCATTTCCGGCCATGTCTCAAAGGTCTTTCCTGCTCCGGATATAGCCTGATATGTCGTAACGATCGCTCTGTCGATCGGGTACTTCATGTTGATAACGGCCATTGCCGGGAGATAGGACTGGAGCGAGCAGTTTGATTTTACTGCTATAAAGCCTCTGCTTGTGCCGAGTCTCTTTCTTTGTGCAGGGATTATCTCTATATGCTGCGGGTTGATCTCCGGTATTATCATAGGAACGTCCGGAGTGTGTCTGTGCGCGCTGTTGTTTGAAACGACCGGACACTCGGCCTTTGCGTATCTCTCCTCAAGCGCCTTTATCTCATCCTTTTTCATATCCACAGCACAGAATACGAAATCCACCTGCTTTGCGATCTCCTCAACATCATCGGTCGCGTTCATGACCACCATATCCGCAACTGATGCCGGGATATCCTCATCCATGGCCCATTTCGAGCCTACAGCTTCTTTATATGTCTTGCCTGCGCTCCTAGGCGATGCGGCAAGCACCTTGATCGTATACCACGGATGATCAGCGAGAAGTGTTATGAATCTCTGTCCGACCATGCCCGTAGCGCCTATAATACCTACGTTGTAATTTTCTTTCATAGTTCTTTACCCTTTCTCTGAGCCTTGCGCGGCCTGCGTAAATCAAGAATATCCGCGATAATAAAAAAACAATAGCTAAAATGCTATTGCTTGCCTGTTATACACATATGTGTTATTAAGCGATAGCACTCCACCGTTAGGTGACAGTCACAGCGTTGTTCACGATATGCCCAGCACAGATCCAGCGAATATCTGTACTTCGGCGCTTTCCCCTTTTGCCGCGGTTCAATGAATCACGCTCTCTTCTCCGCGCGGCTACTTATGAATTGCGCACCTCTACCTTGCTTTTTACTTATCTATATAGTATATTATCACTCTTTCAGCGCTGTGTCAAGTATATTTTCAAATAATTTAAAAAATTTTTTGGGAGCTTTCCGTGGCGGATGTTATAGCGGGCGAACTTTCAAAAATCAGGGTAAAATATTTGCAAATTGACCGAAAAATATATTGACTTATCATATGCTGTATGTTATAATACATGTACAAAACCGGGACAGGCCTGACAAGGCATTCTTTGGTAATTTTATCTTTTACAGGAGAAGGAATTATGGAAAAAGACGATAATGCAGACAACGGTATTTCCGATGTCAGGGAGAAGATACTGTATGCAACTCCCGCTGAAGCATGCAGGCTCATGGACTCAGATATGCGGGGACTGTCTGAGGAGGAAGCGGAAAAACGCCTGAAGAAATACGGGAAGAACGAGCTGGCACAGAAAAAGCAGACCAGTATGGTAAAAAAGCTGCTCGCTAACTTTACGAGCCTTATGGCTTTGCTGCTTTGGGGCGGCGGTATCATGGCTATACTTTCCGGCGCGCCGGAGCTGGGTATATCCATCTTCTGTGTAAATCTTATCAATGGCTTCTTTTCGTTTTTTCAGGAATTCAAGGCGGAAAAAGCGACAAATGCGCTTCAGCAGATGCTGCCGTCCTACGCCCGTGTGGTACGCGGAGGCAAGGAGATAAAAATACTGGCGGCGGATATCGTGCCGGGAGACATAATGATCCTTGAGGAGGGCGACAAGATCAGCGCCGACGCGCGTATACTTAGGAGCAATGATTTCAAGGCTGACCAGTCCACCCTCACAGGAGAAAGCAACCCTATCCGCAAGAGCGGCGATGCTCTTGGGAAGGAGTGCAGCTATCTTGAGGCGGAGAATATGGTTTTTTCGGGCACCTCCGCATCAGCCGGGACCTGCCGTGCTGTCGTTGTGTCAACGGGGATGGACAGTGAATTCGGAAAGATCGCAAATCTGACGCAGAACACGGAAAAGAGTCTTTCACCGCTGCAGAAGGAGCTTAATATACTTACAAAGCAGATAGCGGTGATAGCGTTCAGCATCGGTCTCGCGTTCCTGCTGATAGCTGTATTTCTGGTCAAGGATCCGTGGATGGAGTCGTTTTTGTTCGCGCTCGGTATGGTGGTCGCGTTCATCCCGGAGGGGCTTCTTCCGGCGGTAACGCTTTCGCTCGCGCTGGCCGTTCAGAAAATGGCGAAGGAGAATGCGCTGGTAAAAAAGCTCTCAGCGGTAGAAACGCTTGGCTGTACCAACGTTATATGCTCTGATAAGACAGGAACGCTGACGCAGAACGAGATGACTGTTAACCATGTATGGACACTGAATGCTGAAATGACAGTAAGCGGGGAAGGCTATGCACCAAACGGAGAGATAAGAGATGGTGATACTGTAGTGACCGCACAGAAGAGCAGCGTCCTAAAGCTGCTGCTTACCGGAGCGGCGCTTTGTTCAAACGCAAAGCTGATCCCGCCTGAGGAGGGAAAGGAGCGGTATACGGTGCTCGGGGATCCTACGGAGGCGTGCCTTGGCGTAGCGGCGCAGAAGGCTCAGATCGATCCGGAGGTAATGAACCGTGATTATCCGCGTATCATGGAGCTGCCGTTCGATTCAAGGCGTAAGAGGATGACCACTGTACATCAGCTCAGAGAGCTTTTTGAGGGAAGCAGCCGAATAGCTTTTGTAAAGGGTGCGCCGAAGGAGGTAATGGAGCTTTGCAGCCGCTGCTACTTCGGTTCAAGCTCAAGACCTATGCAGCCCGAGGACCGCAAGAGGATCATGCAGGCTAATGACAAATATGCAAGAGACGGTCTTCGCGTTCTTGCTGTCGCGTACCGTCCTTTGAGGAAGGATGACGAGACGCTTCCGGCATCGATACGCGAATATACGGCGGAGAATGTTGAACAGGATCTTACGTTTCTGGGACTTGTGGCTATGCAGGATCCGCCGCGCAGTGAGGTGAAGGATGCTGTAAGCCTGTGCCGAAGCGCCGGCATAAAGATCATTATGATCACAGGAGACTATGGTCTGACAGCGGAAAGCATAGCCAGAAAGATAGGTATAATACAGAGCCCGGATGCCAGGGTCATTTCCGGAAGCGAGCTGGCGGAGATGGACGATGCTGAGCTTAAGGAAGCTCTTAAGGGCGAGGTGGTTTTCGCGCGTATGGCGCCGGAACAAAAGTACAGGATAGTATGCGCGCTTCAGGAGATGGGAAATATCGTTGCTGTTACAGGAGACGGAGTAAACGACTCGCCTGCGCTCAAAAAGGCGGATATCGGTATCGCCATGGGAATAACCGGTACAGATGTTGCCAAGGAGGCCGCTGATATGATCCTCAGCGATGATAATTTCGCAACGATCGTGCGGGCTATCGAGGAAGGCAGGAGCGTATACAATAATATAAGAAAATTCCTTAGATATATTTTCGACAGCAATACGCCGGAGGCTGCGGCTCCTACGCTGTATCTGTTCTCAGGAGGGCTTATCCCCACTCCGTTGACCATCATGCAGATACTTACTATAGATATAGGTACCGATATGGTCCCTGCTCTGGGACTGGGAGCGGAGCAGTCGGAGGAAAGCGTTATGCATAGACCGCCGAGATCGGTAAAGGAGCGTCTGCTCAACAAGAATGTTATTCTTGTGGGATTTATCTGGTATGGACTTTTGGGAACGGTATTTGCTCTGGGCGGATATTTCCTTGCGAACCTTCTGAACGGCTGGCCGAATGTGCCTTTGGCCGCAGAGGGAACGCGCGAATACGCGCAGGCTACAACGATGATGCTTGCGGGCGTGGTATTTTCACAGATGGGCATGGTGCTGAACAACAGGACCGACCATGAATCCGTATTCAAGAGAGGATTGTTCAGCAACCGTTATATAAATGCCGGCTGGGTGATCGAGCTGCTGATCCTGGTGGCGATAATATATGTTCCGTTCCTGAACGGAATTTTCAACACTGCGCCGATCTCGGTATTGGAATGGCTTTATCTGATATGTATTCCGTTTATCGTGTTCGGACTTGAGGAAGCAAGAAAGCTGCTACTTAGGAAGCGGCGCGCGGAAAGGAGCATGAAAAAATGAAGGTATTAGTCATAGGCTGCGGTAAGTTCGGAGTCAGGATGTCGGAGCATCTGACACGGAAAAACCATGATGTTGTTATAGTGGATAAGGATCCGGAATCGTTTCACGCGCTCAGCGAGGAGTTCACGGGCCGGACTATATGCGGTATAGGGTACGACAGGGAGATACTTGAGAAGGCGAATATTTCGGCTATGGATGTTGTTATAAGCTGCGCAAGCAGCGATTCGACCAATGCGGTGGTCGCGAGCATTGCAAAAAACGTATTTCATGTTCCTACAGTTATAGCGCGTATGTATGACCCTATAAGAGCCAAGATGTTCGAGTCGATGGGTATTTATACAGTGTCCATAACACGTTTGGGAACGGATAATGTAATGGATTATCTTGAGGATAACAAGAGCTGGCGCGTTATACGGAAGCTGGGCAATGACGATGTGCAGGTAGTAAAGGTCCGCGTGCCGCTCGCTCTTGAGGGAATGACATTTTCTGAACTGACGGTCAAGGGAAAGATGACGCCGGTAGCAGTGGAGCGTCAGGGACATTCGATGCTCCCGGACAAGGATATGTGCTGTGAATACAACGATATGCTGTATCTTGCTGTGAGCAGGGATTACCTGATGCAGGCAAGAGACATGATGCAGCTGTAAGCGGAAAGGAGATCCGTGATGAAGATCATTATTGTTGGCGGAGGACAGGTCGGAGGATATATAGCCGATCTGCTCATAGAGAACGGAAACAGTGTCGTTATAATCGAAAACAAGGAAAAGTCGATACAGGCTCTTAAGAACAACGGCATCAAGGACGAGTATATATTAGTAGGTGACGGGACCGATGCAACGATCCTTGAAAAAGCGGGAGTGCGCGGCTGCAACGCGCTGGTCTGCGTAACGGGAGCGGACGAAACAAACGTTACGGCCGCTATGATGGCAAAATTTGAATATGATGTTCCTCAGGTAGTTGCGAGGGTAAATAATCCGAGGAATGAGTGGCTGTTCAATGCCGGTATGGGTGTGGATGTAAAGATCAATCAGGCCGATCTTATCGGACATATGGTCGCTGATGAGATGAACTACCATTCCATCATGACGCTTATGCGGCTTTCAAAGGGTGAATACTCTATCGTACGCGTACACGTGGACTATCATTCACCGAATGTTGATAAGACTGTCGCGGAGATCAGGCTCCCGGCTCAGGCGCTGCTTATAGCGGTCTATGAGGGCGACACACTGATAATCCCGCATGGCGAGACCGTGATCCGTGCAGGTCAGTACATTCTTGCCCTGGCAAATGAATCGGCTATGAGGGAGCTCAATAGGATATTCGGCGCCGGGAACTGACAATATAGCTGTGCTATGTGATCGCGAAACATTCGTTTCGCGATCCGTCAAGCAAGGGAAGTAATTATAAAACGCTGCCGCGTTTCGCAATTACCTAATATAGCTGTGCGAAAAGGAGACCTGAAGGGGGTCTCCTTTGTGCATTATGAGAAAATATCCGCACGGAGCGGCTTGCCGCTTGCAATATACGGATATTTGTGCTAAAATAGTATGAGATCGAAAATTTTGTTTATTTTTCAGGATGCCGGATACGGACTGCGGGGCGTCCTGCATGCGAAGGAGATACGAGCTTAATGAAAACATCCGATTTTTACTATGACCTGCCGGAGGAGCTTATAGCTCAGGAGCCGCTGCAAAAAAGAGACGGGTCGCGGCTGATGGTGCTAGATAAGAAAAGCGGAGAGATCGAACACCGGCATTTTTACGATATAGCGGATATGATAGAACCGGGTGACGCGCTGATCCTGAACGATACGCGCGTGCTGCCTGCGCGGCTTTACGGGGTAAAGGAGGATACGGGCGGAGCAATAGAATTTCTGCTGCTCAACAAGCACTCTCTTGACACCTGGGAGGTCATACTGCGCCCAGGCAGACGCGCAAAGCCCGGAGCGAGATTCGTTTTCGGGAACGGCGAGCTGAGGGCGGAGATACTTGAGGTCATAAATGACGGAAACAGGCTTGTCAGATTTGAATATGAGGGCTTGTTCGAGAACGTTCTCGATAAGCTCGGCGAGATGCCGCTGCCGCCATATATCACCAAGAAGCTTGAGGATAAGGAGCGTTACCAGACAGTATATGCAAGGCACACCGGCAGCGCTGCGGCGCCTACGGCCGGACTGCATTTCACGCCGGAGCTGCTTGATAAGATCAAGCAAAACGGAGTGAGCATAGGCTATGTAACGCTGCATGTGGGGCTGGGCACGTTCAGACCTGTAAAAGCGGATGAGATAACGGAGCATAAGATGCATTCGGAATATTATGTGCTGCCGGCCGAAACGGCGGAGCTTATAAACAGGACAAAGGCGGCGGGAAAAAGAGTGATAGCCGTTGGTACTACCGCAACGCGCACGCTTGAGACCGCCGGCATTGACGGACTGCCTCTGAAGCCCGCTTCCGGCTGGACGGACATATTCATATATCCGGGCAAGGAATTCCATGTTATAGACGCGCTTATAACGAATTTCCATCTGCCTGAATCGACTTTGATAATGCTCGTTTCGGCACTGGCAGGAAGAGAACATGTACTTCGCGCATACGAAACTGCTGTTAAGGAAAGATACCGTTTCTTTTCGTTCGGAGACGCCATGTTTATAAAATAAATATATTATAAATATAATGCACATATAAAATATTGACAAAAAGCATATTATATTGTATAATAACAATATAATATGAATGAAAAGTGTTAAAGGGAGTGATCTATATGGCAAAGGTGTCTACGAGTATTACTATTGATTCCGATATAAAGGCAAAGGCGCAGGAGCTGCTGGCTGATTTGGGACTTGATCTGTCAACAGCGGTCAATATATTTTTAAGACAGACGATAAGGGAAAACGCCATACCGTTTAATATTTCAAGAGAGATCCCGAATGCGGACACTATTACGGCAATAAAAGAAGCCGAGGAGTTCAGGAAGCATCCGGAAAAATATAAAAGATATTCATCTTTTGCAGAGCTGCTGCGTGAGGTGGAAGCAGATGCTTGATATAGTTGCATCTAACAGATTTAAAAAGGACTTGAAACTGGCGATACGAAGAGGATATAAAATAGAATTACTTGATGAGGTTGTAAGGAAATTGGTGTCTGAAGAGGAGCTTGAAGAAAGATACAGAGATCATGCACTTGGGGGTAATTATAAAGGACTCCGTGAATGTCACATCACACCTGATTGGCTGCTGATCTATGAGATTATTGATAGTGAGCTTGTTTTGTATTTGTCGAGAACAGGGACGCACAGTGATCTATTCGGGTAAGCTTACAGGTGCGGTACAGCAAGATCATAATTATTTCGGAGGACAATAAATGTTTAAAGTTTTACACACAAACGGAAAAGCGCGGCGCGGAGAATTCAGGACTGTTCACGGTGTTATCCAGACTCCTGTGTTCCAGAACGTTGGGACGATAGCCGCGATAAAGGGTGCGGTCTCAACAATGGATCTGAAGGAGGTAGGCTGTCAGGTAGAGCTGTCCAACACGTATCATCTGCACCTGCGTCCGGGTGACGATATAGTATACAGGATGGGCGGCCTGCATAAATTCATGAACTGGGACAGACCTATCCTCACTGACAGCGGCGGCTTTCAGGTGTTTTCGCTGGCGGGACTGCGCAAGATAACCGAGGAGGGCGTGAGCTTCAGCTCGCATATAGACGGGCGGAAGATATTCATGGGACCGGAGGAGAGCATGCAGATACAGTCAAATCTTGCTTCGACTATAGCAATGGCGTTTGACGAGTGCATAGAAAATCCGGCGCCGCGCGACTATGTTAAAAGCTCGATAGACAGGACCTATCGCTGGCTGGAGCGCTGTAAGGCGGAAATGTCAAGGCTGAACGGTCTTGAGCGCACGATAAATAAAAAGCAGATGCTTTTCGGTATAAATCAGGGCGGAACGTATGACGATCTCAGAGCCGAGCATATGGACAGGATAGCAAGGCTTGATCTCGACGGATATGCGATAGGCGGTCTTGCTGTAGGCGAGAGCCACGAGGAGATGTATCATATACTTGACGTTGTGGTGCCGCATGCGCCTGAGGATAAGCCGAGGTATCTTATGGGCGTGGGAACACCGTCGAATATAATAGAGGCTGTGGCCAGGGGAGTCGATTTCTTTGACTGTGTCATAGCGTCGAGGAATGCGCGCCATGCGTTTATATTTACAAGGAACGGGACTATGAACCTGCTGAACCAGAAATACGAAACTGATCCGGAGCCGATAGATCCGGAATGCGGATGCCCTGCGTGCCGTCACTATTCGCGCGCTTATATCCGTCACCTGTTCAAGGCGAAGGAGATGCTGGGTATGCGTCTGTGCGTGCTGCATAATCTGTATTTCTATAATCATCTTATGGAAGAGATACGCCTCGCTATAGAGGAGGACAGGTTTGAGCGGTTCCGTGCTGACAATGTTGAAAAACTTGCGAAAAGGATATAGATCTATTAGTAACGAAAGGCGGCAATATGGAAAAGAGGATAGAACTGAGCATAGAAAGGACCATAAAGGAAAGGGTGCGCGCCAGCGGGATAGACATCAATATTTTTTCATCGGATTTCAAAAACGACTATGCTTCATTAAATGAGATCGCGAGGTACCGCAACGAGGAGGTCGATCCGCTGTTTGTGATACAGAATTGGATGAGAGAGAAGAGTACCATTGAATTTCTGGCATTATGGGAGGAGCTTCACAACCCTAAATTCGACCGTTCAAGGGTAGAGCCGATCATGGATGAAGCCGGATCCAACTGCTTTGTGATGACACCGGCAAAATGGATAGCGGCATCGGATGCTGTAGGTATCATTTCAAGGACCGGACGCTATGGAGGGATATATGCGCACAGCGATATCGCAATGGCATTCACAGCATGGCTGTCCCCGGAATTCGTGCTTTACATAATGAAGGATTATCAGCGGTTCAAGATCAATAAGACAAGGAGGCAGCCTTTGCCGTGGAACCTAAGCAGAGAGGTCGTAAGGCTCAAGCATGATATGCATGCCAGCGTGATGAAGGGGAATGTGGAGCCTGAGGAGCTTACGCAGCGTCAGCTCTTATATGACTATGTTAACGATGCCGATATGCTCAACGTTATCCTGTTCGGCAAGACTGAAAGACAGTGGAGAGGGGAAAATCCGAAGCTGAAGGGCAATATAAGGGATTACGCAACTATCCATCAGTCGATAATATTATTAAATCTTGAGAGCTATAATGATTTGATGAAAGAGTACGGAAAACCGCAGGAGGAGCGTATGCAGATCCTGCACAGGCTGGCGGTGCAGCAAATAAGAGCCATAGCCTCTATGGCGCCGGACGAGCCGCAGGAGGACAGCGGCACACCGGAAGGATCGTAATATTTTTTGAGAAATTAGGGGGCTGTCGCACTAAAAGCGGCAGCCCTTTATATATCACATCTCCCTTTTGCTCATTATAACGCTGCCGGCAATGGTGAACAGCGAGATATAGCCGATACATATAAGTATAAACGGAACATATCCGCTCTCAAGCATCTGCTGCGGTGAATTTGAGTTCATTCCATACGCCATGAGCGAGTACGGCCATATGTGTCCCAGATCCTTTGCCAGGAACACCATTCCGGATATGCCTCCGGCGAGCGCTATCCCTATCGGGAGGGCGAAGCTTTTTATCAGCATCGATATAACGAGCTGCACTGCCGCCATTACCGTGCCGCCGAGCGTGCCGAAAAGACACCATACAGCTATGTCTTTCAGCGGCAGAGCGCCGCTCATGCCTATCGCCTTACCGGATAAAATGAACAGAATGCCTATCCATATCTCGCTTATCAGTATCATAAATGCTGTGATAATGAGCTTGGCGGCAAATACCGCGCTTTTTGGCACAGGCATAGTCAGCGTTTTGTTCCAGTTATGATTATTCTGCTCCAGACGCATGATATAGGAGCAGTAGATGCCTACCATTATCGGAAGGAAAAAGTAACATGTAAATAAGGTGTGCTGCGTCCACAGGCTGTACCATTCGCTATTGAGCAGATCCAAGTTGCCGAGATAGTTTATCGTTCCCATAACGGCCGGGACTATCGGCATAAGAATAAACGCGATCCATACCGGCGAACGCTTGAGTTTCATCCGTTCCGCTCTTATAAGCTTGAATAACATATATCATATCTCCTTTCTGTAAAACAGATATTTTCCTACGGCGTAAAAGGCTATCGCATATATCGCCGCGATAAAATATACTGCGGGATCGACGGGCATCAGCTCAAAATACGCGTTCGCATACCGTGCCTCCTTTGTCCAGCCGAAAAGCCCCACGAACTGCATCGCTCCGTAAAAGCCCCAGGGCAGCAGCTGTCTCAGCAGCGGCAGCTGCGGGAGGAACATCGAGAATACTCCGGCAAAGGTGCCGATCACACCGGTGAAAAACGATACTGCCTGATTTTTAAAAAGCATGGAAAGTCCGTGCTGAAAAACATATATCACGGCGGTTGGAGCAGCGATGCAGGCAAGGTATCGCAGATAAAGATCTGCGGGAGGATCGCCGGCAAATCCGATGAGCTTTCCGAAAATTATTATGACAGTCCAGTATATCAGCACAGCTATGAGCATTACCGCAAGACCGAAGATGAGCTTCGCGTCATATATCCTGCCTTTTTTCTCAGCCGCGAAAAGCTGCTTGAAAACGCTTCCCCTGTGCTCAGAGTCAGCGAGGCGCGAAGCTATCACCGTTGCCATGAGAGGGAAGAATATCCCGTTTGCCAGCGGCAGCTGATACAGCATCATCACCCATCCGTTGCGGAGTATAAAATCGGAGTTATCGCCGGAGTAGTCGCCGTAGAGCGAGAATACCAGTCCGGCGGCAACTATAGCAAGCGCGGTCAGGAAAACATACCGCCGCCGCGTCTTTATCAGCTCACATTTTAAAAGACGTATCATAGGCTCACGTCCTTTCCGGTCAGATCAAGGAATATTTCCTCCAGAGTTTTTGATCTGTCGGTATCATGGAGCAGAGCCAGAGGTCCCTGGTATTTCATTTTTCCGTTTGCTATTATACCTATATCCTCTGCTATCTGGTCTATCTCCGAGAGCAGATGGCTTGAAACTATGACCGTCATACCGTACTGTTCGGGAAGAGAGCATATCAGCTCGCGCATTTCCTGTATGCCTGCCGGATCAAGCCCGTTTGTAGGCTCATCGAGTATCAGCAGCTTAGGGAACGACAGAAGCGCCGATGCAAGACCGAGACGCTGCTTCATACCCAGCGAATAGGCGGAAACCTTTTTGTTCTGCTGTCTGTCGAGACGGACTATCCTCAGCACCTTGTCTATGTTCTTTTCCGGTATGCCAAGGATCGTCTGATATATCCTGAGATTTTCTCTTGCCGTAAGATGCCCGTAATATGAAGGCGATTCGATAAGAGAACCGATATTGCGCAGGATATCCAGCCTGTTCTTATTCGTTAGCCGCTTCCCGAAAATATCTATCTCTCCGTGTGTTGGCCGGGCAAGACCGAGCAGCATTTTAAGAGTGGTTGATTTGCCGGCCCCGTTTGGGCCAAGAAAGCCATAGATCCTGCCCTCGATAACGTTCATATTCAAGCTGCTTACACATTCGATACCACCGTATTCCTTTGTCAGCAGCTGTGTTTTTACGATTTCTTTCATAGTTAAGCTCCTTTCCTTGTTTGCTTGTATATATATGATATCATGCAAAGCTGAAATAAAGCTTGACTGATCCTTAATTTAACCTTAAATTTTGGCGAAAAAAACCTCGCATGAAGCATAAAACGCTTATACGAGGTCTATGATATATTTTTGTAAAAATCGAGGCTACAGCCCCAATTCTTTCATAGCATCATGCTCAGAAAGAAAGGACTGGCAGTCAGGGTCATTTTCTATGTCCTTAAGCATTGCTTTGTCTGTCTTATCTGGAACGACCTCTTCTATATCATTCCAGAGTGCGAAGTTGTCAATGATTATTTTCCATAGCTTCTTTGCATCATTGTCAGTCATCACTGTGACTGCGCCCAGGATCCGTTCTTTAACATCAGACATTAATTATCCCTCCTATGTTCACTTATATATTTCTCCGCGATTATCTATTTTGCTTATATATATTATGTTACCATGCTTATCAAAAATCACTCGAAAATCTCCGACGCGCAATCGGTATGTGTTTATTTCGCCCTGCAGTTTTTTTACGTCTCCTAACGGAAGTGTTGATATAGCATCAACTATTCTTTTTCTGGTTATACGATCTTGCCGTTTTAAAAATTTGATAGCCTGCTTTGAATAGTTGATCTGCATAGAAAAGAATGCCTCCTGTATTGATTATATTACAATTATAACACGCATACGGATAAAAATCAATATCAAATTGATCGTACAGCGCTTTTGGGTGAATAAGCTTTTTAATAAATAGTGATGTCTATAAATAAAGATCCTTAATTTAACCTTAAATTTTTTTCGCATACTTTAAAAACAAGGGCATTTGTGTTAAAATAGAGATATAAAATATTTAAGCATGGTGATATTTATGCAGGAATTGATGAATAAAAAAATCTTGGTGGTAGATGACGAGCCGGAGCTGCTTAAAATGATAGAGGATATTCTGTTTTCGGAGGGGTTTTTTCAGGTATATACCGCTCCGGACTGTAAAAAAGCGATGGAGCTTGCAAAAACTCAGCCGGTCGCGCTGTTTCTGCTGGATATAAATCTCCCGGACGGCAACGGGTTTATGCTGTATCAGGAGATACGAAAATTTTCGCAGGCGCCTGTTATATTTCTGACCGCGCGAGGCGAGCCGGAGGATAAGATACGCGGGCTGGGGCTTGGGGCGGATGATTATATAGTTAAGCCGTTCCTTGCAAAGGAGCTGGTTTTGCGGATAAAAGCGCTGCTCAGGCGCACCTACGGCACAGTCAGTGCGGAGATGTGTTTTTCCGCCGGCGAAAGTAAGGTCGATCTTGAAAACGCGGCAGTGATAAAGGACGGCAGAGAGATACCGCTAAGGGCAAAGGAGCTCATACTTATCAAAAAGCTTTGGGAAAACAGGAATAAGATCGTTACGAACGACGCCCTCTGTATGGCCGCGTGGGGCGATGATTATTACGGTCATGAAAACAACCTCATGGTGCAGATAAGGCATTTGCGTGAAAAGATAGAGGAGGATCCCTCAAGACCCGCGCATATCATAACATTGAAGGGACTTGGCTATAAGCTGGTGAATGTAAATGAATAAGACTGCTTTTAAAATTTTCGGGATATTTGTATTTTCAGCCGGCTTTATAGCCACTCTGCTGCTCATTATAAATTTTATCGGCTTTGCCATATTGGGCAGCGATACCGGTTATGACAGTGAAAACAAGCCGAGATATATCCTTTCAAATATAAGCGAGAGCCTGGAGAGCGGGACAGCTCCGGAGGCTCTGCCTGAGGGGTATTGGTGCATATTGATAAACGGGAACGGAGACGTTGTGTGGGATATGGATAAGCCTGAGGACATACCCGTAAAATATACGATAAATGACATTGCCGCTATGACGAGATGGTTCATAAACGATTATCCCGTATATGTCCGGACAGAGGATTATGGGCTGCTAGTGCTTGGAAAACCGAAGTATTCGGTAGGAAAGTATGAGATAGAATATTCAATGGATTGGTTCCATACTCTTCCGCAGCGTATTTTGTATGTTCTCGCCTTAAATCTATGCCTTGCCGCTGCGCTGGCGTTTATTTTGGGAATAAAGCTTTACAAGCGGCTGAAAAAGCTGATGAACGGAATAAGTGACTTAAAGCAGGAAAAAGAAGTTAAATTAAAGGAGAAAGGCATATTTAAGGAGATATGCCGAAATCTAAATCAGACTTCACAGGTCATAGAGAGAAAAAATGCGGCGCTCTGTGAGCGTGACAATGCCCGTTCAAACTGGATCGCGGGGATATCACATGATATACGAACTCCGCTTTCTGTTATTACCGGATATTCGGAAGCTTTAAGCAGCGGCGGACTTTCGAACGGGAACAGAAAGAAAGCGGAGGTCATTTTGTCAAACAGTATAAAGATAAAAAGGCTTATCGAGGACTTGAATTTGATTTCATCTATGGAATACGATATGCAGCCGTCAAGAAAAAATCCGGTAAAGATCTGTCCGTTGATACGCGGTGTGGTAACGGAGATCATGAATAACGGGCTTTCTGAAAAATTCTCGGTCGAGCTTGAATTGAGAGCCGAAAAGGCAGTGGTTTTGGGTGATGAAGTATTGCTGGAGCGCGCAGTGTTCAATCTGATAAATAACGCCGTAAGCCACAATGAGAACGGCTGTAATATTTATATCCAAGAAGATATCTGTGAAAACAATGCAAGGATCATAATATCTGACAACGGTCGCGGAGTGCCAGACAGCGTGCTGGATAATATAGCCGAGATACCGAAAACCGCTCACGGGATAGGTCTGCCGATGGCGTACAGGATCATAAAAGTACACGGCGGGAGCTTTGACGCGTATAACGACAATGGTTTTAAGGTGGTAATGACCCTGCCGGCGCAGTAGATCATAGGGGATATGATAGGACAGTAAAAAACACCTCTCAAAGCGGACGGTAAGACCCGTTTTTAAGAGGTGTTTGTTGCTGAATTTTTAAGCCCCGGACCGTAGAAATGATGTCGGGTATCAGAATACAGCTCTGAGCGCTATCCTGCTCTTTAGGGAATTATTCTGCGTCTCGTAATTGTCAAGGTACTCGTTTGCAAGCTGCTCTGCCGTTACTATGGAGTCTGTCACGATCGATTCCATAGCGAATTCTTTTATTTCCAGTTTCGGTTCTATGTATGTTCTGCTCATTCTATGTATCCTCCTCATTCAATGGTAACTGTTATCTCGTCTGTGGTGCTGCTAAGCTCTGTTTCAAGCAGATATGGGATTATCACGCCGAAGTATACCGAGCCTTCTGTGTCGATGGAGCCATCGTAGCTTCCCGATGTTTCGCTATACTCCCATGTGATCTTTTTCAGGGCGCTGCCGTTAGGCTTTATCTCAGAAAGCACTACTGTAGCAACGGAATCGTCAGTTGTTTCCTCGGCTGTGATCTTTTCAAGCACCGTGTTAGTGTATTCCGGCTTATTATATGTAAGCGTCACGTCCTGTGCAACTGTAAAGCTTTTTCCTGCAGCGCTCTCACCGTTGGGACAATAAAGCGGCGTTACACCGCCGGAGCCTTCTCTGCCCAGATATTCATCAAAAAATGTTACTACATTCCATAAGTTTGAACCCATGTTTACTTCTTCAACGCGCAGCATATATTTATCCGCCTTTATATCCTGAAATGAGATCATTCCTTTTTTATCGGAATTCTTCTGCCATGAAACAATGGAACCTCCATTATAAGTCAGTCCACCCGTTCCTCCCTTTGCATAAAGGGAGCAGCCTTCTGTTCCGATAATAGTCAGGTCAGCATCACAATATATGGCTGTACCGTAAAGCTTATTGGATTTCATGTTTACAAGTGAATTAGTTCCATTTATAACAAGCGTGAGCGGGATAGCAGACCATATACATGCGAACTCTCCATCCGGATTTTCCGAAAGATCCATAGTGAGATTGATAATTTCAAGGGTACCGCTTACAGCTTCTCCGTTTTCAACCACTGGCGTCCATGTATATCCGCTGCCACTGCTGTCTATACACTCTGTTTTCAAACTTGACTCGCTGTTTATTGTTATCATTTCATTGAAAATAGTGTCTGTATCATTTTCATCCGATGTGTTGCTTGTTGCCGGAGTCTGACCCGAAACAGGTATATCAACGCTGTCCATAGTTGTTACTGTGCTCTTTGATACGCCTGCTTCATCCTCAGCTAATGCCGCATTTGCCGGAAGCAGAGCCGTGACAAGAACTGCCGCGATCGTTCCGCTTAAAAATTTTCTTACCTTCATTAATACTACCTCCTTGTTTTTATATATAAACCGCCGCCGGCGTGTTTAAACTATTTTGTTTTCGAGACAAAGATTGATCGCGCCGGTACGTCCTTTTACGTTGAGCTTCCGGTAAATATTTCTCAGGTGGAACTTCACCGTGCGCACCGTTGTCTCGGTGAGACTTGCTATCTCCTCATTCGTGAGCCCGTCGCAGATGAGCTTGAGTACAGTCCGTTCGCTTTCGGTAAGACCGTAGTCCTCATGGCGCTCCGGCTTTAAGAAATTCGGGTACAGCACCGCCTGCTGCCGCGTGTTCTGCACGAGCGCCGCGCCTGCCGCCGAGTCCTTCAGCATATCAAGCACCGCTGCGCCGTATCTTGAAACTATGCGCGTGAACCTATACTCGCCGCACAGGCTGAGCGCCTTGTCAAATACCTCTCGGAACATTTCGTCGCCGAGCCTGTTAAGAACTATCGCTTTTAAGATCAAGGCTTCTATATGACAGTACACACGCTCATATTCCGTAAAATATTTATCTGCGCGGCTGAGCAGCGAAAGCGCCTCGCCGTACCGTTCCTTTATGATATACGCCCTTATCTTGGTAAGATAGCGGTAGCGGTCCATGATATAGAAACCGCTGTTTTCGTCCGGAGCGCCGCCTGAAAACCAAGCGTTCACCTCGTTTTGACTGCCTGTGAGCATATACAGC
>CAJFVT010000063.1 GCA_904420525.1 uncultured Clostridia bacterium | reverse complement strand
GGAATAAATGCGACCAATTTGTGCATTTTGCTGATTTTACTAAAAAACAAAGGTTTAATGTGTCCGTTATCTTGACATAGCACCACGGACTCGATGCTGAAACGCGCATTTCTGCTGATGACTGATAAAGAATGGAATAAAGCAAATGAGCTGATCGAAAAAGTGCTGAATATTGCTCCCGAAAACGCGAGAGCTTATCTGGGGAAGCTGATGATCGATGAGATGGTCGATAAAGAAGAAGACTTAGCAAAGCTTGCTGTAAGCTTATCTGACAATGCCAATTATCAAAAGGCCTTACGATTTGCTGACAGGGAGCAGAAACGGCGCTTGGAAGATTATAATGCTTCTGCGGAAAAGAACAAGGTCGAGGAATATAAAAGAAAGCAAAGAAAGGATTATAACGAAGCGTCAAAAAATGTAAAGCTATATCCTAAGGTTGCTAAATATTCATTTGTTATCGGATGCATATCACTTCTGATTGCTATAGTTTTTGGTATCGGTATTTCTACTTCGTATTTGAACTCAGACGCGGTGTTAGCAATGACAGTAATCGCAGCATCAATAGCTGTTGTGGGAATACTCTTTGTTAGCCCAGTATTTTATATTTATTATAAAATGGAAATAAAACGTTCTAAAAAACTGTGGGATGCTTTAGAGGACAGCACGGTATTCTTATCTCATACCTGTTCAAACTGCGGACATACATTCAAGGTAAAATATAAAAAGCAAGAGGGGCAAACCGAGATCCCCAGATTGTCTGCGATATGTCCAAAGTGTAAAGCGAAAGGAATTATAATATCATCAGATACAGAGTAACGAAAGTCCATAATTCACACGCCCTGCAAATCGTACGGCTGCGGTTTGCGGGGCGTTTTTGTTGTGCGCTGAAAAAATGTCAGGCATATCAAAGGCTGTCTGCAAACAAATGATACATAACCTATTGACATTCGATTTGGTTTGCTGTATACTGGTATAGTTCAAATTGGGAGTTGATAATTATGGATATGGAAAACATCAAACAAAACAATGATTACTTTGGAACTGAAAAAATAAGTAAAATACTTTTTAAAATGGCTCCGCCGGTAATGCTGGCGCAGCTTATACAGGCGCTTTATAATATTATCGACAGCGTGTTTGTGGGAAGATATTCGGAGTCTGGGCTTACCGCGCTTTCGATCGTTTATCCATTACAGCTTTTGATGATCGCATTAGCTGTGGGTACGGGAGTGGGGATCAACACGGTAATGGCTTCGAAGCTGGGACTTGGGCAGAGCGATAGGGCTGACGAATATGCGGGAGCCGGGACTCCGCTGGCAGTCGTTCTTTGGGCCGTTTTTGCCGCGGTGTGCTATGCGGTAATGCCGCTGTATGCAAGATTACAGACCTCGTCTCCTGAGGTAATTGCGGATGTTATCACATACGGAAGGATCGTATGCGTGTTCAGCTTCGGGCTGTTTCTGGAAAGTATATGGACAAAAATACTGCAGGCGCGCGGCAATATGAAGATCCCTATGATAGCCCAGATAGCAGGCGCGGCAACGAATATGATCTTCGACCCTCTGCTTATCTTCGGGATGTTCGGACTTCCGGAGATGGGTATCGCAGGCGCTGCGGCCGCAACAGCTGCGGGTCAGATCATTGCGGCGCTTGTGGTCATGAAAAATGGATTTTACAAGCCGCCGGAATGGAGAAGATATCCTCGCTATGTGGGGAGGATATTCTGCCTTGGGACACCGAATATTCTCATGCAGTCGGCATATACCCTCTACATATTCGGTCTGAATATGATACTTGCGACATTTTCCGACGCCGCTGTTACAGTGCTGGGACTGTATTACAAGTGGCAGACCTTTTTCTTTATCCCGCTTGGCGCGATGCAGACCTGTATCGTGCCTGTCATAAGCTTCAACTATGCGGCGGGGAATACTGAGAGATGCAGAAAAACCTTGAATACAGCGATAATTTTCGGCGCGGCTCTGATGTTTTTAGGAACACTTTGTTTCATGATCATACCTGAGCCTATGCTGCGGTTTTTCTCGATGGACGATGAGGTCATAAGAATAGGCATCACGGCTTTCCGTATTATAGGCTTGAGCTTTATACCGCTGGTAACATCACTTACATATCCGGTCCTGTTTCAGGCTGTCGGAGCAAGCTTAAAAAGCTCTCTGCTGACGGTCATAAGAACAGTATTTCTGTTCGTGCCGTTGGCATACCTATTCTCTAGGTTCGGGCTGGATTATTTCTGGCTTACTTATCCCGTTACGGATGGGATCGTGTCATTGATCGGCTTATTTATGAGCAGGCAGTTTTTCAAATGCCCATACCCTAAGAGGACTGCCTGATATAGGTATTTTTAAGGAATAATTCAGGAAGAAAGATAGAATTGTATAATATTCAGTGGAATAATTCAAATTTTTATAAAATTAATGAAGACTGCTTGAAATTCTTTCTTGATTATGCTATAATATATATAGACAAAGACGGCAGGTCATAATGGTCGGCCGTGAGAGGAGGAATGAGTATGGCAGTAAGCGGGATAGAGCATGTCGCGGTCGTTTCATTCGATACTGCGGCGCTTAAAGATTGGTATATGGATATGTACGGCGGCAGAGTTGTTTATGACAACGGCAAGGGTACATATTTCCTGCAGTTCCCCGATGGAAGCATGATCGAGTTTGTATCGGCTCAGACGGAAAAGGCGGATGACGCTGAGAAAATGGCGGGTATAAGACATCTGGCGTTCTCGGTAAGCCCCAAGGCCTTCGATGAGATCGTTGAAAAGCTCAAGGCTGACAACAGAGTCGAGGAGGTCCATGACGTATCGGAGAATGCCGCGGGACTTAAGACCTATTGGTACAGGGATATCGAGGGCAATTATTCACACCTCATTTATCGTCCGGATCCGCTTGGTTAAGTTAATATTTATATTAAAATATACATATTTTTAAGGAGGAGAATCCAATGAGTGATTTTTTGAATTTCAGCCTTGAGGGTAAGGTTGCGTTGGTAACAGGCGCATCATACGGCATAGGCTATGCTATCGCATCGGCATTCGCTAAGTGCGGAGCTAAGATCGTGTTCAACGATATCAAGCAGGAGCTTGTTGACAAGGGCTTGGAGGCATATAAGGCAGATGGTATAGATGCTAAGGGCTATGTTTGCGATGTTACAAACGAGCAGGCTGTTCAGGACATGGTAAAGGATATCGAGGAGACTGTCGGCGTTATTGATATTCTTGTCAACAACGCAGGCATCATCAAGAGAATACCGATGTGCGATATGACAGCTGAGCAGTTCCGTCAGGTGATCGATGTAGACCTCAACGCTCCGTTTATCGTATCAAAGGCTGTTATTCCTTCAATGATCAAGAAGGGTCACGGAAAGATCATAAACATCTGTTCAATGATGTCAGAGCTTGGCCGTGAAACAGTTTCAGCTTACGCTGCAGCTAAGGGCGGTCTCAAGATGCTCACAAGAAACATCTGTTCAGAGTACGGCGCTTACAACATCCAGTGTAACGGTATCGGACCGGGATATATCGCAACACCGCAGACAGCTCCGCTCCGCGAAAAGCAGGCTGACGGTTCAAGACATCCGTTCGATCAGTTCATCTGCGGAAGAACTCCGGCAGGCAGATGGCTGCAGGCTGAAGAGCTTACAGGACCTGCTGTATTCCTTGCATCAGATGCATCAAATGCGGTTAACGGACATGTTCTTTATGTTGACGGCGGTATCCTTGCTTACATCGGAAAGCAGCCGTGATCATAATTAAAAAGTGATTGACAGGAGGCTGTTGCAAAATTCAATGAGTTTTGCAGCAGTCCCCTTTTTTATTTAGAGAGGAGGATACGGTGTGGTACGCGGTAAATTGGCATTAGCCTTGATCTGCGCGGCTGTTTTAACGCCGTCAGCATCGGCATCGGAAGATGTTGCCGTCTTTGTAGACGGCGTCCGCGTCAGCTTTGATGTGGATCCGGTGATAATAAACGACAGGACCATGGTCCCTATGCGCGCGATCTTTGAAGCGCTAGGCGCGGAGGTAACTTGGGATGAGGAAGCACAGACGGCTGTCGGCGTCCGCGGCGATGTGAACGTAAGCATAGGGGTAGGCGATCCTGTGATATACAGGGACGGCGAGGATATTGCTCTTGAGTCGCCTGCAGTGATAATAAACGACAGAACGCTGGTGCCTGTGCGCGCTGTATCGGAGGCGTTTGACTGCGCGGTCAGCTGGAACGGCGATACAAGCACCGTGTTTATAGTATCGGACAGCAGCGAGGGATTTTTTATCCCGGAGCTTGTTCCGGAATACAGCGGCAGCGCGTATACGGTGATAAACGGCAATGTGCCGTATTTTGATGAAAGCGAGATAAGCTCGGTCTCGTTTGAAAGCTACAGTGAGCTTGACTGGCTCGGGCGCTGCGGCGAGGCGTTTGCAAGCCTTTCGATCGATACAATGCCCACAGAAGAGCGCGGCGCGATCGGTATGATCAAGCCGTCAGGCTGGGTCACGTCTAAATATGATTTTATTGATGGGAAGTATCTGTATAACCGATGTCATCTCATAGGCTACCAGCTGTCGGCGGAAAACGCGAATGAAAAAAATCTTATCACCGGCACTCGGTATATGAATACGGAGGGGATGCTGCCGTTTGAAAATATGACGGCAGATTATATAGAGGCTACGGGGAACCATGTTATGTACCGTGTAACGCCGGATTTCAGGGGCAGCGAGCTTGTCGCCCGCGGTGTGCTGATGGAGGGCATGTCCGTTGAGGACGGCGGCAGCGGACTTTGCTTTAATGTATATTGCTATAACGTCCAGCCCGGAGTGGGCATCAGCTATTTAGACGGCAGCAATCATGCTGCCGTGCCGGAAGATGTTCTGACCGGTACAGAGACCGTATATATTCTTAATACTCGGTCAAAGAAATTCCATTATCCCGACTGTCCGGGAGTATCGAATATGAGTGAAAAAAACAAGCGGGAATACAGCGGGAGCAGAGCAGAGCTGACAGCTCAGGGATATTCGCCCTGCGGCATATGTGCGCCGTAAAAGCGCCGTGCAAAAAAAATAGACCGCCGCGGTCTCGATGCCTATGCATGAGCGCGGCAGTCCGTTAAGCTATTATTCTTAGGTGATTGCGAAACAGTCGTTTCGCACAGTATAGGGAAGTAATTACAAAACACTGCCGCGTTTCGCAATTACCTATTATTATTCTTTTAATGAGTCGGGTATCAAAGCTTTGATCTTTTCAAAGCTTTCCTCGCTTATGACATGCTCGATACGGCAGGCGTCCTGCTGTGCCGTTTCCTCGCTCACGCCAAGCAGGATAAGATACTTTGTGAGAGTCTTATGTCTGTCATAGATCTTCTCAGCTACCTCCTGTCCCTTTTCGGTAAGGAGGATCATTCCATGCGGATCGTTTTCTATATATCCGTCCTCCTTGAGCAGCGACATAGCCCTTGATACGCTCGGCTTTGAGAAGTTCATTTCGTGAGCTATATCGATCGAGCGTACATAGCCGTATTTGTTCTTCAATATAAGGATCGTTTCAAGATACATTTCACCTGATTCAAGCAGCTTCATAACAGACCTCCTCCTGTGCAGCCGCAGGCCGCAGTTAGCCTGTGAAACACTGATTAAT
This sequence comes from uncultured Clostridia bacterium, assembly GCA_904420525.1. Classification (GTDB taxonomy): domain Bacteria; phylum Bacillota; class Clostridia; order UBA1381; family UBA1381; genus Ornithomonoglobus. The sequence continues at coordinate 56,956 of CAJFVT010000063.1, read as the reverse complement.
TATTTGAATATATTTTAGCACAAACTAACGTATTTTTCAAGAGGAAATTTGAATTTAACGCAAAAATCCGTCATGATATGACATACCGATAAATTTTATCAATTTATTATATAGATTATTTTAAATAAACAGTTGTTTTTTTAATCAGTTAATGGTATAATTATATTATGCTATATAAGCGGCGCTTTATTTTTTGCGCTGCGTATTCGATATTCATGATATGGAACGGCCGGTCCGGAAACGGCCGGCCGCACAGAAAGGTTTGATCATTTGTTTAAAACATTCCGTGAGGATATAAGATCGGTGATGGAGCGGGATCCGGCTGCGCGGAGCGGTCTGGAGGTGTTTTTTCTCTATTCGGGTGTTCACGCGGTCATGTGGCACAGGATAGCGCACTGGTTTTACAGGCATAACAGAAAATTTCTCGCGCGGCTCATCTCACAGTTTTCCAGGTTCCTGACCGGTGTGGAGATACATCCGGCGGCAAGGATAGGCAAGGGGCTGTTCATAGACCACGGTATGGGCGTGGTAATAGGTGAGACCGCGGAGATAGGCGATAACTGTACTATATATCAGGGGGTCACCCTTGGCGGTACCGGAAAGGAATGCGGAAAGAGACATCCAACGATCGGTGACAATGTCATGATAGGTTCGGGCGCTAAGGTGCTGGGTCCGTTCACTGTCGGGAGCAATTCAAAGATCGCAGCGGGCGCGGTGGTGCTGTCGGAGGTCCCGTCAGACTCAACGGCTGTAGGCGTTCCGGCTAGGATAGTCAGTATGGGCGGCGAGCGCGTCTACGATCTTGACCAGATAAAGATACCTGATCCGGTCGCTCAGCAGATAAACGCGCTGAGCCTTAAGATAGACGAGCTGAACGCGGAAATTAAAGCGCAAAGCGCGGAGCTGGAGGCGCTCCGGAAAGAACGGAGCGATGGATAATGATAACGACCGGAGCACGGCACGTATGTGCGGCGCGGTATGCGGAAGGAGCTATTGATATATAATATGAAGATCTATAATACTATGACAAGGCAGAAGGAGGAATTTATCCCTCTCGATAAGAACAATGTAAAAATGTACTCGTGCGGACCTACGGTGTATAATTATTTTCATATAGGCAACGCGCGTCCGTTCATCATATTCGATACGATGAGGAGATATCTGGAATACCTCGGATACGGAGTTACATTTGTACAGAATTTCACCGATATAGACGACAAGATGATAAAACGCGCCAATGAGGAAGGGATAACAGTAAAGGAGCTGGGCGACCGTTTTATCAGGGAGTATTTTAAGGATGCCGAGGCTATAGGGATACGTCCCGCAACTGTTCATCCGAAGGCTACAGAGAATATCGATGCGATAATCGATATAATCAAAAAGCTTGTCGATAACGGCTATGCCTATGCTATGGATGGAAACGTATATTTTTCGACAAAGAAATTCAAGGACTACGGCAAGCTGTCAAAGCAGCCGCTTGAGGAGCTTGAAGCGGGGGCGAGGATAGATATAAATGAACATAAGAAGGATCCGATGGACTTCGCGCTCTGGAAGGCGAAAAAGGAGGGCGAGCCTTATTGGGAAAGCCCGTGGGGTGAGGGAAGACCCGGCTGGCATATCGAGTGCAGCGCGATGGCAAACAAGTACCTTGGTGAAACGATAGACCTGCATTCGGGCGGACAGGATCTTGTGTTCCCGCACCACGAGAATGAGATCGCGCAGAGCGAATGCGCGAACTGCAGGGAGTTTTCGAGATATTGGATGCATAACGGCTACATAAATGTGGATAACCGTAAGATGAGCAAATCTCTCGGCAATTTCTTTACAGTACGCGAGATCCTTGAAAAATATGACGGCGAGGTTATCAGGTTTTTTATGCTTTCGGCTCATTACAGGAACCCGATAAATTTTGCCGACACGCTTATGGATCAGGCCGGATCGGCAGTTGAAAGAGTATACACATGTATAGAAAATCTCGAATTCCTAAACGGCAGCGCGGAGGAGAAGGAGTGCGGTCCGGAGCTGAAGAAAAAGCTTGAGGACTGCAGAGAGAAATTCATCGCGGCGATGGATGACGACCTGAATACGGCAGACGCGATAGCATCAATATTCGATATAGTATATATTGCGAATACAGAGATCAGCAGTGATTCGGGCAAAGAGGCGATAGAGCTTGCGCTGGGGCTCATACGTGAACTGGGCGGCGTTCTCGGACTGTTCGGGAAGGAAACGAAAAAGACGCTCGATTCTGAGATAGAGGAGCTTATAAAAAAGCGTGATGAGGCGAGAAAGGCAAAGAACTGGGCCGAGGCCGATGCTATCCGCGATAAGCTCAAGGAGATGAATATAGTTCTTAAGGATACTCCTGACGGAGTTAAATGGAGCTACGCGCAATGATGAGATTTACGAAACGTCCGAACGAATACAATGCGCTGGTGCTGGCGTATATGGGAGATTCGCTTTATGATGTTTATGTACGGTCAAGGATAATAGAGGAGCATCCCGGCAGAACGGCTCATCGGCTGCATGTCGAAGCAATAAGGTTTGTCAGCGCGCACGGACAGTCGGAAGCGGTAAAGGCGATAGAGCCGATCCTGTCCGATGAGGAGCTTGCAGCGTACAAACGGGGAAGAAACGCTAAATCATATACTGTGCCGAAGAATGCGGATGTGGGCGATTACCGCCGCGCGACCGGATTTGAGGCTTTGCTCGGCTGGCTGTTCACAGGCGGCAGAGAGCAAAGATTGAAAGAGGTAATGGAGCTTGCCTATAACTCTGTAAAAGCGCTGCCGGAGGGCGGAAAATAAAAATGTATAGATTAGGATCTGCTGCTGCGATCCGGATTTATAGATAAGCACAGGCGGCTGTGGGATCCGTTCTTACAGACGCCGGTCAAAAATTATAACAGGAGGAATTATAAATAATGGATGCAAAAAGAGCTACAGAATTAGCCATTATCGCAAACAGAGTGCGCAAGGATGCACTCACGGCGGTGTTTAACGCACAGTCGGGCCATCCGGGCGGCTCGCTGTCGATAGCTGATGTTTTAACACTTCTATATTTTGAGGTGATGAACGTTGATCCGAAGGATCCTAAGAATGAAAACAGGGACAGATTTGTTCTGTCAAAGGGTCACACGGCTCCGGCATTGTACGGGACATTGGCAGAGAGAGGATTTTTTCCGGTAGAGGATGTTGCGTCATTCAGACATATAGACAGCTATCTGCAGGGGCATCCTGATATGAACAAGGTGCCGGGCGTTGATATGTCGACAGGCTCGCTCGGACAGGGTGTTTGCGTTGCCGGCGGTATGGCGCTCGCGGCAAAGCTTGACAATAAGGATTACAGAGTTTATTCAATACTCGGTGACGGTGAGCTTGAGGAAGGTCAGGTCTGGGAGCAGGCGATGTTCGCTCCTCACTACAAGCTGGACAACTTCACGATATTTGTTGATAACAACGGACTCCAGATAGACGGAAACATTTCAGATGTTATGAACCCGAACCCGATAGACGCTAAGTTCGAGGCGTTCGGCTGGAACGTTATCCATGCAAGCGCGCATGACTTCAATGAGCTGTATGATGCCGTTGAGGCTGCAAAGCAGTGCAAGGGCAAGCCGACAGCTGTGATAATGAAGTCGGTAAAGGGCAAGAATGTTTCGTTTATGGAAAATCAGGCGGCATGGCACGGCACTGCGCCTAACAAGGAGCAGTACGATCAGGCGATAGCGGAGCTTGACGCTAAAATTGCAGAATTGGAGGCGATGTTATAATGGCAAAGAAGGCTACAAGAGTATCATATGGTGAGGCGCTCGTTAAATACGGCGACAATGAAAACATCGTCGTTCTTGACGCGGATCTCTCAAAATCCACAAAAACAGATACATTTAAAAAGGTTTATCCCGACCGCTTCATCAACTGCGGTATAGCGGAGGCTGATATGATGTGTGTTGCAGCAGGCCTTGCCGCGTGCGGAAAGACAGCGTTTGCGTCTACGTTTGCGATGTTTGCTGCCGGACGCGCATTTGAGCAGGTCAGGAATTCGATCGGATATACTAAGCTCAATGTCAAGATAGGCGCGACTCATGCGGGTATCTCGGTAGGCGAGGACGGCGCTTCGCACCAGTGTCTCGAGGATATAGCGCTCATGCGAACTATCCCCGGAATGGTCGTTATAAATCCGGCAGATGATATAGAGGCGCAGCTTGCGGTAAAGGCTGCGATAGAGCATGACGGACCGGTATATATGCGTTTCGGAAGACTTGCGGTAGAGGATGTCAACGGCGAGGACTACAAGTTTGAGCTTGGCAAGGGCGTTCAGCTCAGGGACGGCAGCGATGTTTCGATAATAGCTACCGGACTTATGGTGCAGGAGGCGCTCAAGGCTGCCGATATGCTCAAGGAAGACGGCATAGACGCGAGAGTTATAAATATACATACGATAAAGCCTTTAGATGAGGAACTGATCACAAAGGCTGCGAAGGAGACCGGCGCTATAGTGACGGCTGAGGAGCATTATATAATGGGCGGACTCGGCAGCGCGGTAACGGAGGTCGTATGTGCTAACGCACCGTGTCCTGTAAAGATCATCGGCACTGACCGTTATGGAAAATCTGGCAAGCCGAACGAGCTTTTTGAGGAGTACGGTCTTACAGCTGAAAATATCGCGGCAAAGGCGAAGGAAGCTGCTGCAATGAAGAAATGATCCGGTGTCGCAGCGCGGCTCACCGGAGGATACGGAGGAGTAATATGAAAAGACTAATTACTGCTGTTGCCTGCGCGGCCATGGTTGTGGGGCTTGCCGGCTGCGGCGGCGGGAATGATCAGGATACAGCGGCGCAGGATATCCCGCGTGTAAGCCCGGACATGCTTATTTCGGCGGAGACCGCATCGGCTGCGGCGGGAAATACGCTCAGCCTTTCCGGCGAGGGCATAGTAAGCGATGGGAACAAGCTCACCGCTGTGTATGTGACAGATCCGGTCGGCGCTGCTGACGGCGTAACAGTGTCGATCGAGCAGTTTTCGGACACACTTTCGACTACTGATATATGGAATGAATATGAAAATGCCAGGATCCTCAGGACTGACAATGAGAAGATCGAGGGCATAGGCGCGGACTGCTATGTGGCATATCCGTATATACACATATACGACAGAGGCTGCCATATAAGCATAAGCGCCGGTTCGGGCAGTGATGAGGGGCAGAAAGCTCTGCTTACAAACCTCGGCACTACCGCGGCTGTAGCGCTTGAATCGCTTATCCCGGCAGAAGCTGTAGAGAGCGGCAATGTGATCCAGTGATATAGATGCGAGGCTGATACGGATGAGCGGAATGTTCATTGCGTCAGCCTCTTATCATTATTGCTCCTTTTGTTCAAGGTCATCGTTTTTTTGCGAGCTCTCGTCAGCCGTTATCGGCGGAAGCGGGACGAAGCATTTCTTTTTAGACATCGTCACATATATAAATCCGGCGATCGAGAGCAGGATCAGCAGGGCGGCTACGAACTGCGATATGCCCAGCACGCCGGGGATAAGGTAGAGGATATAGGATGTATCCCGCATCCCCTCAAGCACAAGTCTGCCGCAGGAGTACCAGAAGATGTAGAACAGGAACACCTGCCCGTTTTTCGTCTTTTTGCCGCGCAGCAGCAGTATAAGAATGACTCCCGCAAGGCTCCACAGCGACTCGTACAGGAAAAGAGGCTGCACTGGCTCAGCGCCGTTTATGCTCATGCCGAACAGCGAATCGGTCACGCCGCCGTAGACCTCGCAGTTGACGAAGTTGCCCCACCTTCCGATAGACTGGCCGAGCAGCAGACCGACGCAGCATACGTCGAGAGTGTTCGGCAGATTTATTTTTTGGACCTTACAGTATATGCAGGTCGATATCAGCGCTCCGATTATGCCGCCGTATATGGCAAGCCCTCCCTCCCATATCTTGAATACATCGAGAAAACTGTCCTTGAATTCATCGAGTGAGAACAGAACGTAATAGATGCGCGCTCCGATTATGCCGGCAACTATGCCTATGAGCGCAATATCCCATACATTATCTTTTTTTATGCTGCGCTTCTCGCTTTTTGCCGATGCCAGGAGAAGCCCCAGCAGAAATCCGGCGAGGATTATGAGCGCGTACCAATAGATTTCCTTTGAACCGATCCGCAGGGCTACCGGGTCAATATCAAAACTTATGCCGAGCCGCGGGAATGATATATTATTTGTCATCACAAAGACTCCTTGATCTTATTTTTATTAGGTGATTGCGAAACGTTCGCCTACTTTTATATATCACGCATTGACAGTGATATCCGTTTCTTTTTTACGTCCACATCCAGCACGCGGACCTTTACATTATCTCCGACTGAGAGAACGTCTGTCGGATGCTTTATGAACCTGTCGCATATCTGCGATATGTGTACAAGCCCGTCCTGATGGACGCCTATATCCACAAACGCGCCGAAGTCTATAACGTTTCGGACTACTCCGTCCAGGATCATGTCCGGTTTGAGATCCTCCATTGAGAGTATGTCTGAGCGCAGCACCGGCTGAGGCAGCTCATCGCGCGGGTCGCGTCCGGGCTTTAGGATGCTCTCTATTATGTCTGTAAGAGTTGGCGCTCCGATGCCGAGCAGCTCGCAGAGCTTTTCGTGACCGTATTTCGCCGCGCGCTCCTTCATATCGGCGATATTGCCCGACCTCACATCGTCTTCCGTATATCCAAGCTCAGACACCAGCTTTTTCGCCGCCCTGTAGCTCTCCGGATGCACGGATGTGTTGTCAAGATAATCGCTGCCGCCGGGTATGCGCAGAAAGCCTGCGCACTGCTCAAAGGCCTTGGCACCAAGCTTCGGCACCTTCAGCAGCTCGCGGCGCGTTTTGAAGCTGCCGTTTTCGCGTCTGTACAGCTCGATATTTTTGGCTACTGTTTTATTGATGCCCGCAACGTATGAAAGCAGGGATGGCGAAGCAGTGTTTAGATCCACCCCCACGCTGTTGACACAGTCCTCAACGACTCCGCCGAGAGCCTCGCTGAGTCTTTTTTTGTTCATGTCATGCTGGTACTGCCCTACGCCTATGGACTGCGGGTCTATTTTCACCAGCTCAGCGAGCGGATCCTGAAGCCTGCGCGCTATCGAAACGGCGCTGCGCAGCGCAACATCATATTCCGGGAACTCCTCCGCCGCAAGCTCCGAGGCACTGTAAACGCTGGCTCCGGCCTCGTTCGTCATAACGTAATATACAGACCTGTCTAGCTTCTTGATAAGCTCTGATATGAATATTTCCGATTCCTTTGAGGCCGTGCCGTTGCCTATCGAGATAAGCTCAACGCCGTTCCGCTCTATCATCGCTCTGAGCTGCTTTTCTGCCTTGTCCTTGTCGTGGTTTGGGAGTGTGCAGTATACGACTCCCGTATCGAGCACCTTCCCGGTCTCGTCTACAACGGCGACCTTGCAGCCAGTTCTGTATCCGGGGTCGAAGCCCATAACGGTGCGGCCTTTTACCGGCGGCTGCATGAGCAGTCCGGTAAGATTTTTGCTGAACACCTTTATTGAGCTTTCCTCCGCGGCTTCTGTCGCGGCGGCGCGCATCTCTGAGGCGAGAGAGGGGGCTATGAGCCTTTTATATGCGTCCTCCGCCGCAAGCTTTACGTATTTTGTGCCTGCGGCTTCGCGCTTCGGCGTTGTTTTGCGGATGAGATAGCGGACGGCCTTCTCATCGTCAGCGTTTATCTTGACGGAGAGGAAGCCTTCCTTTTCGCCGCGGTTTATAGCCAGGACTCTGTGAGGCGGCAGCTTTGAGAGAGGCTCCGAAAAGTCGTAGTAAAGACTGTATACGCTGTCGTCCTCTGTCGTTCCCTTGACAGCCACTGAGCCGCTGTCGGCGGTCATCCGGCGGAGAGCCTTGCGGAAATCGGCATTATCGCTTATTTCTTCGGCTATGATGTCCATAGCGCCGTTCAGAGCCGAGTCCGCATCGGATACTCCTTTTTCTTCTGATATGTATTTTTCCGCCTCCGCTTCTGCGTCAGTAAGTGATCCGTCCTGGCGGAAGAGCGCATCTGCGAGCGGCGCAAGTCCCTTTTCGCGGGCTATTGAGGCGCGTGTCCTGCGCTTGGGTCTGAACGGTCGGTATATGTCCTCCAGCTCGGACAGTGTCGATGCGTCGGCAACAGCTTTTTTGATGTCATCCGTCAGCGCGCCTTGCTCATCTATGAGCCGTATGGTCTCCGCGCGCTTTTCGTCCAGCGATCTCAGATATTTGAGTCTGGTATCAAACTCGCGCAGCGCTGTATCATCGAGAGCGCCGGTCATTTCCTTCCTGTAGCGGGCTATGAAAGGGATGGTGTTACCGCTGTCGATAAGTGAGATGGTATTCTCAGCCTGCCATCTGTGTATTCCCAGCTCTCCGCAGAGAAGATTTACTATATTTTCCTCAGCTGCGGCTTCGTTTTTAACTGATTTTTCCATGTGTACAAATCCTCCAAATTAGATGTAATACAAATGATAAATTTGTAATCATTCTGAAATATTTTTTCGAAAAAACTATATACAAACTGTAATATTTGTGATATAATTGTTACATGCACAACATATAGTGTCAAGTTCATTCTTAGTTAACAAAATATGTGCGCTTGCCGTTGTTTGGAACGCTTAATTAATTATAACCTATTTTAATTAATTTTACAAGAGTGTTCGCAAAATCTTTATATAATGAAATAAAGACCCTGAAAAATAAAAAAAAGGGTTGCGTTTTTTTAGGTTTTGTTGTACAATAGTACATATAGGGAGTAAATTGGAGTGAATGGGAGCAAAAAGGTGTGAAAACTTATCCGTGGGAGAGGTGGTTCACACTGTTCCGATGCAGTCCGATTTTTTCTGTAAAGGATATTATTTCATTATATGGAGTCCAAATGGAAGGCGGTGATGTATATGGTAACGTTCGTAGACGAATACGAGCGGCAGCTTGATGAGCGCGGAAGGATAATCCTGCCGTCAAAGCTCAGGGAAAGCGTAAAGAACACCGTGTATATCACGCAGTCCACATCTGAAAAATGTCTTCATCTGTATACAGAGGAGGAATGGTGCAAGGTAGCTGAAAAGGTAAATCAGCTCCCTACTGCTACAGATTACAATGCGGCGGCATTTGTACGCTTGTTTTTCGGTAAGGCAACGGCTGTTACCGTGGACAAGCAGGGAAGGATACCCATTGCGAAAAGACTTATAGACTATGCCGGACTTTCTAAAGAGGTAGTGCTTGTCGGCGCGAATACCCGTCTTGAGATATGGGACGCGGCGGCGTGGAACGAATACCAGAGCAAGCTTTCGGAAAGCATCATGATGGACGGTATTCTGAAGTACAATCTGAATATTTGACGAGGTGCGGCAGATGGAATTCAATCATTACTCGGTGCTTCTCGGGGAGAGCGTGGACGCGCTCGGTGTTCGGCCCGATGGTATATATGCCGATGGTACTCTGGGCGGCGGCGGACACTCTTATGAGATACTCAGCCGCGGAGCGGGAAAGCTTATCGGTATAGACAGAGACAAGGACGCGATAGCGGCGGCAGGTGAAAGACTAAAGGAATTCGGTGACAGATTTATAAGCGTCAACCGGAATTTCTGTGAGATAAAGGATATATTGGCGGAGCTTGGGATCAGCGGGATAGACGGTGCGGTCCTCGATCTCGGAGTCAGCTCATATCAGCTCGATACTGCCGGACGCGGATTTTCGTATATGCATGACGCACCGCTGGACATGCGTATGGACCGTGATCAGACGCTGAGCGCGCGTGAGGTCATAAATGAATATACAGAGGATGAACTGACCAGGATCTTTTATGAATACGGTGAAGAGAAATGGTCAAGGCGCGTAGCGCATTTTATTGCAGAGAAACGAAAGAAAAAGCCTGTTGAAACAACGGGAGAGCTTGTGGAGATAATAAAGGCGGCGATACCGCAAAAGGCGAGGGCGGAAGGCGGACATCCGGCAAAGCGGGTGTTTCAGGCTGTACGCATAGAGGTAAACGGCGAACTGAAGATACTGGAGAACGCGCTGCGCGATTTTGTAGAGGTGCTTAATCCCGGAGGCGTTCTTAGCGTTATAACATTTCATTCACTTGAGGACAGGATAGTAAAGCAAACCTTTGCGGAGCTTGCAAAGGGCTGCACATGCCCGAAGGAATTCCCTGTGTGCGTGTGCGGCGGCAAGCCGAGGATACGTCTGCTGAACAGGAAGCCGGTGCTGCCGTCAGAAACAGAGCTGAGCGAAAATTCACGCTCAAAGAGTGCAAAATTGAGAACGGCTGTAAAATTGTAGGTTTATATCGGGAATGAGGAGAGTAAAGTGACATACGGAAATTTGGCATATAAGTATGATTACAGAGAAGAAGAAAAGCCGCGAGAGCAAAGAAGTACGGTGAATAAAAAACGAGTAAAGAGCAGAAAAAAGAAAAATGAGATAAGCTATCTGAGCAAGGTCATATCTGTACTGGTCCTTGCCGCTTCGGCGATATTTATGATAACGCAGTTTGTAAACGTAAATGAAACACAGACGGCGCTTGAGGAAAAGCGCTCGGAATACGCCTTTGAAGAGTCGGTAACATCACAGAAATCGTTTGAGCTTGAGCAAAGCGTGGATCTGTCTAAGATCGAGGAGGAGGCTACGACAAGACTTGGTATGCAGAGGCCGGAGGCGCATCAGATAGTATATGTTGACGTTAAGCAGGACGATGTAACGGAAAAGACAGCAGGAGAGGTAGAGGGGCTCGGAAACAGGATAGCGGGCTTTTTCAGCTCAGTTATCAGTAATATTATAGAGTTTTTCAGCATATAACTAAATTAAGCGCAAAAATCGGTCATGAGCTTATGTATAATAAAGGAATGATAATAAATGGCATTACCGTCATTGAATAGTATAAAGAAGAGGACGCTCATCATAATAATTTGCATTCTGGCGGGCTTCGGAGCCGTTATAGTCAGGATGGCATGGTGGCAGATAATAAAGGGAGCTGAGCTTTCTGAAAGGGCGAAGCAGATCCAGACATCGGGTACTGTCGAGCAGGCAAACCGCGGAAAGATATACGACAGGAACGGAAAGGTACTGGCGGAATCGGCATCGGTAAAGACGCTTGTCTGCAATCCGCAGGATATAAGCAAAAGCGGCGATCTGAACACCTGTATAAGTGTGCTTTCGCCTATTTTGGAAATGAGCGAGAGTACACTCAGGACGTATCTTACTGAGAATTCGCAGTACAGGGTAATAAAGAGGCGTCTTTCGGCTGAGCAGAGCGACGCGATAGACGAGCTGATAAACCCGGAGTACGAGGAGGAGACCACGGAGGCGGCGAAGGCTGCTAATGACGAAAAGCGGGATCTTAAAGAAAAGCTCTCAGGGATATATTTTGAAAATGATTCAAAGCGGTATTATCCGTATAATGTCGCATCTCATGTGCTTGGCTTTACCGGATATGACAATAATGGACTGCAGGGCATAGAGCTGAGATTTAATGATTATCTCACAGGTGTGAACGGCTCTGTATCTCAAAACAGGAACGCGAGCGGAACGACATTGGAGGAACAGCAGGAGGAATATCTGACTGCATCCAAGGACGGCTGCGATATAACGCTTACTATAGACGAAACGATACAGCATATACTTGAAAAGCATCTTGAGGAGGCTGTTCAGAAGAATGAGCTCAAGGAGGGCGCATCGGGTATCGTGATGAATCCTAAGACCGGGGAGATACTTGCTATAGCTACAAAGCCGGATTTTGACTGCAACAATCCTTATGATCTTACGCAGTTTCTTGAGTATGCGGTGGATTTTGAGCCGGAATACGAGGATGAGGACGGCGATCCTGAAACTACGCCTACGCCGCGTCCGACGGAGGATCCGGAAAATCCATCTGACGAATACGTTTCGCAGGCGCGTTCAAAGATGTGGCGCGACAAGGCGGTATCGGATACATACGAGCCGGGATCGACCTTCAAGATACTGACCGCCGCAATGGCGCTTGAGGAAAATGTCGTTAACGAGGACTCGAATTTCTATTGTCCCGGCTACAAGAATGTTGCGGACAGAAAGATAGGGTGCTCCAATACCAGCGGACACGGCGCGCAGACATTTTTTGAGGGAGTAAAGAACTCGTGCAACCCTGTCTTTATGGAGGTAGGGCTTGCGATGGGTGCCACTACGTTTATGGAGTATTTCAAGGCGTTCGGACTCACCGAGAAAACAGGCGTTGATCTCGGCGGAGAATCAACGAGCCTGTATTATGACTCGATGAATGAGGTCGATCTGGCAACGTCATCATTCGGTCAGGGCTTCCAGATAACACCGATCCAGCTTATAACAGCGGTGTCGGCGGTAGTCAACGGCGGCGAGAGGATGAAGCCGCTGATAGTGAGCGAAATAACAGACAGCAACGGTGTTGTAAAGAGCTACGAGCCGGAGGTAGTAAACAGAGTTATCTCGGAAAGCACCTCTGAGCGTATGAGAACGATACTTGAGCAGGTCGTTGCGGATCCTAACGCTACCGGTAAGAACGCGTACGTAAAGGGCTACAGGATAGGCGGAAAGACGGGTACGAGCGAGAAGCAGCCGCGCGGCAGCGATAAGCGTATAGCATCGTTTATAGGCTTTGCGCCGGCAAACGACCCGGAGATAATATGTCTTGTAATGTTCGATGAGCCGCAGGTCGATAACAAATACGGCGGAACGATAGCCGCGCCTGTCTGCGGAGATATCCTTGCGGAGTCATTGGAATATCTCGGAGTAAGCAAGCAGTACACCGAGGCGGAGACGCCTGACACGTATGTTTCGGTGCCGAACCTGAGCGGTATGACAAGGAGCGCTGCGAGAGAGGCTGTTTTGAACAGCGGTCTTGATTATATGATCAGAGGCGAAGGCGAAACTATTGTGGATCAGCTCCCGAGAGCGGATGAGATGATGGAAGAGGATTCGATAGTGATCCTCTATACTGAGGAGCGTAACGAGGATGAGGACACAGTAACTGTTCCGGATCTTGAAGGGACCTCGGTATCTGACGCAAAGGATATACTCAATGCGCGCGGACTTAATTTTGAGGTCAGCGGAGCGGGACACAGCGAGGCTTATAACTCGTATGCCGCGGCACAGACAATAGAGCCGGGAACGGAGGTACCGCCGGGTACTGTCGTGGGCGTGGAGTTCAGGCAGCAGACAGTTGATTAAAGAATTGACTGATATTCAGATATAAATAAGGAAAATACAGGGGGTGTTTATATGCTGGCAAGTGAATTGTTCGGCTCATTGTGGGACGCCGGTAAGGCTGATATCGATATCACCGGTATAGCGTATGATTCAAGAAAGGTAAGCGCCGGAAATGTTTTTGTTTGTATAAAGGGCTATGAGACAGACGGACATATATATGCGAAGTCTGCGGAAAAGAACGGCGCGGCGGTGATAGTAGCCGAGGATAAGATCGATGTGTCGGTACCGGTGATATATGTTGAAAGCTCACGCAAGACTATCGCGGAGCTGGCATGCACATTTTACGGCGACCCGTCAAAGAAGCTTTCACTTGTGGGAATAACAGGCACAAACGGCAAGACTACCACAACGTATCTTATAAAAAGTATACTGGAAGCGGCAGGAAAGCGTGTGGGCATAATAGGTACCAATCAGAATATAATAGGCGACAAGATACTTCTTACCAAAAGCACGACACCAACAACGCCCAATGCTCTTGAGCTGCAGCAGCTGTTTACCGAAATGGTATACAACAGCGCAGAATACGTTGTCATGGAAGTGTCGAGCCACGCTCTTGCGCTGGACAGAGTCCATGGCTGCGAGTTTGATGTGGGTGTATTCACAAATCTCACGCAGGACCATCTTGATTTCCATAAGACGATGGAAAACTATTTCAGGGCAAAGGCGAAGCTCTTTGAGATATCGAAAAAGGGTGTTGTAAATCATGATGATGAATACGGAAAGCGGATATGCGAAAGCAGCGGATGTGATATCCTCACTGTCGGTCTCAATGAGGGCTGCGAGCTGAGGGCGGAAAATATAAAGGTCACATCGCGGGGGTCAAGCTTTGACATCATTTACCGAGGCGAGAGCTATGCGGCAAATATACAGATCCCCGGCAGGTTCAGCGTATATAACGCGATATGCGCGGCTGGGGCGGCGCTGCAGCTGGGCATAGATATAAACACCGTTATAGACGGGCTTGCGAAGGCGGTAGGAGTAGTCGGACGTGTTGAGGTCGTGCCGACGGATACAGATTACACGGTAATAATCGACTACGCGCATACGCCGGACGGTCTTGAGAATATAATAAAATGCGTAAAGGGCTTTGCAGAGGGAAGAACTATAACACTGTTCGGCTGCGGCGGCGACCGTGACAGCGCAAAGCGTCCTGTAATGGGCGAGATCGCAGGGAAGCTTTCAGATTACAGCATCATAACCTCGGATAATCCCAGAACAGAGGATCCGGAAAAGATAATCTGTGATATAGAAGCGGGCATGAAACGCACGAACGGGAAATATACTGTCATAACCGACAGGCGGGAGGCTATAGGCTATGCTCTTGATACGGCAAAAGCCGGAGACGTTATAATACTGGCAGGCAAGGGACAGGAAACATATCAGATAATAGGCAAGGAAAAGCACGATTTTGATGAAAGAATAGAAGTATACCGTCATCTTAAGGATAAGGGATGCTGACTTTTTAATAAGGGGTGCTGCAGCAAATCAATATTTATGCATAATTGATCTGTATAATTATACGTTTTGCGGCAGCTCCCCTTGTTTGCGGTATAAGAAATACTGGGTGATCACGAAACGAACGTATCACGATCACACTAGTAATAAGAAAAAACAGAAGGAGCAGAACAAATGCAGGTGCTTACGATAAAGGATATACTGCGCGCGACGGACGGCGAGATAGCGGCCAAGTCGGGAGAGACCGCGGGACTTGAGTTCAGCAGCATATCTACCGATTCGAGAAAGACAGCGGAAGGGGTGCTTTTCGTGCCTCTGGCGGGAGATCGGTTCGATGGTCATGATTTCATAGAGTCTGCGCTGGCGCACGGCGCTTCCGCATCGCTTACACATAAGGATGTTGCGGCGATACCGGAGGGAAAAACGGTAATAAGGGTAAGGGATACAAAAAAAGCGCTCGGAGATATTGCGCGGTATTATAAGAAGAAATATTTTGTGCCGTCCGTTGCCGTAACGGGCAGCGTCGGAAAAACGACTACCAAGGATCTTATATATTCCGTGCTTGCGCAGCGGTATAAAACTCTGAAAACTCCGAACAATTTCAATAATGATATAGGCGTTCCGCTGACGATATTCGGCCTTGAAAAGGAGCATGAGATGGCGGTCATCGAAATGGGCATGAACCATTTCGGCGAGATCAGGTATCTTGCATCGATAGCGCAGCCTGATATAGCTGTGATAACCAATATAGGCATGTCGCATATAGAAAATCTCGGTTCGCGCGAGGGTATTTTCAAAGCAAAGATGGAGATAACAGAGGGCTTTACAGATAAGAACACTCTTTTTGTGAACGGAGACGATGATCATCTCAGGACAGCGAAGTCTGACAGATACAGGATCGTTAAGTTCGGGATGGACAAGGGTAATGATGTATGTGCCGAGGATCTGGTAAATAACGGTCTCAAAGGCATAGAGTTCACTGTTGTGAGCGGCGGCAGGCGTTTCAGGGCGAGGGTGCTCCAGCCCGGTGTGCATAATGTATATAACGCGCTTGCGGCGGTATGCGCCGGTATGCATTTTGGACTGACAGATGAGGAGATCATGCAGGGACTTGAGAGCTGCGTTTATACCGCGTCAAGACTTGAGATAATAGATCATAACGGCATTGAGATCATAAATGATTGTTACAATTCATCTCCGGATTCGGTCAGAGCGGCGCTGAACGTTCAGAAGCTGTCGGTAAAGCCGAGAAAGGTCGCTGTTCTCGGCGATGTGCTTGAGATGGGCAGCTTTTCCGGAAAAGCGCATTATGATATGGGCGTTTATGCTGCTGAGAGCGGGATAGATATGCTCATAACCGTTGGAGAGAATGCGAGGATGATCGCGGCCGGAGCGAAAGACAGC
Organism: uncultured Clostridia bacterium; assembly: GCA_904420525.1. Lineage (GTDB taxonomy): Bacteria > Bacillota > Clostridia > UBA1381 > UBA1381 > Ornithomonoglobus. The sequence continues at coordinate 40,847 of CAJFVT010000063.1, read as the reverse complement.
GGCATGGAGAATATTGTGTCATTTGAAAATTCGGATGAGGCTGCGGCTGAGATCGGAGGTCTGGTAAGGCCGGGGGACAGTGTTCTTGTAAAAGCGTCGCACGGCATGACCTTCGGTAAAATAACCGATGCGATAAAGGAATTATGAGAGGGGAATAGGAGATGGATAATATAGTTGAGTTCATAAAAGCAACGTTGTTTTCGCTGGTTTTTGCATTTGCTGTCACGGCACTGCTTGGTCCGGCTTTTATAAAATGGCTGCACAGACTCAAATACGGTCAGGAGATACGCGAGGAAGGTCCGGCATGGCATCAGAAGAAGTCGGGAACTCCTACTATGGGCGGGATAATGTTCATAGCAGGCATCGGCGCGGCAGTCGCGGCGGGAATAATAATCTCAGCTGTCAGAGACGCGCTGACGCCCACGCTCATGAAAGCGGCGGTGCTGTTTTTGGTCTCGCTTGGCTTTGGTGTTATCGGCTTTGTGGATGATTACATAAAGGTCGTGAAAAAGAGAAATCTGGGTCTGACGGCAATACAGAAGTTTGTTCTGCAGCTTATATTTGCGGCTGTATATGTCATAGTAATGTATTTTATGGGACTGCTTGAAACCGATATAGTTATCCCGTTTATAAAATACACGGTAACGATACCTATATGGCTGTATATCCCGTTTGTGATGTTCGTAGTAGTGGGAACGGTAAACGCCGTAAATCTCACCGATGGTCTTGACGGTCTTGCTTCGAGCGTCACAGCTGTGGTAGGTCTGTTTTTTGCGGTATACTCATTCTTCAGATTTGAGCCTGCGGAAACAGGCGTGAGCGTTTACGCAATGGCGCTGGTCGGCGGACTGCTGGCATTCCTTATATTCAATAAGTATCCGGCAAAGGTGTTTATGGGCGACACAGGCTCGCTGTTCCTGGGAGGCGCTGTATCGCTTATGGCAGTGGATCTGAATATGCATATATATCTGATCCTTGTAGGCTTCGTATACTTTGCGGAAACACTTTCGGTAATATTGCAGACAACATATTTTAAATATACAAAGAAAAAATACGGCGAGGGCAGGAGAATATTTAAAATGACCCCTATACATCATCATTTTGAAATGATGAAATGGAAGGAAACAAAGATAGTGACGGTATTTACGCTGGTGACCCTGTGCCTGTGTGTAATATCATATTTCGCATAAACGAAGGGAGTTTTTTATGGCACGAAAAGCAAACAGCGGCGGAGCGCGGCGTGTCAGCGCTGTGAATACCGGCGCATCGGCGCGGAGGACCGCATCTGCCGGCAGGTCAGGCGCGGAGGACCGCAGCCGGCGGCGCGAGCCTGCCCGGGCAGCTATGCCGGTGCGGGGCAGGGCAGCAGAGCGGAGCAGAGCTGCCGGGCGAAGCGCCCGCGCGCGGACCGAGGCTGAGCAGCGCAGGGAAGAAAGGGAAAGGCTGCGCCGGAAGCGCGAGCAGCGTGCGGGATCGCGCGGCGGTACAGAACGGAGCGGTGGAGGCAGTGTTGTAAGCACGCTGAGAAGAAAGCTTCTGAGAGAGGGAGACATGGATTATACGATGCTCTTTCTCATAATACTTATCGTTGCAATAGGTCTTATAGTAATGCTTTCGGCGTCCGCGCCGGCGGGCAGCCGCCTGTACAATGATTCGTATTACTTTTTCAAGCGTCAGCTGATATTCATAGTTGTGGGCTTTGCGGGCATGTTTATTATATCAGGCATCAATCTTGACAGCTTCCTGAATTTGATCCCGAAGGCCTTCATAATCTGTGTTATACTTCTTATACTCGTGCTTATACCGGGGATAGGCGCGGAATTCAACGGCGCGCGGCGCTGGCTGAACATACCGTTTATACAGCTCCAGCCATCGGAGCTTATGAAGCCGGTAATAGCGATGTATATAGCTTATCTTGTAAAGATGAAGGTCATAGACCTAAAAACGCTTCGCAGCAATCTGTTTTGTCTGGGGATCATAGGCATAGTTGCGCTGCTTCTGATGCTTGAAACGCATCTTAGCGGTACTATAGTTATAGTCGGTATAGCCTGCTGCGTTATGATAGCGGGCGGCACGCCGGTAAAGCCTCTCATCATAGGCGGTATAGCGATAGTTGCGCTTATGTTTATATACCTGCAGTTCGACCCGACACGAATGGCACGAATAACGTCTCTGCTCGATCCGTTTGCTGATTCGCAGACAACAGGGTATCAGGTATCGCAGAGTATATATGCTATAGGCTCCGGGCGGCTGTTCGGACTGGGGCTTGGGCAGAGCGTTCAGAAATATTCAAATCTGCCGGAGCCTTACAATGACTTTATATTTTCTATAATATGCGAGGAGCTGGGCTTTTTCGGAGCGACTGTAATAATCCTTCTGTTCGCGGCGCTTTTCCTGCGCGCGATAAGGATAGCGATAAACGCGCCGGATGTATGGTCAACGCTTACCTGCATAGGTATAGCGGCACAGCTGGGTATCCAGACATTCCTTAATATGGGCGTTGCGGTATCGATAATCCCGAACACGGGTATATCACTCCCGTTCTTCAGCTACGGCGGAACATCAATACTGACGCTGCTTCTTGAGATGGGTATACTGCTGAATGTTTCGAGGAAAACAATAAAGAAATGAGGTAATTTCAGTGAGAGTTATATTTGCGGGCGGCGGCACAGGCGGGCATATCAACCCTGCCATATCCATAGCCGACTATGCGGGAGCAAGGGATGAAAGCTTTGAGGCGCTTTTTATCGGAACGAGAAAGGGATTGGAGAAAAAGCTTGTCCCTGATGCCGGCTACAGGATAGAATATATCGATATTGAAGGCTTTGACAGAAAAAATCTTCTGCGCAATGTCAGGGTAATAAAGAAGCTTGCCTCTGCAAGAAAGCGCTGCCGTGAATTGATCCGTGAATTCAAGCCGGACTGTATAGTCTGCACCGGCGGCTATGTCAGCGGACCGGTGGCGATGGCTGCGCATAAGGAGGGCGTCAGCGCGCTGATCCATGAGCAGAACGTCTATCCCGGACTTACCGTAAAGGGCTCGGAGAAATATGTGGACTATGTGGCGGTCAGCTTTGATGAAACGGAGCAGTTTCTGAAGGATAAGAAAAAATGCGTTGTGACAGGAAACCCGATCCGTACGGAGATATTGAAGGCCGATAAGGCGTCGGCAAGGAAAAAGCTTGGCATTAAGGGCGATATGGTGCTTATCTTCGGAGGCAGTCTCGGGGCCGACAGGATAAATGAAACGGTCATAGAGATGCTGCCGAAATTCCGTGAAAAGGGCGCGGCGGATATCATCTTCGGTACAGGTGAACGCAATTTTGAAAAGGTCATAGCGGCGGCGCGTGAAAAGGGAATAGCCGCGTCGGATAAGAATATAAAAATAACTTCGTATATAAACAATATGGCCGAGGTCATGGCGGCTGCGGATGTTGTGGTCTCAAGATCGGGAGCGATAACGGTATCGGAGATAGCGGCGCTTGCAAAGCCGTCAATACTTATCCCGTCACCGAACGTTGTACGCAATCATCAGGAACAGAACGCGCGAGAGTTTGAAAGGTGCGGAGCTGCCGAGGTCATAACCGAGGCTGAGCTTACTCCTGAGCTGTTGTATAAAAAGCTCTCGGAGCTGCTCGGAAGTCCGCGGCGTTTGGCAGCTATGGAAGAAAACTTGAAAAAGATAGCCAAGACGGACGCGCTCGAAAAAATATACGGGCTTATGCTGAAAATGTCAGAGAAAAATTGATAAGCAACTATGGTTCAAAAACAGGGCTGCCGCATTTAGCGGCAGCTCTATTTTTGAAAAAATGTGTTTTTTTAGAGAAAAAAGCCGGAAAAATGTGTGTAATAAAATGTTAAAACTATTGAGGGGATATTCGGCGGCAAAACCCGTGAGCTTCTTCAGGACTGGGCATAAACAGCGCTCAGTCCTGATCACATTTGTTTGGTTTTGTTTCAAGAAATTTTTTCAGCTCCTCTTCCATAGCCGCATCAGATAAGCTGTGTTCCCTTTTAAAGTCAAGCACTGACATACGTATAAGGTATAAGATCTGCGCATTCAGGCTGCGGCCCTTGTACTTTGCTATGTACTTAAGTTTTTCAAGCAGTTCTCGCGGTATACGCACGGACAGGTTTTTTCCGATGTATTCGTTATCCATTATTAATGCCTCCTTGTCGATAATTGAGTAGCAATGCAGTGCTTCAGCTGTATAAGATGAACTTTCCTGATAGGGAAATTCTTATTATATCTATTATAACATTTCCTAATAGGAAAGTCAAGCTCTGCTTTAATAATTTAATCACAAGGAATTGTCCTGATAAGATGAATTGATTGTTACATATTTAGAAAAATGATATAATATATATAATTCATTAAAAACAGGGGAATTCTTATGAATAGAATAAGAGAATTACGTTTAAAAGCGGGTTTGACACAGAAAAAACTTGGGGAAATGCTGCATTTGGAAGATGCAGCGATTTCTAAATACGAAAAAGAACGTGTACCGCTCACAGCAAAAACATTGATAGAGCTAAGCAAAATATTTGATGTTTCAGTAGATTATATCTTATGCATATCTGATGTGAGAAACGTGCGGGGAGACCGCGCTTGCGTGCCGGAGAAGAGACCGGCCGGGCAGAGCGAATTTGAAAAGACCTGTGCTGTGCTTTCTGAGGAGGAAAAGAAAAAGGCAAAGGAATATATGGACTTTCTCATCTCACAGCGCGGGAAACGGACGGAATGAAAATTTGAGACAGGGATAAGCGTGGGACGCCTGATGGCAAGGGGCTGCCGCATTTAGCGCTCTGCGCTAAACGCGGCAGCCCCCTTGAACAGTGCTGAAAGCCATACGCGTTTTCAGTGTTTTTATTTTTCTGACAGTATAGTATCCCAAACATCCATATAAATATCGGCGCTGCCGTTTTGTATCTCGCCTATACGCCAGATCGAGATCGAGTTTATACCGAACATACGCGCAAGCTTTATCTTGTCCCTTACGCTCCTGCTGTCCTCATACCATATCAGTATCCGCTGTCCGTCCTCTGTTGAATACCATGCATAAGGATCACGGTAGGTGTCGGAATAATTTATTTCAGTATCAGATTGAGCAAGCCTTTTCATAACGGTGTCTGTTGCGGGATGGATCGACTGCGGGTTTGTTATCCGTCCGTTTTCGGTCTCCCAGGCTGCATTGCTGGGAAGGCTAAGCGCAAGCTGTATTTTTGCGGTGTCCGCAACGCCTGTCTGCGGATCGGTTATTTCCCTGAGAGCGTAATATATCTCATCGAAGGGCGTTACCGGAGTTGAGATGAAATCCGTGTTCAGCAGAGAATCCGGCATTGTATACGCAGCGTAGTCGTGCGCCATAAGGATAACGCGGTCGGCATATTCGCCGAGTGTCCTATAATCATATGCGTCATAATACTCGGAGCTGTTTTTGAGTACAGGGTGAACGGCAATATAAAGCTGCTTGTCCCCGAGCGCGGAGCGTAGCTCGCGCATAAATTCGTTAAGCCCGTTTTTCAGTTCCTCGCCCTTCATGCCCTCAAAATCGATCGTTATCCCGTCAAAGCCGTCAGCTGCGTCAGTGAGCGCGGAGATAGCAGCAGAGCGGTTTTCAGCGTTTAAAAGTATCGCCCGGCTGTCATCCTGATCAGTCATGGTAACTGCAAAGTTTTCAACTGCGCCGCTGTCCTTGATATAGCTTACAGCGTCTTCCCAGCCATCAGGTATGTACCATACGTTCCCGTTGTCAGTCGTAGTGTTCAGATCGACTTCTCCGCTGTCCGTATATTCAAGACGGCTCCAGCCGAACGAAACAGAATCCATCTGGGCCGCAAGCTCGCGCTGTCCCCATGATGAGATAGCGTAAAAGCCGTGTATCTCTGAAAGACGGGAATAATATTTAGTGTAGAGTCGCATCATCATTGCCGCGCCCTCCTCACGCAAAGCAAAGCCATCAGGATCGAACTGGGTGTCGGTCTTGCCGTTTATTATTCCGAGATCGCGTGCTGTTTCAATATATCCCGAATCGGAGGAAACGTCTGAAAAAGAACTGCGGTCCTGAGCTGCGGCTATATTGTCATAGCCCAGAGCCTTTATGAGCATGACTGCCATCTCGCGTCTGGTTATATCGTCCTCAGGGCGGAACATGCCGCCGGATACGGCACCGTGCGCTGCCAGCGCGCTGACATCTCCGAAGTACCAGCTGCCCTGAGATACATCGCTGAAGCCGGTGATCGATGTACCCTTCTCCCAGCCCATGAGGCGTACGAGCATTGCTGCGAACTCGCTTCGTTTTATGCTGTCGCCCAGACCAAATTCACCGTTGTCACGTCCCTGCATTATCCCGGCAGCTGAAGCCTCGTTTATAACGCTTTCCGCCCAGTGTCCTGACGGCACATCCGTGTAAGCTAGGGCAGATGCCGATGCAAAAACTGCGGCAGCTCCGAGTACAGAAGCAGCGGCTGTTTTTATCAGTTTATAAAATATCATAATAAATCACTCCCGAATCTATTATAACACCAAAGCGCGATCATTTCAATATAAAGTTTATAAAGTTTTGCTGTGCCGGTGATTGACATATGAGGTGCTTCATGCTATAATCGAAGTACGATTTTGAATTTATGACATAATGAAAAAAGAGGAGAAAAATGGTATGAACACACATGATCTGTTTATAAAAACCCCGCCGGTGAAGCTGTTTTTTACGGCGGCGGTGCCGGGAGCAGCGAGTATGCTGGCATCATCGCTCTATCAGCTTATCGACGGAGTTTTCGTAGGGAGGATACTGGGAGAAACAGCCTTTGCGGCTCTCAATCTTGCGATGCCCTTCGTTATAATCAATTTTGCTCTTGCCGATCTCATAGGAGTAGGCTCGTCAGTGCCGATCTCGATCAGTCTGGGAGAGAAAAAAGAGCATGCGGCTAACAATATATTTACATGCGCATGCATAATGATAGTCGCTGCCGGTATATTGGTCGGTGCGGCTCTGTTTGGTTTGGCTCCGCTGCTGATACGGCTCATGGGAGCAGAGGGGGAATTCGCGGAGCTTGCGGTAGCCTATCTGCGTGTATACGCGCTTTGCTCTCCGATCTCGACTATAGTGTTCGCGGTTGATAATTATCTTCGCATATGCGGCAAGATACGCGGAAGTATGTTTTTGAACATACTCATGGCAGGACTCAGCGCGGTGCTTGAATTCTTGTTCCTGTTTGTATTCCGATGGGGGATATGGGCGGCGGCGCTCGCTACCTGTCTAGGTATGATGATATGTGCGGTGATCGCGTTTATCCCGTTTTTTGCCGGGAAGCTTCGCCTTTCGTTCTGCCGGCCTCATTTCAGCTGGAGGCTTATAATGAGGATAATTTCCTGCGGCTGTCCGAGCTTTTTAAGCAATATCGCCGGCAGGATAACTTCTATAATAATGAACATATTCCTTGTCCGCCTGGGCGGTCAAACGGCTGTGTCGGTTTACGGTATACTAATGTATATAGATGGTATAGTACAGTCGATAATGTATGGAATGTGTGATTCGCTTCAGCCTGCGGTAGGCTACAACTGGGGCGCGCGTGAATACAGACGTGTAAGGGCGATAGAAGGCTGCTGCTTCGGTGCGAGCGGAACAGTATCTCTGCTTGCGGCGGCTGTTATATTCCTGTTCCCGCTGCAGACTGCCGAGCTGTTTATGGGCAGCGGCGGCGAGACGCTTATGGTCATGGCAGAGGCGGCAGTGAGGCTGTTCGCTTTGACCTATGTTGCAAGATGGTTCCCATTTGCTTCGCAGAGCTATATGCTGGCAATAGAGAAGCCGATACCCGCATCTGTGATATCAATATCTATATCGCTTGTGTTCCCGGTCATATTTATTGCAGTGCTGTGGCCGCTGGGACTTACAGGTATGTGGCTGAACCTTGCGGCGGCTTCATTCGCGACTGCGGTATTGTCGGCGGTGATCCTAAAAAAATTCACTGTAAATCATTGATCTTGCAATGAGCTATTGCATTTTTGCAGCTGCTGGAGTATAATTGTTAATGAGTATGAGGGATTATTTTTGTCATAGCATAGATATCCGCGGCGGCGGATACTTAAATAGGTAATTGCGAAACGCGGCAGCGTTTTGTAATTACTTCACTTGCTTGACGGATTGCGAAACGAACGTTTCGCGATCACCTATATACTTAACGGAAAGGAGAGCTTTATAATGAAAGCAATGACTATTTTATATGAGGTCCATGACGGGCTGTATGTAAATATGACCAACAGATGCCCGTGCGCGTGTACATTTTGTTTAAGACAGGAAAAGGATTTTGTCGGCAGTGCCGACAGCCTTTGGCTGGAAAGAGAGCCGTCTGCGGATGAGGTAAAGGCGGAGTTTGACAAGGCTGATCTTTCGAAATATAAGGAAATAGTTTTCTGCGGGTATGGTGAGCCGACGGAGAGGCTTGACGATATACTTGAGATATGCGGATATCTGAAGCAAAAGACAAGTCTGCCGATACGCATAAATACAAACGGGATGTCCGACCTTATAAATGGACGTGAAACGGCTCCCGATTTCAAAGACAGGATAGACGTGGTCTCTATAAGTCTGAACACTCCGGATAAAGACAGATTTTATGAGCTGACACGCTCCAAATTCGGAGCTGAGTCGTTTGACGCTATGCTGAGGTTTGCCGGAGAAGTGAAAAAATATGTAAAAAGGGTAGTGCTCACAACAGTCGCGACAACTATAACAAAAGAGGAAGAGGAGCAATGTGCCGATATATGCAGAAAGCTTGGAGTTGATTACCGTATAAGACCGTTTGAGTGATCTCGGTATGGGCTGTTGCTTAAGCGATCGCGAAAAAGGAGAAGGATATGGACAGGCTTACAAAAACAGCGCTTTCTATGTGCAGATACATGGAGGGCGATGTGAAAAGGATAAATCATTTCATGAAGGTACACAGCTTTGCAAAGATTATCGGAGAGGCGGAAGGGCTTGACGCAAGGAAGCAGGAGATACTTGAGGCTGCCGCGTATGTTCATGATATAGGAATAAAGAACAGTGAGATAAAATACGGCTCGCCAAGCGGTCATTATCAGCAGATAGAAGGTCCCGGAGAGGCGGAAAAGCTGCTTAAGAAGGCCGGTTATGATGCAGAGTTTATAGACAGAGTAAAATATCTCGTGTCACGTCATCATAAGTATGTCAATATCGATGGAATGGACTGTCAGATACTTATTGAGGCGGATTTTATAGTAAATGTATTTGAGGATGAGATCGGCACGGACACGGTCAGGGATATATATAACAAAATTTTCAAGACCGGATCGGGCAAAGAGATCATGCGCTGCCTATATGGAGCTGAATAGAGGAGATGATCAAAATGGAGCTTTTGGAATTCATTGAAAAATCGCCTACGCCCTATCACGCAGCCGAAAATGTTTGTTCAAGGCTTGAGGCTGAGGGGTTCACCCGTCTTTATGAATTTGAGAAATGGGATATAGATCCCGGAGGCAGATATTATACTGTTCGGGGAGGATCATCAGTCATGGCTTTCATACTTCCGGAGGAGGAATATATCGGGCTTGCAGTATGCGCATCGCACACTGATTCGCCGTCATTCAAGCTTAAAGCAAATCCGGAGCTTCCTCCGGTCAACGGAGTTGTAAGATTGAATGTTGAAGGCTACGGCGGCATGGCAAAGGAGAGCTGGTTCGACCGCCCTCTTTCGGCGGCGGGACGTGTTGCGTTAAACACGGATGACGGGATCGAATATAAGCTGATAAATGTAGACAGGGATCTTATGATCATTCCCAGTCTTGCGGTACATATGGGGCAGGCCCATGAAAACGGAAAGATAAGTATACAGAATGAGATGCTTCCTGTAATAAGGACCGACAGCGCAAAGCTCGGACTTGAAGAGCTTATAGCGGAGGAGCTTGGGACCGGTACGGAAAGCATAGCGGCATGTGATCTCTATTTATACAACCGCCAAAGGGGGACTGTGTTCGGAGCCGAAAATGAATTTATAGCGAGCGGAAGGCTGGACGACCTTCAGAATGTTTATGCATCCCTCAATGGCTTTCTAAACTCCGAAAAAAGCGGTATGCTCAAAATTTTCGCGGCGTTCAATAACGAGGAAACGGGTTCGCTTACAAGACAGGGCGCTGAATCAACATTTTTTGAGGATACTGTAGGGCGTATAAATGAAAGGCTTGGCATCACGGGACAGGAATATCTCAGAAGGTTCCCGTCAAGCTTTATAATGTCTGCGGATAATGCTCATGCCATGCATCCGGGTTATCCGGCAAAGGCGGATCCGGTAAACAGACCGCGGCTGAACGGCGGAGTCGTTATAAAATACAATGCATCCGGCAGGTACACCACGGATGCCGTATCAGCAGCCGCAGTTAAAAGGTGGTGCGGAGAAGCCGGAGTGCCGTTTCAGGAATATCATAACATGAGCGATATAGCCGGAGGCTCCACTCTGGGCAATCTTATGAACAGGCACATTTCTGTGCATTCGGCAGATATAGGTCTTGCGCAGCTTGCGATGCACTCGGCATATGAAACAGCGGGAGCGAAGGATACAGAGTATATGGAGCGCTTTATTACACGGTTTTACAGCACAGAGATACGAGCGGATAAAAACAAGCTTGCTATTTCGTAATAAAGGATAAATAAAAAACAGGAACGGACAAATGCGCGCTCCTGTTTTTTTTATTGATATTCAGCAATTTGAGGGGATAATCCCCCCATATGAATACAGCAAAATGATTAAGGCCAACCATAGAGGTAAGAGCCTCAGCATATAGGGACATACCCTTTCATCCGCAATAAGAGTATGTCTGCTGTCGTTCTCGCTTTGCATCATCCTCTCTTTTGCCGCAGATTGATACACAGAATACATATGAATAAGTATTCTACGGCATATTAAGCAAGGATGCCTAATTTGTTACCATTTATCTCCTTTGTATTATGTGTATCAGCTGTGTCCGTATACTTACGGACACACTAATTATATCACAGTAAGCAATAAAAATCAATATAAATAATATTACAAATCAATTACTTTTATTTCACCTTTCGGGGCGGACCGTATCACAGCATTCTGTAAACGCCGATGACCTTGCCGAGTATCTCGACATTATCGGATATTATAGGCTCAAGAAGATCGTTTTCAGGCTGCAGGCGAAAATGTCCGTTTTCCTTGTAAAAGGTTTTCACTGTGGCATTCTCTCTGTCTAAAAGCGCTACGACGATATCTCCGTTATCTGCGTTCGGCTGCTTTTCAACAATTATATAATCGCCGTCAAGGATCGCAGCGTTGATCATCGAATCTCCGCTCACTCTGAGCATGAATATATCCTTGTTCCCGGCGTATCTCATAGGTATAGGGAAGGTGCCCTCATACTGTTCAACCGCCGTTATCGGCACGCCTGCGGTGATCTTTCCGTAAACAGGAACGTGCAGATAATCATTTTCGGAGGTTTTCGGAGACTCTTTCAAAAGGCTCATGCTCCTGTTTTTTGAGCTGCTCCGCTTTATATACCCGGCCGCCTCAAGCTTGCCGAGCCTTGCGTGGACAGTTGCCGGCGAGCGCAGTCCGACCGAGGCGCAGATCTCACGGACCGTTGGCGGGTAGCCGTTCAAGTCTATCTGCGAACGGATAAAATCGAGGATCTCGAAATCCTTATCAGTTAAGCCGGTCAAAAAAGTCGCCTCCTGTCAAGAAATTTGCTGAAAATAGTATATCATAAAATAACTGAAAAGTCAAATAGATGTTTTGGTGAAAATGACGTATAAAATTTTTTGAAAAAGTAGTGCAAAACATTTGGGTTTATAGTATAATTATAGTGCAAGATATAGAGGATCGAAAAAACAGAATGTATTTTGTGATCTGATCAATGGATATACGGAAGGAGAGATTGTTATGGATAAGGTTGAGGTAAAACAGCAAACAGTAGTTATACCGACCTATGAAACTGCAGAGCCTTGCCCACACCCGATGTTTCTGGAAAACAGGGCATATCAGGGCAGTTCAGGAAGAGTATATCCGCATCCGATAATTGAGTCAATGAATGATGAAAAGCATAATAAAGAATATACAGCCGTTTTTTTGGAGAATGAGTATCTGTCAGTAATGATCCTGCCGGAGCTGGGTGGCAAGATACAGCGTATATATGATAAAACTAACGGTCATGACGCAGTATATTATAACGAGGTCATAAAACCCGCGCTTATAGGACTTGCAGGACCATGGACCTCAGGAGGGATAGAGTTCAGCTGGCCGAAGCATCATAAGCTTTCGGTATGTGATATTGTGGACTACAAAATAGAGGAAAACGAGGATGGCTCGGCGACCGTGTGGTGCGGAGAGATAGATAAGATGAGTCATATAAAGGGTATGGCAGGGTATACGCTGTATCCGGGAAAGGCGTATCTCGAGGTCGAGGGAAGATTGTATAATCCAACTGATACACCGCGGACCTTTCTGTGGTGGGCAGACGCGGCCGTAGCGGTAAATGATAATACAAAAACCATATTCCCGCCGGATGTACATGTGGTGGTCGATCAGACGCGGCGCGAGGTCTCCGGCTTCCCGATCGCCACAGGAAGCTATTGTAATGCGGATTACAGTGAAGGCGTGGATATTTCGATGCATAAGAATATACCCGTTCCTACATCATATGCGGCATATCATTCCAATTATGATTTTATTGGCAGTTATGATTTCGGCGCGGAAGCGGGACTCATGCATATAGCCGACCGCTATACTGCTCCGGGGAAAAAGCTGTGGACCTGGGGCAGCGGAGAATTCGGGAAGGCATGGTACAGGAACCTGACTGATGAGAATGGACCGTATGCTGAGCTTATGGCAGGTGTGTTTACTGAAAATCAGGCGGAATTTACATATATAATGCCCTATGAGGAAAAAAAGTTCAAACAGTACTTTATACCATATAAAAAGCTTGGCGAAGTGAAAAACGCCGTGGTGGATGTCATGGCGGATCTTGAGATCAAAGACGGCAAAGCGCATATTATGATATATGCACCTCAGGAGCTTGAAATAAGCGTTCTCGTTTCCGGCTCGTCTGCTGTTTCTTATATGAAGGAGACTGCATCGCTCTCTCCTACAAGGGTGTTTGAAAAAGAGATAGAGCTGGATGATGATGAGATAGAAACGAGTGTGCGTTTGGTGATAAAGGATAAAAACGGACGTACATTGTTAAGATATTCGCCGGAACGGGAATTCAGCGGCAAGCTCCCAAAGCCTGTTAAGGCGGTGCGCCGGCCTAAGGAGATCGCATCTATGGAGGAGCTTTATTTTGCAGCTCTGCATCTGGAGCAGTGCCATCATCCGACAAGACGGCCTGAGGATTACTATCTTGAGGGATTAAGGCGTGACCCATATGATACAAGGATGAATAATGGCTACGGAAAGCTTTTGTACAAGAAAGGACTTTTTGACGAGGCCGAAAAGCGGTTCAGAATGGCAGTGGAACGCATGACCGGCTTGAATCCGTGCCCGTACAGCTGTGAGCCGTATTATAATCTTGGACTTGCTCTGAAGATGCAGAGAAGGTATAAAGAAGCCTATGAGGCTTTTTATAAGGCCGCATTGGACGGGAAGATGCAGGATAAAGGATATTATCAGCTGGCGTGCGTATCTGCAAAGCTGAACGATTTTGAAGCCGCGCTTGGATTTATAGACGAGTCACTGGCACGCGGAGAGCGCAATATGCGCGCAAGGATGCTGAAATGTGCGTTGCTGCGCATAGCCGGAAGGACAGAGGAGGCGGCAGAGTTTGCCAAGGAATCTATCAGGATCGATCCTCTTGATTTCGGGGGCAGATATGAGCTGTTCAGGCTCACGCAGGATTTTGCGGTGATCAATGAGCTTACCACTTTGATGCATGGTGATCTGCAGAATTATATTGAGCTGTCGATCGGCTATGCTGAGGCAAATCTATGCGCTGATGCGGCAAATGTGCTGGCGCTTATAGCCGAGTCTGATAAGCCTATGCTTCATTATTACATGGCTTATTATTCAAACAGTGATGTGGAGCTTGAAGTGGCTCTTGAGGCTGCCCTGAAATGTGACAGGGATTATATCTTCCCGAACAGGCTGCAGGAGATATTTGTGCTTGGCTATGCGATAGAAAACAATAAGGATGACTGGTTTGCGAGATACAGCCTTGGAAATCTCTATTATGACAAAGGCGTTTGGTTCAAGGCGATAAAGCTCTGGAAGGATGCTCTTTCGATAGAGCCGAATAACAGCCGGATCCTGAGGAACCTGGCTATCGCTACATATAATAAGCTCAATGACGGCGAGGAGGCTCTGCGGCTGATGGAGCGGGCTGTTATGTTTGCTCCTGAGGATACACGCATCTTCTTTGAGCTTGACAGGCTCAGGAGACTCACAAACTATCCGGTGAAGAAACGTCTCAAAGACATGGCGGATAATAAAGAGATCGTTGAGAGCCGCGATGATCTTCTTACAGAGTTTATAACGGTACTGAACAGCGAGAAATACTATAAACATGCGCTGAAGCTCATAAAGCGCCATAGCTTCCATCCTAGAGAGGGAGTGGAGGGAAAGATAGTCAAGCAGTACAGACTGGCTCATATGGGCTGTGCAAAGGAATGTATAGATGACGGTGACTACGAGGAAGCGGTGGAACATCTCAAGGCGGCTCTGGATTATCCGGAAAATCTCGGAGAAGGGAAGCTGCCGGGCAATATGGATAACGATATTTTTTATCTTATGGGCTGTGCATATGAGACTACGGATAAGATCAAGTCGATCGAATGCTTTAAAAGAGCAGTTGATGGCAGCTTCAGTCTTGCGCCGGCCATATACTATAGTGATGCTCAGCCTGAAATGTATTATTACCGCTCGCTTGCGTATGAAAAGCTCGGCGATAATAAAAAAGCCGCGGGCGGATTTAACACTATGATAAATTATTGTGACGCGCATATAGATGATAAACCTGAGCTTAATTATTTTGCTGTATCACTGCCGGAGTTTGTCGTGTTTGACAGCGATCCTGAAAGAGATAATTATGTTCATTGCTGTTATATGGCAGCTCTGGGGTATACAGGCAAGGGTATGAAGGATAAGGCGGAGGAATATATCAGACGAGGACTGGCTGCGGACTGCTCGCATCAGGGACTTTTAACTCTAAAAAATGCCGATAGAGAGCCGGTCAGGGACAAGAAAGAGGATACAACGGTACTGCGCGCAGCAAAATGGAATGTGAAAGCATAAAAAAGTGCAGTGCCGCAATGCGGATGCGGGCTTGAATGCTTTTATGAAAAAAGTATAAAGAGAGGGGAAGCGGTCTTTTGCCGCTTCCCCTCTCCCTAAGCCAAAGCAGGAAAAATATATTATTAATATCGCTGTTAATCAACTGATTCAATGAGCGCATATTTTCCGTCGTTGCGCCTGTAAACAACATTCATCTCGTTTGTTTCAACATTTTTGAAAACAAAGAAGCTGTGACCGAGTAAATTCATCTGGAGTATAGCCTCTTCAACGTCCATCGGTTTGAGCGAAAATCTCTTTTTCTTTACGATCTCAAACTCGCTGTTGTTTTCCTCTTCAAAATATTTTCCGCCTGAGATAAGCTCGCTGTCTGCAAGCGATCCTTCGCGTATACGCTTTGCAAGCCTTGTTTTGTTTTTACGTATCTGGCGCTCGATAACGTCTACTATTTTGTCAACAGCAGCCAGAACCTCTTTATCCTCGACCTCTGCGCGGAATATCATGCCTCCGGCATTGATCTGAGCTTCAACGTAATCATTATCCTTTATAGTTCCCAATACCACTCTTGCGGTCGGCTCGTCTCTGAAAAATTTATCAAGCTTGCTGAGTTTTTTTTCGATGTATTCACGCACGTTGTCTTTTATTGTGTATTTTCTTCCAATGATATTGAATTTCATAAAATCCACTCCTCATATGCTTATTTCAGAGGATAAATATCCCCTTTATAAATATATACCACGTTTTAAGCATTTTAAACAAAATATCAATAAAAAAAAGAAAAAAATCATAGTAAGGTATTTACAAACAGCATGTATTTGTGCTATAATGTATAATGACTAAAAAGCGGGAGAACTGCATAACGGTTCTCCGGCAGTCTGTTTGCTGCGGCGTTTTATCGGAGCTGCAATACAAATGAATGATATAAGAATCTCTACCGTAACGTATAAAATATGGAGCGGTTGTATAGACAGTAGGAAAGGAAGTTTTTACGATGGACAAAAAAAATATAGAGTGGGGCGAGCTCGGCTTCGGTTACATAGAGACCGATAAGAGATATGTTTCAACCTATAAGGACGGAAAATGGGATGAAGGCGCTCTTATAAGCGACCCTATGATAACCATGAGCGAATGCGCATGCGTTCTTCAGTATGCTCAGACGATATTCGAAGGGCTTAAGGCATACACAACGGAGGACGGAAGAATAGTTACCTTCAGACCGGATCTCAATGCGCAGCGTTTTGCCGATTCGGCAAAGAGGATGGAAATGCCTCAGCTTCCGGTAGAGCAGTTTGTTGATTCGATCAGGCAGGTAGTAAAGGCTAATGCAGCTTATGTTCCGCCGTATGGGACAGGCGCTACACTCTATGTAAGACCGTATATGTTTGGAATAAATCCGGTAATAGGCGTTAAACCGGCGACGGAATTTCAGTACAGAGCGTTTACTACGCCTGTAGGTCCGTATTTCAAGGGCGGTGCAAAGCCCATAACTATAAAGGTATCCGATTATGACCGTGCCGCTCCGTGCGGAACAGGAAATATAAAGGCGGGACTCAATTATGCTATGAGCCTCCATGCTATAGTTGAGGCTCACGAGCAGGGCTTTGATGAGAATATGTATCTCGATCCAAAGACACGTACCAAGGTGGAGGAGACGGGCGGCGCTAACTTCCTGTTTATAACTAAGGACAACAAGGTCGTAACGCCTAAATCGAACAGTATACTTCCTTCTGTAACAAGACGTTCTCTTATGTATGTCGCAAAGGAATATCTTGGACTTGAAACGGAAGAGCGTGAGGTCTATTTCGACGAGCTGGGTGATTTTGCAGAATGCGGACTCTGCGGTACAGCCGCTGTTATTTCGCCTGTGGGAAAGATAAACGACCATGGCAGAGAGATATGTCTGCCGAGCGGAATGGACGAGATGGGACCGATAACGAAGAAGCTTTATGATACATTGACGGGTATCCAGATGGGCAGGATAGAGGCTCCTGAAGGCTGGATCTGTGAG
The DNA here is from genome assembly GCA_904420525.1 of uncultured Clostridia bacterium. Lineage (GTDB taxonomy): Bacteria > Bacillota > Clostridia > UBA1381 > UBA1381 > Ornithomonoglobus. Next base: position 23,581 of record CAJFVT010000063.1, on the reverse strand, counting down.
ATAATGTGATCAGGTGCGTTAGGGGGCGGCATTGTCCGCCTCTTTTTGTGCGGTTTTAAACTGGAATATATGAAAAGAACGATCGATTTTATTGTGGACGATAGGTTTTCGGGCAGAACGGTTTATGATATACTTAAAGAGAAATTCGGTATGTCGGGAACACTTATAAAGGATCTAAAAAAATACGGCGACGGCCTCATGCTGAACGGAGAGCATATAAGAACTGTGGACGAGGTCAAGTCCGGCGATATGCTCAGAATAGCGATATATGATTTTGCATCGGAAAACATAGAGCCAAGGGAGATGGATCTGTCGGTAATTTATGAGGACAGTGACATAATTATAGTAGATAAGCCGAGCGGAATACCAACGCATCCGTCTTTCGGGCATCTGTATGATACACTGGCAAACGGCATCATGGCGCATTATCTGAAAAACGGTGAGGAGCATGTGTTTCGTGCGGTGAACAGGCTGGACAAGGATACATCTGGACTTATATGCATAGCCAAGCACAGCTATGCTCATGCGCGCTTGTGCGGCGGCATGCACAGCGGAGGTATAGAAAGACGGTACATGGCGATAGTAACCGGGGTCCTTCGGGGGAGCGGAACTGTGAACGCTCCTATCTCGCGGGATAGTTTTATAAAGCGTACTGTCAGTCCTGACGGCAAGAGAGCCGTGACACATTACAGAGCGGTCAAAGCGGCTGAGGACTGCACGCTTGTTGAGCTGCGGCTCGGCACCGGCAGAACACATCAGATACGTGTCCATATGGCGCATATAGGACATCCGCTTCTGGGGGACTGGCTTTACGGAGAGGAAAATGCGGAGGCGTTCCCTCGTCAGGCGCTTCATTCTTCATATTTGAGTCTGGCGCATCCGGTCACCGGAGAGAGGCTGTGCTTTACGGCTGGACTTCCGGAGGATATGGAGCGATATATTAACAAATCGCAGTAATTGTGAAAAACGGTATTGAATATTTGCGTATATTATGATAAAATAATACATGATATGATGCTTGTGAGAAAGGAGAACGGATATAATGGCATACAAGGTATTGAAAAAGGAGATGCTCAATCCAACTGTATTTTTGATGGAGGTCGAGGCTCCGCTGGTTGCAAGGAAGGCAGAGCCTGGACAGTTTATAATACTCAGGATCGATGAATACGGTGAGCGAGTCCCCTTTACGGTGGCGGATTTTGACAGAGAAAAGGGTACCGTAACGATCATAGTTCAGATAGTGGGAAAAACGACCCGTGATCTGGCGCAGGTAGAGGCAGGCGAGACGATCGCGGATTTTGCGGGCCCGCTCGGTCATCCAACACCTCTTGAGGGTATAAAGAAGGCGGCGGTGATAGGCGGAGGACTGGGAACAGCTATAGCTTATCCGCAGGCAAAGAAGCTGCATCAGCTCGGAGCGGATGTTACGGTAATAACGGGCTTCAGAAATAAGGAGCTGATAATACTTGAGGACGAGCTGAAGAAAATATCAAATAAGCTTATCGTTGCGACTGATGACGGATCTAACGGCAATAAGGGCTTTGTAACAGATATGCTGGCTAAGGAGATAGAGTCAGGCGAAAAATACGATATGGTCATAGCGATCGGTCCGCTGGTAATGATGAAGTTCGTGTGTCAGCTTACGGAAAAATATAATATACCGACAATGGTAAGCATGAATCCGGTAATGATAGACGGGACCGGCATGTGCGGCGGCTGCCGTGTTATAGTCGATGGTGAAACAAAGTTCGCGTGTGTGGACGGACCCGACTTTGACGGACATAAGATAGACTGGGACAGCGCTATGAAGCGCGGAAGAATGTTTGCTGACTATGAAAAACGTGCTTGTGAAGAGGGGCATTGCCGCATAGGAAGAACTAACAGAGCCGATCAGTAAGCATTTTTAGTGAAAGGAGTATTGTATCATGCCAAATATGAGAATGGATAAAAATCCGATGCCGGAGCAGGCGCCGGACGTCAGAAATAAAAATTTTCTGGAGGTAACTCTGGGATATACTCCGGAGGCGGCTATGGACGAGGCTCAGCGCTGTCTGAACTGCAAGAATAAGCCGTGCATGCAGGGATGCCCGGTATCGGTAAAGATCCCGGAATTTTTAACATATATGAAGGATGGAGACTTCGAGGGCGCTTATCAGAAGATAAAGGAGACAAATGCGCTTCCGGCTGTTTGCGGAAGAGTATGTCCGCAGGAAAAGCAATGTGAGTCGAAATGCGTAAGAGGCATCAAGGGAGAGCCTGTGGCGATCGGACGCCTTGAACGCTTTGCCGCGGATTATCATATGGCAAATGTTGAGGATAAGATAGAAGTTCCCGAGCCTAACGGTAAAAAGGTAGCTGTTGTCGGTTCAGGACCGTCGGGACTTACAGTTGCCGGAGATCTTGCAAAAATGGGATATAAGGTAACGGTGTATGAGGCATTTCATACTGCCGGCGGCGTGCTTATGTATGGTATACCTGAGTTCAGGCTGCCCAAGGATATAGTTCAGAAGGAGATATCCAATCTTGAAAAGCTTGGAGTCGATATAGAGACTGATGTTATAATAGGAAGAACACTTACGGTCGATGAGCTGCTGAATGATATGGGCTATGACGCGGTCTATATCGGTTCAGGCGCAGGTCTTCCAAACTTTATGGGTATAGAAGGAGAAAGCCTTAACGGTGTATATTCGGCAAATGAGTTCCTTACAAGAATAAATCTTATGAAGGGGTATAAGTTCCCTGAATATGACACGCCTGTGTTCGTAGGTAAAAATGTGGCTGTCCTTGGAGGCGGAAACGTTGCTATGGATGCCGCAAGATGCGCGAAACGTATGGGTGCAGATAATGTTTACATAATATACAGACGAGGCAAGGAAGAGCTGCCTGCGCGTGCTGAAGAGGTAGAGCATGCTGAGCAGGAGGGAGTCGTATTCAAGCTGCTCCAGAACCCGACAAGGATAATCGGCAATGATGAAGGCTGGGTAACAGGTATGGAGGTCATCCATATGGAGCTTGGCGAGCCTGACGAAAGCGGCAGACGCCGTCCTGTTCCTATCGAGGGGAGCGAGGAATTTCTTGAAATGGATACGGTCGTAGTTGCGATCGGACAGTCGCCTAATCCGCTTATCAGACAGACCACCGAGGGACTTGACACAAACAGAAAAGGATGTATTATTGCTGATGATAACGGAAAGACTACAAAGGCAAGGGTATATGCCGGAGGAGACGTTGTAACCGGAGCTGCTACTGTAATTCTTGCTATGGGAGCGGGAAAGAAGGCCGCCGAGGCGATAGACAGGGAGCTTAACAGCTGAGGACAAGAATGATATCAAGGGGCTGCTGCATTTTATTAAAGCGACAGCCCCCGTGTTTTTATAGCTGAGGGATAATGGTGATAATGATGGAGCTGATACAGGGCATCGATTCAGAAATGATCATGTGGATCCAGGAACATTTACGATGTGATGGAGCGACAGCATTTTTCAGAGCTGTAACGAGTTTGGGCAACGCAGGGTTTATATGGATAGTATTGTCGCTGCTTCTGCTGCTCGTAAAAAAGACGCGCAGGGCGGGCATATGCACAGCGGTATCGCTCATATCGGTATTTATAATAAATAATCTTGTTCTTAAAAATATATTTGGAAGGATAAGGCCGTATGAGGTAGTAGCCGGGCTTATGCCGCTGGTGGACAAGCCGATGGATCCATCGTTCCCGTCCGGACATACCGCGGCAGCCTTTGCAGCGGCAGCTGCGGCAATATTTGGGGGAGCGCCTAAAAAGATAGCTGTGCCGGCGGCAGTGCTTGCGGTCCTGATAGCATTTTCAAGGCTCTATCTCGGTGTTCATTATCCGAGCGATGTATTCTTCGGTGCAGTGACAGGTATGGTCACAGCATTGCTTTGCAGTGCCGCGGTAAAAAGAGCATACAGGGCAGCAGAGCAGAAGGATACAGAGGCAAGCTCAGATCCTAGGAGAGGTGAAAAGGACAAATGAGTCATGTAGTGGATTTTTTTACATCAAGATTTGGCGCGGGCGGGAGCGTTATGGTCGGCATTATTTTTATAATAGCCGCTCTTTTGGGGATACTTATAACGCTTCGCGGTCAGCAGGTCATGGTGTGGCTCGTATCCTTCTTTGCCGCTGCGTCTGGCATAATGGGAGGAGCGGCATTAGGGCTTTTGGCTTTCGACAGCTTTATAGTTATGCTTATAACCGCATTTCTTGGAGGGACTGCGCTTCTGCTGCTTGTGCGGTTTGTTAAAAGTGTAGGTTATTTTATAGGTATAGGAGTTCTGGGGTTTTTCATCGCTTTTACTATAACCTCAGAGCTTTACATAGACAGCACAAGGATAACAGAGAATACACTTGTATTCTTTGATCTGCTTGCGGGATTTATCCTTGGTATACTCGCAGCGGTCCGGTCTAAATATATTGTCATGGTTATAACGGCAGCAGCCGGCGGGCTTATAACCTCAATAAGCGTATTAGCGTTATTTGGCGTTTATTTTGCGGATCTGCGCATGTGGCTGTCGGCAGCGGTCATAACAGCGGCAGGCATATTTGTTCAGCTTAGACTGAATGGTCAGTCAGGCAAAAAAAAGAAGTAATATTATATGGTTTTCTGTAATAAGATAAACGGGCGGTGTTTTCATTTTTCGAAATGCAGTATGGCCGGAAATACGGATTTGCGGCCGCAGGCGCATGGAAGAGGAGGCATAAATGTTTCGCGGTTATAATCTGAGGCAGAGGATCGTTATAGATGTGAATAGCGCTGAACGTCTGGGTACAGTCTCAGATGTGGAGATAGACGAAAGAGACGGCTCTATAACATATGTTATAATACGCCGGCGCGGTGGTTTTTTGTCAAAATTATTCGGATTTGGTGAGATAGAAGTGCCGTGGAATGCCATAACAGCGGTCGGAAGAGAATTTATATTGGTAAATTCCTTGATTTTTGGCGAAAAATACTTGAAAAATGAATAAGATTGTGCTATAATAAACACGATGTTAAGATAAACTGCAGCAGACGGAAAGGAAAGGTTATACAATGAGATGTCCGTATTGTTCATTTATTGAAAGCAAGGTCATTGATTCAAGACCTACCGAGGAAAATAACTCTATACGCCGCAGACGTGAATGCCTCAAATGCGGCAAAAGATTTACTACCTATGAAAAGCTTGAATCCATCGCGCTTGTAGTTGTAAAAAAGGATGACTCAAGACAGCCGTTTAACAGAAACAAGGTCCTTAAGGGGATAATGACAGCATGTGAAAAGCGTCCGATCTCGCTGGCGCAGATGGAACGTATAACCGATGACATTGAAAGCGAGCTCAGTCAGTCGATGGAGCGTGAGGTAAAATCCACGCGTATCGGTGAGCTTGTTATGAAAAAGCTCCGTGATCTTGACGAGGTGGCGTATGTCCGCTTCGCTTCAGTGTACAAGCAGTTTGATGATCTTAACACGTTCATGGAGGAGCTGAAGGGGCTTATAAATGACAGATAAAATAGATCTTCATATGCATTCGGCAAGGTCCGATGGCACGCTGACTCCAAAGGAGCTTGCGGCGGCGTGCGCCGAGGCAGGATTGAGGGCGGCGGCCATAACTGATCATGACTCAATGGAGGGCGCTGAGGAATTTGTCAGTGAATGTGAAGCATTAGGCATTGAAGGCATACCGGGAGTTGAAATAAGCGCTAAATACAAGCATGAGCTTCATATAGTAGGGCTTTATGTCGGCGGAGCTGATATGTCAGCGAAGCTTGAAAGGATCCGGGAGGGCAGAAAGCTCAGAAATATCGAAATGGTCAAAAAACTGCGTGAAGGCGGATTTTATATAACTATGGCTGACGCATGCAGTTTCTCGACTGACAGCACACCGGATACGATCGGAAGAGTGCATATAGCAAAGGCTCTGGTGGAAAAAGGGTATGCGGCAAGTGTGGATGAGGTATTCAGTACAATGATAGGGCGCGGGATGCCTTATTATGTGAAAAGATTTTCGCTTACTCCTGAAGAGAGCATATCGCTTATAAAGAATTGCGGCGGAGCCGCAGTTTGGGCTCATCCGGTCTATACCGAGGATACTGAGGAAGCATTGGAGGCAATGGCGAAACGGCTCAAGGATGCCGGACTGGACGCTATGGAGTGTCTTTACAGCAGATATTCGGATGCTCAGACAGATATGTGTATGAGAATAGCAAAGCGGACGGGACTGCTCATCAGCGGAGGCAGTGATTTTCACGGTGAAAACAAGCCGGACGTGAAGATCGGGACCGTGAACGGAGGCTGTGTGCCGTATGGATTGCTTGAGAAAATTAAAGAAAGAATACGATAATGCAATGGAGCGGTATCAGGGAGTGATGCCGCTCTATATGTTTTCAGGAGGAATATTTTATGTTATACAGCAGAACTATAGCGGCGGTATCAACGCCGGTGGGAACGGGCGGCATTGCCGTGATAAGGGTGAGCGGCAATAACTCGGTCGAGCTGGTCAATGCTGTTTTCCGCGGCGCGGATCTCAGCAGGGTGCCGTCGCATACCGTGCATTACGGGCATATAGTAAATAAGTCAGGGCGAGTAATGGATGAGGTGCTCGTCACTGTGATGCGGGCACCCAAGACATTCACGCGTGAGGATGTGGTGGAAATAAGCACGCATGGCGGAGGAGCCGTGACCCGCGCTGTCCTTGACACCGTTATTGCGGCGGGAGCATATCCTGCGGAGCCGGGAGAATTTACGAAGCGCGCATTCATGAACGGCAGGATAGATCTATCACAGGCCGAGGCTGTTATAGATGTGATCAATGCGTCGAATGAGCTGGCGCGCCGCAGCGCGGTCTCACAGCTGGGAGGCAGACTGTCGGAGGCGATCAAAGGTATAAGAGACTCGCTGGTCCATCTCACAGCGCGTATGCAGGTACTTATCGATTATCCTGATGAGGAATTGGAGGATGTCACTATTGATGACATAAAAAATGAATGTGTCAGAGCTAAGGAGCAGGTAAAAAAGCTGCTTGAAACCGCGGACCGCGGCAGAATAATAAAGGAAGGAATACGTACGGCTATTGTCGGAAAACCTAATGTGGGGAAGTCATCGCTGCTCAATCAGCTGATGAATGAGGACCGCGCTATTGTTACGGATATAGCAGGGACTACGCGCGATGTTATAGAAGAGAGCGTTAGTATAAACGGTATACCGCTGCTGCTTTCGGACACGGCGGGGATACGCGATACGGATGACACAGTCGAGAGGATCGGTGTTGAGCGTTCAAAACAGTATCTCGATTCAGCGGATATTGTGCTTGTGGTAATGGATATAGGAAAGGAGCCGGATGAGGATGATCTTGCGGTGCTTCGCGCATCAGAGGGGAAAAACAGGATAATACTTCTCAACAAAACCGATGTGTACGGGGGCGGAGCAGGTCTGAGCAGAGAGCTTGCCGGAGAAAGCGCGGTGATAGAGATAAGCGCTAAGACAGGCGCCGGAACCGAGGAGCTTGCCGCGGAGATAGAAAGACTTTGCAGGGTCGATAGGCTTGAGAGCGAAAACGGCGCGGTGATCACAAATATGCGGCACAAATCGGCGCTGAGAGACGCCTGGGAGTCGCTAGATAGGGCTGAAGAGGCTTCGGCTTCGGGAATGCCGGCGGATATTGTGTCAATTGATATTTCTGCGGCGATCGGCAGCCTTGGTGAGATCACAGGAGAGACTGTTTCTGAATCGGTAGTTAATGATATCTTTCATAATTTTTGCGTAGGGAAATAATGAATAATTATTCATCTAAAAAATACCAAATAAGGGCTGTTCAGATGTACAGAAAAAAAGATTTTGCTGGAGTTTTGTCATGAGATTGGATAAATTTTTGTCAGAGTCCACCTCGCTTTCGAGAAAAGAAATAAAAAGGCTCATAAAAGCCGGTGAGGTTTTTGTAAACGGTGCTGCTGCCTCAAGACCGGAGCAGCAGGTTAACGAGCAGGATATTGCGGAGGTAAGAGGTGAGAGGATAGAATATAAAAGATATGTCTATCTTGTACTTAATAAGCCCGCGGGATATGTCAGTGCATCGGAGGATAAAAGATATCCGTGTGTTACAGAGCTTGCGGGAGAGAAGTATGCGCATTATGGTGTGTTTCCGGTCGGAAGACTGGATGTAGATACCGAGGGACTGCTGCTGCTCACGAATGACGGGGGCTTTGCGCATGCGGTCGCATCGCCTAAGAAAAACGTATATAAGCGTTACTTCGCAAGGCTCGACACGCCTGCGGAGGAGAAGGATAAGGCGTTGTTTGAAGCTGGGATGAAATTCAAGGATTTTACAGCTATGCCTGCGAGGCTTGAGATATGCGCGGATCCGAGGGAAGTATTTATAGAGATAGCAGAGGGAAAATATCATCAGGTAAAGCGTATGGCTGAGAGGGCTGGCAAGAAGGTGATCTATCTTAAAAGAGTAGCGATAGGCTCTCTTGCATTGCCTGAGGACAGCGCTCCGGGAGATATTTTCGAGGCGGAAAAGGGCTGGCTTTGTGAAAAAATAGGTATACGGAGCGATATATGAATATGTGTGAAGAATTATGCATTTTTGTGCAATGCGCTCATTATTGATTTTATAACAGTCACTTTTTCAATTCAAATGTCTATTGAAGTTTTGTAAGCTATGGTGTATAATTACTCTGTCATCGTAAGTAATTATACGCTGCGAATATTTAAAAAGTGCTGCGGTGCGGCGCCTCTGGAGACGTGCCGAGGCATCCGGAAAGGAAGATGGGGAAGATGGATATTGGTTCGGTAATAACCGAAGAGCTGGAAGTTGAAGTCTTGTTCAACATACCGCTGTTCGGAGGTATCCCGGTAACTGAGACTGTCGTGGTCATGTGGATCATAATGGCGGTTATGATCATAGGCGGATTTTTGCTGACAAGAAATCTGAAGGTAGAGAACTGCTCTAAGCGTCAGCTGATAGTTGAAGCGGCGTATTCGAAGATATACGGATTTTTCAGGGAGCTTGTCGGAGAGAGAGGCGAGGCCTTTGTTCCATATCTTGTAATAATGATAATATTTATAGGCATTTCAAATATATTTGGCATATTTGGAGTAAAGCCTCCTACTAAGGATGTAACGCTTACAGGCGTGCTGGCGATAATGTCGATAGTCATCATCCAGATAGCGGGAATAAAGGCTAAGAAAACGAAGGGGTGGCTGAAATCGTTTGCCAGTCCGACTCCGATAGTGCTTCCCATAAATATACTGGAGCTTGGCATAAAGCCTCTGTCGCTCTGTATGCGTCTTTTCGGAAACGTTCTCGGCGCATTCGTAGTAATGAAGCTTATAGAAGCGGTGGTGCCGGTGGTGCTGCCGTCGGTGGTCAGCCTGTATTTTGATTTTTTTGACGGATGTATACAGGCATATGTATTTACGTTTCTTACAGCACTGTACATACAGGAGGCTGTAGAATAAATTTTTCAACTAAGGCGTGCAGACCGCGATAAAGCCGCGGTGCAGCAAACGCTGAATTATAACTGATAAGGAGTGTATCATTATGGAATCTTTATTGACAATTATAGCAGCAGCTATCGCGGTGGCTTTCCCGTGTATGGGAGCAGGACTTGGCATAGGCAAGGCAGCGGCAAGCGCTGTTGAAGCGGTCGCAAGACAGCCTGAGGCTGATTCTAAGGTAACAAAGAACCTTCTTCTCGGCTGTGCGCTTGCAGAGGCAACGGCGATCTACGGTTTTGTTATCGCGCTTATCATCCTTTTGGTGAAATAATAGTCTGATTAAAATTGATCAATCATTATACCGGAAGGAGGACGAGCGGGTATGCTTAATATTATCCCTTGGGATGCGGTTTTTATTCTGATAAACCTGATCGTTCTATATATTATAATGCGTAAGGTGTTCGTAAAGCCGATCAAGAATATCATTGAGGAACGCCAGTCTATCATCGAGTCGGGGCTCAAGAATGCCGCGGTATCCGAGAAAAATGCGAAAGCGCTTGAAAAGGAATGGCAGGAAAAGCTCAGCAATGCGAGCGCTGAATCGGAAAGCATGATAGAAACGGCGAAGAAAACTGCTAAGGTCGAGTATGATAAGCTTGTGGCAGAGGCCAATACAGAGGCTGCGCGTATTTTAAAGGATGCGCGCAGGAGCATTGAGGATGAAAGAAACAGCACGATGCAGGGCATTCGTTCTCAGGTAGCCTCTCTGGCGGTCGATACGGCAAGAAAAGTGCTCGAAAGCAGCGATCTCTCTGATATAAACGATTCGCTTTATGAAAAATTTTTGACGGAATCAGGTGATGGAAATGAGTCAGACGGCAAATAACTACGCAAGAGCTATATTTGAGCTGGGCATTTCCATTGATGATCTCAACACAGCTAAGGAGATCTTTGAAGCTGCTCCGGAGCTTATGGAGGCTCTTTGCAGTCCAGCGGTAAAGGCGGCGGCAAAGCACAATATAATAGATAAGCTGTTTCCGGAAGCGCTGAGGAATTTTCTGAAGCTGCTGACAGACTACGGCAGTACGGCGCTGTTTTATGATATATATGAAGCATACTGCGAGCTGGAACGGAATGCGCGCGGAGTGCTGAGCGCCGAGCTTATATATTCCGCGCCGCCTACGGAGCAGCAGCTTGAAGGAATAAAGCGCAGGCTAATGAAGATCTGGGGCAGGCAGGAAGTAGATCTAAAGCTCACCCGGGACGAAAGCCTTATCGGCGGGTTTATAATAAAAGCCGGAGATGAGGAGATCGACTACAGTGTAAGAGGTCGTTTGGCGGGATTGAGTCAGAAATTAATTCGGAGGTGAGCGATTTTGAGTTCTATCAGTTCAGAACAGATAGTTGCTGTTTTAAAAAGTGAAATAGAAAATTATGAATTGGAAAAGAAAAACCGTGAAGTGGGTACTGTAACGCATGTCGGCGACGGTATAGCTTCGATATACGGTATAGACCATGCCATGTACGGCGAGATCGTCGTATTCGAGAACGGCGTAAAGGGCATGGTCCAGGATATAAGGCGAAATGATATAGGATGTATACTTTTTGATCTTGAAGGAACGATCAAGGAGGGTACAAAGGTCACCAGAACGGAAAAGATGGCAGGTATACCGGTAGGCGAAGGATTTATAGGCCGTGTCGTAAATCCTCTCGGCGATCCTATAGACGGCTGCGGCGAGATCGAGGCCGATGATTATTATCCTATAGAGCGTCCGGCGCCGGGTATCCTTGACAGGCAGTCGGTGTGCCAGCCGCTTGAGACCGGCATACTGTCCATTGACTCCATGTTCCCAATAGGAAGGGGACAGCGAGAGCTTATAATCGGTGACAGACAGACCGGTAAAACCTCCATAGCCCTTGATACCATTCTAAATCAGAAGGGCAAGGATGTAATATGCATATATGTGTCGATAGGACAGAAGGCGTCAACAGTGGCAAAGCTTGTCGGAACGCTCAAAGAGCACGGCGCGCTTGACTATTCGATAGTTGTAAGCGCAACGGCGAGTGAGCCTTCTCCGGTGCAGTTTGTCGCGCCATATGCGGGAACGGCTCTTGCGGAATACTTCATGTATAAGGGCAAGGATGTTTTGATAGTATATGACGATCTGTCAAAGCATGCTGTTGCGTACCGTGAGCTTTCGCTGCTTTTGGAGCGTTCGCCCGGACGTGAGGCATATCCGGGCGATGTGTTCTATCTTCATTCAAGACTTCTCGAACGTTCGAGCAAGCTGAGCGACAAGCTTGGAGGCGGCTCAATAACGGCTCTGCCTATAATAGAGACTCAGGCGGGCGATGTTGCCGCATATATCCCTACAAATGTAATATCCATAACGGATGGACAGATATTCCTTGAGAGCAGCCTGTTCTTCTCAGGTATGAGGCCTGCGGTAAACGTCGGGCTTTCCGTATCGCGTGTCGGCGGTGCCGCTCAGACAAAGGCGATGAAAAAAGCGTCAGGCAGCATACGTATCGATCTTGCGCAGTATCGTGAGATGGAAATATTTACACAGTTCGCGTCGGATCTTGACGACAGCACGCAAAATCAGCTCAAGTACGGAAAAGGACTGATGGAGCTGCTGAAGCAGCCCTTGGAGCATCCTATGAGTATGGAGCATCAGGTAATAACGCTTGTCGCGGCAACCGAAAGGCTGTTCATTGACGTCAATACAGAGAACATTAAAAAGAAGCAGGGCGAGATGCTTGCATTTTTCGACAGAGAGGAAAGCGCGTTGGTTTCGGAGCTTGCGGAAAAGAAGGTTCTCACAGATGAACTGCGTTCAAAAATAATAGGTGCAGCGCGCCGCTTCTTTGCGGGAGCAGGTGTGCGGAGCTAAGCTTTGAGGATGTGTATTTATGGCTAACTTAAGCGAAATACAGGAAAGGATCAGCAGCATAAAGGACACGATGAAGATCACCAATGCCATGTATATGATCTCAACGAACAAGCTGAGAAAGGCAAAGCAGGCATTGGCAAACACCGAGCCGTATTTCAATAAGCTCGATGATATCATAGCGAGCGTGCTTACTCATGCGCCGCATATATCTCATGAGATCTTCGGCAATATCGCTCAGCTGAAGCCTGAGCAGCGCCGGAAGGGATTCGTTGTGATAACAGCTGATAAGGGGCTTGCAGGCGCATATAATCACAATGTCCTTAAGATGGCTGAAAACGTGATAAAGCAGCCGAGGCGTACTTATGAGCTGTATGTCGTTGGGCAGGTCGGAGAAAATTATTTCAGAAGACGCAGCTATTGTATAGATGAGCATTTTCATTATACCGCGCAAAATCCTTCGCTCAGCAGAGCGAGAAAGATAAGCGAGCGGCTGATCGAGAAATATATGGAAAATGAGCTTGACGAGGTCTATCTCATATATACGAGAATGATAAGCGCCACAGTGATGGAGCCTACATTAACACGAATACTGCCCTTGTCAAGGGACGATTACAGCGCTGACGGCGAGTATGCGTCAGTGCCGATGTTCCCGTCACCGGAGGCGGTGCTGTCGAGTGTCGCTCCGATTTGTGTGACAGGATATATATACAGTGCGCTTGTCGAAGCATACTGCTGTGAACAGAATGCAAGAGTTAATGCCATGCAGGCCGCTACAGATGCGGGTTCTGAGATGCTGCATGAGCTCTCTGTGCAATATAACCGTGTACGCCAGGCGAAGATCACTCAGGAGATAACTGAGGTCGCGGGCGGCGCGAAAGCGCTGAGGCGCAATAAAAACTAAAAATATCCGTGCTCCGCGCCGCGGAGCACAGAGGAGAGGAGGATTCCTCATATAATGAATAAGGGTAAAATAGTTCAGATTATGGGGCCTGTTGTGGATGTGGAATTCAGCCGTGATGAGCTTCCGAATATAAAGGATGCGCTTGAAGTATATGTTGACGGTGAAAAGCGCGTTATGGAGGTATCACAGCTTACAGGTAACAATGTTGCAAGATGCATAATGCTTGCTTCCAGTGACGGTATGTACCGTGATATGGAGGTAACGGCAACCGGCAGCGGGATAAAGGTCCCGGTCGGTGAGCAGACACTGGGGCGTCTGTTCAATGTTCTCGGCGATACTCTTGATGACGGTGAAAAGCTGACCGGTGAAAAATGGCTTATACACCGCAAGCCGCCGAAGTTTGAGGATCAGAGCCCTGTGGTGGAGATACTTGAGACAGGCATCAAGGTCATAGATCTGCTTGCGCCTTATGCAAAGGGCGGAAAGATCGGTCTGTTCGGCGGTGCGGGCGTTGGCAAAACGGTGCTTATACAGGAGCTCATAAGCAATATAGCAACAGAGCACGGCGGATACTCGATATTCACCGGCGTTGGAGAGCGTTCAAGGGAGGGAAATGACCTTTGGACGGAGATGGGCGAATCAGGCGTTCTGAAGAAGACCGCGCTTGTGTTCGGGCAGATGAATGAGCCGCCCGGCGCGCGTATGCGTGTGCCGGAGACGGGACTTACAATGGCTGAATATTTTCGTGATGTAGAGCATCAGGATGTGCTGCTGTTCATAGATAATATATTCCGTTTCACGCAGGCGGGCTCTGAGGTCTCAGCGCTTCTTGGACGTATGCCCTCAGCTGTCGGATATCAGCCTACGCTTGCCACTGAGATGGGTCAGCTCCAGGAGCGTATCGCTTCGACAAAGAACGGCTCGATAACCTCTGTCCAGGCGGTATATGTGCCGGCGGATGACTTGACTGACCCGGCTCCTGCCACAACATTTGCGCATCTTGACGCTACGACAGTTCTTTCAAGAAAGATAGTTGAGCAGGGTATTTATCCGGCGGTCGATCCGCTTGAGTCAAATTCAAGGATACTTGAAGCGGATGTTGTTGGCGAGGAGCATTATAATGTTGCGAGACGTGTCCAGGAGATACTGCAGAAATACAAGGAGCTTCAGGATATAATTTCTATCCTGGGTATGGAGGAGCTCTCCGATGATGATAAGGTAACTGTTTTCCGTGCAAGGAAGATACAGAGATTCCTATCGCAGCCGTTCCATGTAGCGGAGACCTTTACAGGTGTGCCGGGCAAGTATGTGCCGCTTAGAGACACGATCAGAGGCTTCAAGGCTATTATAGACGGTGAAATGGATCAGTATCCGGAAAACGCGTTCTTTAACGTGGGAACGATAGAAGATGTGATCGCAAAGGCAAAAACGCTGTAATCGGGAGGTACGGTTATGGCTGGCAAATTCAATTTAAAGATATATGCTACCGATAAGGTGGTTTTTGACGGTGAATGTGAATCGCTTGTGCTGCCCGCAACGGATGGTGAATATGCTATTCTTGCGCAGCATGAGGATCTGCTGATAGCGCTTGTGCTTGGAGAACTGCGCTTTGAGACTAATGGTGAAAAGCAGGTGTTTTTCACAGGACTGGGCTTTGCGTATGTAGAGAACAATAGTGTTGTTGTTTTCGTTGACACTGCCGAGCGTCCTGAGGAGATAGACCTGAGACGTGCGGAGGAGGCAAAGATCCGAGCGGAGGAAAAGCTGCGTCAGGAAACAGGCCGTCAGGAGTATTATCATACAAAGGCATCGCTTGCAAGAGCTATGTCGCGTATGAAGGAAGCTGCAAGACACAGACGCGGATTCTAAATACAAGAGAATACAAAATGGGTTGTTGCATTAAAAGCGGCAGCCCTTTTTATGTGAGTGAAAATTGATAATATAACAGACTTTAATTACAGAGGCGCCGATAATAATTTATAAAGGAGGCAAATATGGAGGATGAAAAAAGGCTGAAACGGCTGATGGCAAAAGATCCGGAAAAGGGCTTTGAGCTGCTTTTGTCGCTTTACGGCGGTGTGGTTAAGGCTGTATGCCGCAATATCCTGTTCGGCTTCAGCACGGAAGATATAGAGGATGCGGCAGCTGACTGCTTTGTTGAGTTTTGGCGGTCACGGGACAGGATCATCAATTCTGTTACGGTCAGGGGATATATTATAGGCATTGCGAAAAATACAGCATATACCAGACTTAAGCAGATGATAAGGATACCGTATCCGGCACAGCTGGAGGACATGGAGCTTGGGATAGATATAGATATGACAAGCGAGGCTTCACGCAGGATCAATGCTGAGATAATCCAGAAGGTTATCAATTCTATGCCGGAGCCGGAGCGTGAGATATTTATACGCAGGTATTATTATTGTGAAAGGGTCAGAGTCATAGCTGAAGCGGTAGGATGCAGCGAAAAGAAGGTAGAAAATATTTTGTACCGATATAAAAACAAGCTGAAGGAGAGGCTTACAGAGGGAGGGATAATTCTGTGAACAGACTTGATGAGATATTATGCAATACTATTGACCCGGAATATGAGCCTGAGCAGCTCACTGCTGAGGAGCACAGACGGATCATGAAGCTTATCAGAAAGAAAACGGGCGGCGGACGCAAAAAAGGGAGGCGGACCGTCAGGCTGCTGCTTGCCGCTGCTGCCGTTACAGTGATCGCTGCGAGTACGGTCTTTGCCGTGAAGCAGTATCTGGACAGGGATCTGTCCGCAAGACTGGGTATTACGGAGAGTGAAAGCGAGAAGTTTGATGACGCGTTTGACACTCCTGTGTGCTCGGTGTCCGGCAATGGGATAACTGTCAATGTATTGCAGACACTTTCGGATACACGCACGATATTTGCGGTGTTCACTGTCACGACCGATGAGGATATAGTTTTCGGTGATGAATATTTCTTTAAAAGAGAAAGATTTATACCGGAGGAGGCTGAAAAGTATTCTTCGTTTGAATATAATGTGTCGCTGATGAGTGAGGAGGGCAGAACCAAAAAATATCTTGCATTTATTTCCGGGACATCTATTGATATTGAGAGCGGAAGACTGTACCTGCAGCTTGAGGATCTGTGCAGATATTTGAGGGATGAGAACGGAGAAAAGCTCAGGGATGAGAATTATAACTATGTCACGGAAACTGTAAAAGAGGGCAGCTGGGATCTTTTATGGGAATACAACAGTGACATAACAACAGACATAAAGGAGATAGACACGGATACGAAGGTAATGACTGTGCCGGGGGAGGGCGAGCCGCTGCCGGTATGGATAAAAAAGATAGTGCTTTCGCCGTTGTCTGCGGCTGTGGATTTTGAAATAGAAGGCGATTGGGATACAGGGTATGCGGATCTGCCGTTTGACGTGAATTTCTCGGACGGAACAAAGCTAAGCTCGGATGAGCTGAAAAGAAACCTTGCCGCCTCATATGACGGCAGCATGGGACATGTATATGCCCGGTTCAGCAGGATCGCGGATATAGATAATATAGAAAGCATAACGATAGGCGATTCAGTTATCCCTGTAAAATAACAGAAAATATGGGCACGGCAAGATGCAGTAGTCTGCCGTGCCCATATTGGTTATTCGTTCACCTTTTCGGCGCAGGGATCGTTACCGTAACGTCCGTGCCCTTGTTCAGCTCGCTGGCGATGGATATCTTGCCGTGGAAGGCTGATTCTATCGTCTGCTTAGCTATGGCGAGACCGAGTCCGGTACCGCCCTTGTCCCTTGATCTCGCCTTGTCAACTCTGTAGAACCTGTCGAAAATGTTCGGGAGCTGATCCTTTGGTATACCTATACCGTTGTCAGATACCTTCACGATTATGTCATTATACACCTTGCTTGAGAATATGTTTATCTCACCGCCCGTAGGAGTGTATTTGAGCGCGTTTGAGATTATATTTGTGAATACGCGTTCAAGACCGTCACGGTCGCCGATTATGTGAGGCACATCGTTTATCGGCGTGTAGGTTATCGTCTGGTTTTTCTTTCGGGCCGTGAGCTCAAGCCGTTCGGCAAGTCCCTCAAGCATGGAGCGAATATCTATATCGTCATCGGGACGGGTATAATTTGCGTTCTCGTCCAGCTTAGACAGCGTGAGCAGGTCTGAAATGATCTTTGTCATCCTGTCCGTTTCCGATGAGATCGTATCAAGGAAGCGTGTCCGCACCTCAGGCTCAGCATCCGGTGTGTCCGCAAGGATGTCCGCATAGGACTTTATAACGGTAAGCGGAGTCCTAAGCTCATGTGAGACATCTGCGACAAAATCGCGGCGGGCGCGTTCGAGCCGCTCGTGCTTGGTGACATCATGGACTATAACGATTATATCCCCCTCCTTGTTTTCCTTGGATACGGGCGCAAAGCTGAACTGCAGCATAAGGTCGTTTATTTTGATCTCACGTTCAGCCGATTCCTCAGGCGGAGCGTACTGCAGCTCTTCAAGAGTTATGTCGGCGTTGATCTCCTTGAAAAAACGGTTAAAGGTTATGTCGTCAACATATTTGCGGTTTAGAAGCTTTTTCGCCTCAAGGTTTATAAGCGTCAGCTTGCCTTTTGAATCGAAAACCATGATCCCGTCGCTCATATTTTGGAGAATAGTTTCAATTTTGGTTTGTTCGGTAAGCTTTTTGTCATTCTTTTTGCGTATTGACGCTGTCAGATATATGAGCGCTCCTGCCAGCTCGCCCAGCTCATCATTTCGTTCAGAGGCTGACAGCGCAGTCCTTTCTCCCTCGGCAAGCTTCCTGATCTGGGCTGAGAGCGTTTTCACCGGGGCAAGCACAGAGCTGGATATAAATATGCTTAAAATAAGCGCAGCAGCACCGGTCAGTATGACTGACAGCAGGAGGTCGTTCCACAGTCTGTCTGTCACGGCATGCTGTACCGACATCGTATCCTTTATATATATTATATATCTGACCGAGTCCCCGCTCATAAGCGGGAGCGCATAATCTGAAAACTCCGCAGTGAGCGGATTGCTGAAGGCTTCGGTGCCGGCAAGCGCGTCGGCTGTGACCTCAGAGGCTTCTACGGCTGACGACCCGCGCGATGAGTATACAACGGCGCCGTTGCGGTCGAGAATGCAGAACTCTGCCGAGGTGCGAAGCCCCAGCGCGTCAGAATACGACGCTACTATATCCCTGAGATTTTCTATATTGTCAGGTCCTGTTTCATTGATTATAACTCCGGTGCCGCCTGACTGCTGATCCGGTATTGAAACAGCATTTGCGGCCGCTGTGAGCTGCTGCTTGAGATCATCGGTAAAAGTGGAGTATACAGCTTTTTCGAAATCGCTGTGAAAACTCCTTACAGTGCTGAAGATACCGATGAGCCCGACTGCAAGTTCAGATGCCACTGCTGCCAGCGTAAACAGGACTACTGATTTTGTACGTATGCTTTTGAACATTCTGGAGTATCCTTATATCTGGTTGAAATAATAGCCGATACTGCGTTTTGTCATTATATAACGAGGCATGCTTGGATCATCCTCTATTTTTTCACGCAGACGGCGTATGGTCACGTCTACCGTACGCACATCGCCGAGGTATTCATAACCCCATACGTTTTCCAGCAGGACCTCGCGAGAGAATATCTTGTCGGGAGCGACTGCGAGAAAACGGAGCAGCTCAAATTCACGCAGAGTTATATCGAGAGTTTTGCCGTTCTTTTTCACTTCATAGCGGTCGATATTTATAGTTACATCGCCGGAGGTTATGATCCCTGAATTTTTCTTTGGCTGCGAATCGGAGTTTTCCGAGGAAGCGCGCCGCAGAAGCGCTTTGACGCGCGCTGTAAGCTCACGTGCCGAGTACGGCTTTGTTATGTAGTCGTCAGCGCCAAGCTCCAGACCAAGTACCTTGTCAAGCTCGTCCTCTCTCGCTGTGAGCATTATTATCGGTACATTAGAGGTCTTGCGTATCTCCTTGCAAACGTCCATGCCGTCCATGCCCGGAAGGTTGACATCAAGAAGCACCAGATCCGGATGCTCGCTCATGCACATATCGTAGCCCGTAGGTCCATCGTAGGCTGAGATCGTTTTATATCCCGCCTTTGCAAAGGTAAAGCCGAGCACATCGTTTATATTTTTTTCATCCTCTACAATAAGAATAGTAGGTTCCATCTGCTATACATCCTTTCAAAAAAGACATTTTAAACAATTGTATTGCACATACATTACATATATTTTATCAAATAATTACACACTTATCAAGAGTATTTTGAAAAAAAATATTAAAAAATAATAATTAATGAAAAATTTAAACTGAAAATTAGCAAATTTATATGGACAAGAGCGTGTTTTTGATATATAATATAGGATAAGTGATGATCTCATGGAAATGGATATGCGGAGCAGCGCTGAGGCTCCGTGGAAAGGAATTTAGGGATAAATGGAAAAAGCAGTTTTATTGAACGAAAAAACGGCGGCAAGGCTTGTGAACCGTATGGCGTACGAGATAGTTGAGGATAACAAGGGCGCGGAAAACCTTGTTATTATCGGGATCCAGACACGCGGTGTGCTTTTTGCCAGAGCGCTCAGACGCAAGATAAATGAAATAGAAGGTGTTGAGCTGCCCATGGGCAGTCTTGACATAACCTTTTACCGGGATGACCTGACGCGTCTGAACGATCATCCGGTCATAAAGGAAACGGATATAGCATTTACGATAGAGGATAAGAATATCATACTCGTCGATGACATACTGTTTTCGGGACGGACAGTGAACGCGGCAATAAAAGAGCTTTTTGATATGGGACGTCCGGCTAAGATAAAGCTTGCGGTTCTCATTGACCGCGGCCATCATGAGCTCCCGATAGCGGCGGATTACTGCGGCAGGAACGTGCCGACGTCGCTTGACGAATACATAAAAGCGGATATAGATGAGGACGGGGCTGTAAAGCTTGTCACTATATGCAATAAGGAGGACAGAAGATGAAGCACGATTTGCTCGGACTGAAGGAGTTAAGCGCGGATCAGATCAAACATATACTCGATACAGCGGCATCGATGAAAGAGGTAGTTAAAAGTCCTAATAAAAAGACACCGCATCTGCAGGGGAAAACGGTGGTGACTCTTTTTTATGAAAACAGCACAAGGACAAGACTGTCTTTTGAACTGGCGGCCAAGTATATGAGCGCGAACGCGGCCAATATATCATCAAGCGGTTCATCGGTGGCCAAGGGCGAAACGCTTATAGATACGGCAGAGACGATAAATGCGATGGGGACTGATATACTGGTCATGCGTCATGGCATGAGCGGCGCGCCGCATCTGCTCTCGCCTCTTGTGAGCGCGGCGGTCGTCAATGCGGGCGACGGCATGAACGAGCATCCTACGCAGGCGCTTTTGGACATGCTTACGATAAAGGAGCATAAAGGTCATATCGAGGGCTTAAAGGTGGCGATAGTGGGAGATGTGTATCATTCACGTGTTGTACGCTCGAACATCTACGGTCTTACTAAGCTGGGCGCGGAGGTGTCTGTGGGCGGCCCTGCAACGCTTATGCCGATGGGGATAGAAGAGCTGGGCGTTAAGGTGTTCGATAACGTTCAGGAAGCGATCGTGGATGCCGACATAGTTATGGGTCTGAGGATACAGCTGGAGCGCCAGAAAAAGGGCCTGTTCCCAAGCACGCGTGAATATTTCAGATTTTTCGGTATAGATGAGCAGCGTCTGAGGCTGGCAAAGCCGGATGCGCTGGTGATGCATCCGGGACCTGTTAACCGCGGTGTGGAGCTTTCCACATCGGTCATAGACGGTGAGCGAAGCGTTATAACCGATCAGGTGACAAGCGGTGTAGCGGTAAGAATGGCGGTCATGTATCTGCTTTCGCGCGGAGGCTTTTGAGTCGAATATGATCGTTTGATAATTTTTGAACGTATACATAAGGCGAAAGATGAATTATGGTGTTAGGAGGAATAGAATGAGGATACTGATAAAAAACGGTCATGTGATAGATCCGGCAAACGGTATTGATGAGGTAACGGATATATTTGTTGAAAACGGCATCATCTCGGAGGTCGGGACAGATCCCGATCTGGAGGGGATAGATATGGAGATCATAGACGCGGAGGGGATGTGCGTAGCGCCGGGGCTGGTGGATATGCATGTGCATCTGCGTGAGCCGGGACAGGAGTATAAGGAGGATATAGAATCCGGAACCATGGCGGCAGTGTTCGGAGGCGTGACCTCGGTGGCGTGCATGCCGAACACAGAGCCGGTAGCGGACAATGAGGCAATAGTCAGATTTATAAAAACAAAAGCCGATGAGTGCGGATATGCGAATGTTTTCCCAATAGGAGCGATATCTAAGGGACTTGAGGGCAAGTATCTTGCGGAGATGGGCGAGATGGCGTTTGCCGGCGCGGTGGGAGTATCGGACGATGGCAGACCCGTTGAAAATTCGGGGCTTATGCGCCGCGCGATAGAATACGCGGGGATGTTTGATCTGATCGTTATATCTCACTGCGAGGATCCGGCGCTTGGTGAGGGCGACATGAATGAGGGAGCGGTAGCGACCTCTATGGGACTGCGCGGGATCTCGCCTGCTGCCGAGGAGGTCATGGCGGCCAGGGATATCCTTGTAGCTGAGGCTATAGGCGGCAGAGTCCATATAGCGCATATTTCCACACGGGGCACGGTCGAGCTCATAAGGCGCGCAAAGGAACGCGGAGTAAAGGTTACGTGTGAGACATGTCCTCATTATTTCAGTCTTACGGAGGAGGCATGTATCGGTTTCAATACAAATGCAAAGATGAATCCTCCGCTGCGTACTGCTGATGATGTTGCGGCGATAAAAGAGGGACTCAGAGACGGAACGATAGACTGTATAGTGACCGATCATGCTCCGCACCATCCGGATGAGAAGAATTGTGAGTTCTCGGCTGCAAAGAACGGTATAGTAGGGCTTGAGACATCGCTCGGACTCGGTATAAAAAATCTTGTGAACGAGGGTGTGCTAACCATGGGTCAGCTCATTGAAAAGATGTCGCTGAACCCATCGCGTATACTGGGGATCTCGCGCGGTACGCTTGGCACGGGCAAATGCGCGGATATAGTTATATTCGATCCGTCAAAAAAGTGGACTGTGGATATAAATAAGCTTCATTCAAAGGGTAAGAACTCGCCGTATGACGGCTTTGAGCTTTACGGCAAGCCTGAATATGTAATAGTCGGCGGAGATATAGTAATAAACCGCGGCGAGCTTATGAAGTGATCCGTGTTCGATCAGCACATGAGTAATGCCCCATTTAAGGGGAGACTGCGAAAGAAAGGAAGATATTGAAATGTCGGTAGATCAACTGGTTAAAAAGATAAAGGAAAAGGGCAATCCTTCAGTGGCGGGACTTGATCCGAGAGTGGAATATGTGCCTGAGCATATAAGAGAAAGAGCGTATAGGGAATACGGAAAGACGCTCAAGGGCGCGGCAGAGGCTATATGGGAATTCAATAAAGGGCTTATCGATGCGCTTTATGATGTGGTCCCGGCGGTTAAGCCGCAGAGCGCGTTTTATGAGATGTACGGACTCCCCGGTGAGGAGGTGCTGCACAGAACGATACAGTACGCTAAGGAAAAGGGACTGTACGTTATACTGGATGTAAAGCGAAACGATATAGGCTCCACAGCTGCGGCGTATTCTGCTGCATATCTTGGCAGAGTGGATATAGACGGCGCTGAGGCAGAGCCTTGCCCTGTTGATTCTATAACAGTGAACCCGTATCTTGGAACGGACGGTATCCAGCCGTTTGTGGATGACTGCATAAAATATGACAAGTCTATATTTGTTCTCGCAAGGACATCAAATCCATCATCGGGCGAGCTGCAGATGCTGTATTCGGGAGAGAAAATGATATTTGAGCATGTTGCGGCGCTGATAGATAAGTGGAACGAGGGCACGGTCGGAGAAAACGGCTATGGAGCAGTCGGAGCAGTAGTAGGCGCAACGCATGCTGATGATGCGAAGATCATGCGTTCGATACTTAAGCGCGCATATTTCTTGGTCCCCGGCTACGGTGCGCAGGGCGGAGGCCTTGAGGGAGTCAGCAGATGCTTCAATGACGATGGCCTGGGAGCTATTGTAAACTCTTCGCGCGGTATCATGTGCGCATATAAAAAATCAGACAGGGGCGGAGAAGCCTTTGCTGATGCCGCGCGCACTGAGGCGGTCAGAATGAAAGAGGAAATAACGAGCATAATAAAATAATAAAAATTAGGTAATTGCGAAACGCGGCAGCGTTTTGTAATTACTTCCCTATACCGAGGGTGCTCGAGGGTATTACCCTCGAATTGGATCAATTTCT
>CAJFVT010000062.1 GCA_904420525.1 uncultured Clostridia bacterium | reverse complement strand
GAGACGGTTATATTTATATTCACGATATGTCCGCGCGCCGCGATACGATGAACTGCTGCCTGTTTGACGTAGAGCATGTACTCAAAGGCGGCTTTGAAATGGGCAACCTGTGGTATAACGAGCCGAAAACCCTTGATACCGCCTTCGATGTTATAGGCGACATCGTTCTCAGCGCGGCGTCACAGCAGTACGGCGGCTTTACAGTTCCGTCAGCCGAACTCATCCTTGAGCCTTATGCAGAAAAATCATATAAGAAATACAAGAAAAAATATCTGTCTCTCGGCATCGATGAGGAAAAGGCCGAGGAACTTACCATGAAGGATATCGAACGTGACTTCGAGCAGGGCTTCCAGGGCTGGGAATACAAATTCAATTCCGTATCCTCAAGCCGCGGCGATTATCCGTTCATAACTGTAACAGCCGGTACCGGAACAGGAAGATTTGCAAGAATGTGTACGAAGATAATGTTCAAGGTGCGCATGAACGGTCAGGGCAAGCCCGGCTTTAAAAAACCTGTTCTCTTCCCCAAGCTCGTGTTCCTCTATGATGAAAATCTTCACGGACCAGGCAAGGAGCTTGAGGATGTTTTCGAGGCCGGTATTGAATGCAGCGCAAAAACGATGTATCCCGACTGGCTCAGCCTTACAGGCGAGGGATATGTTCCTTCTATGTATAAAAAATACGGCAAGATCATCTCACCGATGGGCTGCCGCGCCTTCCTCTCCCCTTACTATGAGCGCGGAGGGATAGAGCCGGCAGATGAAAATGACACGCCTATTTTTGTCGGCAGATTCAACATAGGCGCTATCTCACTGCACCTGCCGATGATACTTGCAAAATCAAGACAGGAGTCCAGAGATTTTTATGAGGTGCTTGACTACTACCTTGAGTTGATCCGCCAGCTCCATAAGCGTACCTATGACTATCTCGGAGAAATGCGTGCCTCAACAAATCCGCTCGCCTACTGCGAAGGCGGCTTTTACGGCGGACATCTCGGCATACACGACAAAATAAAGCCGCTGCTGAAATCTGCCACAGCCTCATTCGGCATAACCGCATTCAATGAGCTGCAGGAGCTGTATAACAAGAAGTCTCTTTTTGAAGACGGCAATTTTGCACTTGAGGTATTGCAGCACATAAACGACAAGATAGCGGAATTCAAAAAGGAGGACAATATACTCTATGCCATATACGGTACTCCGGCTGAGTCGCTGTGCGGTCTGCAGGTGACACAGTTCAGAGAAAAATACGGTATTATCGAAAATGTTTCTGACAGGGAATATGTTTCAAACAGCTTCCATTGTCATGTTACCGAGGATATCACTCCTATCGAGAAGCAAAATTCGGAAGCGCGCTTCTGGAACCTATCAAACGGAGGAAAGATCCAGTATGTGAAATATCCGATCTCTTATAACAAGGAAGCAATAAAGACGCTTGTTCGCAGAGCTATGCAGATGGGCTTCTACGAGGGCGTAAATCTCTCGCTCGCCTATTGCGATGACTGCGGTCACGAGGAGCTTGAAATGGATGTATGTCCAGTATGCGGTTCAAAAAATCTCACAAAGATCGAAAGAATGAACGGCTATCTCTCATATTCCCGCGTCAAGGGTGATACGCGCCTAAACTCTGCAAAAATGGCCGAGATCGCTGAAAGGAAAAGTATGTAATGCGATATCACAATATAACAAAGGATGATATGCTCAACGGCGACGGACTTCGAGTAGTCCTATGGACAGCGGGCTGTGAGCACCACTGCCCCAACTGTCAGAACCCGGTGACTTGGGATCCGGACGGCGGACTGCCGTTCGATGCCTCCGCCAAGCAGGAGCTTTTTGATGAACTTGAGAAACCGTATATCTCAGGGGTAACCTTTTCGGGCGGCGATCCGCTTTTGTGCTCGACCAGAAATGAGCTTGCAGAGCTTATTTCTGAGATCAGGTCAAAATTTCCTGACAAGACGATATGGCTGTACACAGGATATGATTGGTCAGCCGTGAAGGATCTGCCCCTTATGAAGGATGTGGACGTGCTTGTGGACGGAAGATTTATCGAGGAACTTAAGGATGTTAATCTTCCGTGGCGCGGAAGCTCGAACCAGAAAGTAATAGACGTGAAAAGGAGTCTGGCGATAGGTCTGCCTGTACTTCACTGCGAATAAGAAAAAGACGCTTCGGAACGATCGTTCCGGAACGTCTTTTTCATTATGGTATACGGATTTACGTAATAATCAAAAATATGTTATAAGACCGTAA
This sequence comes from uncultured Clostridia bacterium, assembly GCA_904420525.1. Classification (GTDB taxonomy): domain Bacteria; phylum Bacillota; class Clostridia; order UBA1381; family UBA1381; genus Ornithomonoglobus. Next base: position 5,341 of record CAJFVT010000062.1, on the reverse strand, counting down.
ACAAGTATCACCGCCGCAAACAGAGGCAGTATATATGCGCAGTAAAATCTGAGCTTTTTCGGGAATTTTGGTCCGTCCCCGCAGTTAGCCTCCTTGATAAACTTATCCCAGCCCCAGCCATAGCGGCTCGTGCAGAATAAGATATAGATTATCGAGCCAAGCGGCAGCAGAAGATTGCTCACAAGGAAATCCTCGAGATCCATTATGGAATTGCCTGCTCTTAGCGGTTCAAATCCCGACCATAGGTTGAACCCAAGCACGCACGGCATAGATAACGCCGCAACAACTATCATATTCGCAAGCGTTGCCTTTCTGCGGCTCCAGCCGAAGGAGTCCATCGCAAAGCTTATTATGTTCTCAAAAACCGCTATTATCGTTGACATTGCCGCGAAGGTCATGAAGATAAAGAACAGGCTTCCCCATATCCTTCCGCCTGCCATCGAATTGAATACGTTAGGCAGTGTTATGAATATAAGACTGGGACCGCTGTCCGCTTCCACACCGAACGCGAAACATGCGGGAAATATGATAAGTCCCGAAAATATCGCCACAAATGTATCAAGAGCCTCGACTATCAGAGTTTCGCCGAGCAGCGTCCTCTTTCTGTCCATATAACTTCCGAATATCTGCATCGCGCCTATGCCTATGCTAAGCGTGAAAAACGACTGGTTCATCGCGGCGACAATAACATTCCCAAGGCCGACCTCCTTTACCGTATCAAGGTTCGGAACAAGATAGAACTTGAGTCCCTCCACGCCGCCCGGCAGCGTTATACTTTTTATCGCCAGAAGCATTATTATTCCTATAAGCGCCACCATCATCACTTTTGTGATCTTCTCAACGCCCTTCTGCAGCCCAAGAACACAGATCCCGAAGCCCAGCACAACAACAAGCAGCATCCAGAAAGTAAGCTCGCCCGGATTTGCAAGCATACCATGATATATCCCTTTAACAGTCTCGACGTCCGCCCCTGCAAATCTGCCTGAAAGCATCTTATAGAAATAGTCAAGCATCCAGCCTGACACGACCGTGTAATACATCATAAGCAGATAATTGCCCGCAACGCCTATTATCGCGTGCAAATGCCATTTCTGTCCCGGTTTTTCAAGCTTTTTATAACCCTTTGCAATGCTAAGCCTGCTCGCCCTTCCGACCGAATATTCCATCGTAAGTATCGGCAGTCCCATTATTATCAAAAATATAATGTAGAACAGCACGAATATTCCTCCGCCGCTGTTCCCCGTCACATAAGGAAATCTCCACACATTTCCTATCCCTATCGCACAACCGGCTGAAATAAGGATAAAGCCGAGCCGCGAACTGAATTTTTCTCTTGCCATACTATCCTCCATTTGATCCCAAAACAATTGTTAACCTATTATAACATTTATTTTCTCACAAGTCTATATAAAATACCGACTAAAATCAGATAAAATCCGTCTGAAAATCGACTTGTTTTTTATCCTGAAATAATATATAATTAATTTGACCGGCATCAGCCGGTTTTACACAAGAAGAATTTTTTACAAAAAGGATGACATATATGAAGCTAAAATCGATTCTTACACTTACAGCATTTGCTCTTTTCCTTATTGCCGCTGTATCGACCATAGCGCTGCACAGTCCGGAACATACCGATGAAGCTGCCCCGACTGAGGCTGCCGCCGAGACCACTGCCCCGGTCCGCACTCTTACGATAACCGCCGCAGGTGACTGCACCTTCGGCACAGATATAAACGCCGACCCGGATCTCGGATTTGACTCATACGCGCGGCAATACGGATATGATTACTTTTTCGAAAATGTCCGAAGCATTTTTGAAGAGGATGATCTCACTATCATAAACTTTGAAGGCACACTATCCGACAGAGGCGAGCGCGAGGATAAGCAGTTCGCTTTCAGAGGCGATCCGTCCTATGTAAATATATTGACCGGCTCAAGCGTTGAAGCGGCAAACCTTGCAAACAACCACAGCTCCGACTACGGCGCGGTATCGCTCACTGACACACAGCAATATCTTTCCGATGCCGGCATCCTCACCTGCCGCGGGTCCGACAACGTCACCATTACAGAGATCAACGGCATAAAGGTCGGGCTTGTAGGCATAAACTACCTTAACGATCAGATGAAAACTGAGCTGGACGCTTCAATACGCAGTGCGTCAGAGCTTGGCGCCGAGCTCATTATCCTTTCGATACACTGGGGTGTTGAAAAAGCGACTGCGCCTAACGAAGAGCAGATAGAAGCCGCGCACCGCGCTATCGATCTCGGAGCCGATCTGGTCATAGGCACACACCCGCATGTGCTTCAGGGCGTTGAAAAATATAACGGCAGATACATTCTTTACAGTCTTGGAAACTTCAGCTTCGGCGGCAATAACGCTCCGTCAGACATGGACACGGCAATATTCCGTCAGACCTTCACGCTTACAAGCGATGGTCTCTCGGACGATGATAATTACGAGCTGATCCCATGCAGGATATCCAGCGCCGAGGGCTATAACAACTACCAGCCCACGCCCGCCGAGGGCAGCGAAAAAGATCGCATTGAAGAAAAGCTTAACGGATATTCAGCAGAGCTTGGCATATCTGAGCTTAAGTTCAGATAAATGGACCGACAAACGTGGCTGTCGCTTTTAGCGCAGAACGCTAAAAAGCGACATCCACATGATCATAAGTCTTAACAATAATTTTCTTTATAGGACGCTATGCATTTTGATATGATCTCCTTAGCGTCATCCACGCCCATGACCTCGTTTACCACGGTCTCCTTACCCTCAAGTGATTTATAGACCTTAAAGAAATGCGAAAACTCATCAAAGACATGCTTCGGGAGCTGAGCTATATCAGTATAGCAATTATATGACGGATCATTGAACGGAATCGCTATTATTTTCTCATCCACCTGATCATTATCGATCATCTTAAGTACTCCCACCGGATAGCACTCTACCAAAGTCATCGGCACTATCGCTTCCTGACACAGCACCAATACATCAAGCGGATCTCCGTCCTCCGCATATGTCCTCGGAATGAAACCGTAATTGGCAGGATAATGCGTTGATGTATACAGCACTCTGTCAAGTCTCAGAAGTCCTGTATCCTTGTCCATCTCATATTTGTTCTTACACCCAGCCGGTATCTCAATAACAGCCATAAACTTATCGGCAGAGATACGCTTCGGACTTATGTCATGCCATATATTAGACATAGTTTCTCCTCCTTTTTATCCACATTGATTTTTAGAGCGATATTTATCTATCAATATAATTGTACCACAAAACTTATCCGGTTTCAATATGCTTCATAGATTTTTGTGATAAAAATAACAGCTCACCCTACACATATCATGTCCTCCAGAACAGTATCGCCGTACAGATTGCATTTCCAGTCGAGCTGAGTTGTTTTCTCATGCTCAAATACCAGTCCTGGATATACACCGTCAGCATCGATCACGCCGCCTATCTCATTTAACTCGAACAGGACCGGAAGCACCTTATAAACACCGCTCGCCAGCGGAGTCACATCCATTTCAAATATGCGCTTATAGCTTTCACCGGCTTTGCAGCTCATGAAATCAATGCATGAGCTTGTAGCCATCACCATCTGATCGCTGTTATGTATCATCATCCTGAACGAAAGCTTTTCTACGTCTTCATTACAGCGGAAGCTGAGCCTGAACCTGAGCTTCTCACTGTCCTTAAATCTGCAGTTCTCCTTCCCCAGTATCTCAAGAGAATCCATCATGACCTTATCTGTAAGGAAATTGAATTTATGGCAGTCCGTAAAATCATTGAACAGCTTTGAGGTTATCTCATCGTTGCGCAGATATATATCGATAGCCTTATCCACATCACCGTTAAATATCACCTTGCCCTTGCGCAGCACGATACACCGGTTGCACAGCTGGCGGATAGTCTGCATATTATGGCTCACATAAATAATGGTCTTGCCCTCATCTCGCGCTACCGATATCATCTTGTCTATGCATTTTTTCTGAAATGCCATATCGCCCACAGCCAGCACCTCATCCATAAGCATTATGTCGCTGTTAAGATGAGCCGCGACTGAAAACGCAAGCTTGACAAACATTCCGGAGGAATACCGCTTTACAGGAGTGTCAATAAACTGCCTGCACTCTGAAAACTCGATGATATCCTCGATCTTTTCATCTACTTCCCTCCGCTTCATGCCGAGGATCGCCCCGTTCAGATATACATTCTCACGTCCGGTAAGCTCGCCGTGGAAGCCTGTGCCGACCTCCAGCATGGATGACACCCGCCCCTTTATCCTAAGCTCGCCCTCAGTCGGAGCTGTAACACGCGAAAGGAGCTTTAAAAGCGTTGATTTTCCCGCGCCGTTTCCTCCGATAAGCCCTATAGTCTCGCCCTTTTTCACATTGAAGGATACACCGTCAAGCGCCATGAATTTTTCATTCCTGCCGTACTGCTTTGAGCCTACCATGGAATTCGGATCCTCCTTATGGCGTACCCTTGCCCACCAGCTCTGCAGGTCGCCCCTGAGCGTTCCTCCGCCTATCGTTCCGAGGCGGTACTGCTTTTTGACATTATCTATTTCTATCACATTGCTATTGTCCATATCGACCTCACACCGTATCCATAAAAGTCTTTTCCACCCTGCTGAATATCAGAACACCAAAAAACAGGAATATAAAAGTAACTGCCCAGCTAAGCGCCCAATATCCGTAATCCATACTGCCGCAGCCCAGGATCGCATATCTGAAATTATTTATTATCGGCGCTACAGGATTGAGCATCACCAGTCTCTCCATCCCGGGCGCAAACGACTGCACCTGTGACACCGGATAAACTACCGGAGTAGCATACATCCACAGCTGCATACCGAAGCCGACAAGTATGCTGAGATCACGGTACTTTGTTGTGAGCGATGATATTATTATACCGATCCCAAGCCCCAGAAGCTCCATCTGCAGAAGCATTATCGGTACCAGCAATATATATATATTCGGCGTTACCGCCTGACCCCTCAGCGCAAATATGACAACAGAGGCCGCAAGGAGCAGCATCTGGATGAAAAAGGACAGGAGTCCGTAAATAACTGACGTTATCGGAGAAACGAGCCTTGGAAAATATACCTTGCCGAAAAGATGTGCATTCCCAGTAAAGGTCGAGGCCGTAGAGGTCAGACATGTTGAGAAGTACCCCCAAGCCGCGTTCGAGCACATATAAAACAAAAACTGCGGTACTCCATCCGTGGAGATGTTCGCGATCTTTCCGAATATGAGCGTGAACATCGTCGTTGACATGAGCGGCGATATAAGGAACCACAGCGGTCCCAGGATCGTCTGCTTATATGAGCTG
>CAJFVT010000061.1 GCA_904420525.1 uncultured Clostridia bacterium | reverse complement strand
TACGAACGAAACGAACCCCTCGACGTACCCGCGTACGCCTTCGGGCAAGGGGCTGCGCCCTTCGTTTCGTCCGTTCTGCACTATTTTCCTAAAGCCCCCGAGGCTGTTGCAAACTCGGGTGAGTTTTGCAACAGCCTCAATTGCCTATACCATTTTGCCATAGGAGGTCTCAAAATGAAACAAACAGCAACCCAGAAAAAAGACAAATTCGGCAGACGCCCCGACTGTTATTTCTACAGACACGAGAACAAGCGGATAGTCTGCGCCGCGCTGACCGGGTTTTACAACCAGGACGAGCATTACGATCAGTGCAAAAAATGCCCGTTCTTCAAGACTGAGCAGGAATTCCTTGAGAGCGCCGGGATAGAGGTGTCGGTATATGACGAACGCAGAGCTTAGAAGACTGCTGAAGCTCACAAAGGCCGTTGCGGAGCAGAGAGCCGGAGAGCTTGAAACAGCCGAATACGAGGCGCTTCGCGCCAAAATGAGCAGGCTGATAGGATTCGTCAGCGATCCGCTCGCGGCCGGAGCGCTTGAAAAGCGGTATCTTACCGGTATGCCGTGGTTCAAGATAGCTATGCAGACAGGCGCATCGGACGATTCGGTGCGAAAGATGTGCAGCCGCGCCATAGACAACGCGTGCCGCAGGATCTCAGACCGGTATCTCGCGCTATCTGCCGAAAAGCGCGCCGAGGAAGCCCGTGCAGAACAGTCCGGCAATGACGGAAACAGTCCTTATCCCTATCGAAAAGCCGCTCCCCGAAAGAAACGCGCCCGCCAGCACTATAAGCGAGCAGATAAGACTGACGCAGAGCGCGTTCGCAAGCAGCTTCGATCCGCTCGACTTCGCCGCGCTGAGAGCGCCGATAAAGCCCCCGGCAGCCATCCCGACAAAGGCAGCGATATTGGCGGTCTTCTCGTCAACGGCGCCGAAATAGACAAGAGCGGCGGCAATAAAAAGGCACGCCGCCGTTACGATACACACAAGAAGCACGCCCCTTGTTATATTTTTGATACTCATAGTTATATACCTCCGTTTTTGTTACATTATATGCCCGTATACGGAGTATATGCTTGTTTTCTCAAGACAAGGGCGCGCCGTCATTTATCCTCCATACGGCGCAGGACCGGGATGAGCCGCCTTGCAAGCAGCGCCGCAGCCGCGCAGCTAAGCAGGTCGCCGGGGATGACCAGCAGGAAGCAGTAGTAGAAAAGACTCAGCAGGCCTATGCCGGAGCCGTCCGCGATATAATTGCTGATCAGGTAATAATACGACAGCCCGAACGCGTACACGACCGCAAGACCTGCCAGTCCCGCTGCGAACAGTCTGAGGAATTTCGGCCGCTCCTCCTTCCATGCTATGAGCCCGATAACGAACGCGCCGAAGGCGAAGCCTATGATATAGCCGAAGGTGGGGACCATGACATAGCCTATCCCTCCCCCCTGCGTGAATACCGGTATGCCGATAAGACCTATCACTATGTATATAAGCACACTGAGCGCGCCCTTTTTCGCGCCGAGCAGCAGTCCGGCCATCATGACGAACAGCGTCTGCAGAGTGATCGGGCACACCGGGATCGGTATCTTTATAAACGCACCCACAGCTATAAGCGCCGAAAACATGGCGCAAAGACATATATCTCTTGTTTTGATCTTCATTGTTTACCTCCTGATGTGTATTGTAAACCTATAATTGTGTTTACATTATACCATGCCGAAGCGGTAATGTCAATAGCTGCGTAAAAAAAAAGACCACACGAGGCTGCCGCAAGCTATTTGAGCTATGCAGCAGCCTCCGCGGCAGCTTATTTATTCTTGACCTTCGAGTCAAGATAGATTATCAGCACCGAAACGTCAGCCGGGGAAACGCCCGATATCCTTGACGCCTGACCGAGCGACTTCGGTCTTATCCTGTCGAGCTTCTGCCTCGCCTCAAGCCGCAGTCCGTAGATGCTGCTGTAATCCGTATCCTCCGGGATCAGTCTCGATTCCAGCTTCCGGAACTGCTCCGCCTGCGCAAGCTGACGCTTTATATATCCCTCGTACTTCAGCTTGATCTCCGCCTCCTCTGCCACGTCATACGGCAGAGCCGGACGCCCCGGATCTGCGGGGGCAAGCTTTTCATAGTCAAGCTCCGGACGCTTTATAAGCTCCGCGAGCCTGACGCCTGTCTTTACAGGCGTTGACCCGTATCTTTCAAGCACGGGATTTGCCAGAGACGGCGGCACCGTTACCGAGCGTATACGCTTCATCTCTTCATCTATCATCTCAAGCTTTTTCAGGAAAGCGCTGTAGCGCTCACCGCTTATTAGACCGATCCTATAGCCTATCGGCGTCAAACGCTCATCGGCGTTATCCTGGCGCAGCAGAAGCCTGTACTCCGAGCGCGAGGTCATCATCCTGTACGGCTCGTTCGTGCCCTTTGTGACAAGATCGTCTATAAGCGTGCCTATATATCCGTCTATCCTCTGCAGGATCATAGGCTCACGTCCGCTCAGCTTCAGGGCCGCGTTTATACCCGCGACAAGCCCCTGCGCCGCCGCCTCCTCATAGCCGGAGGTGCCGTTGAACTGACCCGCGCCGTAAAGACCGCCTATATGCTTGAATTCAAGCGTCGGATACAGCTGTGTCGGGTCGCAGCAATCATACTCGATAGCGTATGCGCTCCTCATTATCTCACAGTTCTCAAGTCCTCTGACGCTCCTGTACATCTCAAGCTGAACATCCTCCGGCAGACTGGTGGAAAAGCCCTGCGCATACATCTCCTTTGTATCGATGCCCATAGGCTCTATGAAGATCTGATGACGCGGCTTATCATGGAACCGCACCACCTTGTCCTCAATCGACGGACAATAGCGCGGTCCTATCCCCTCTACCATGCCGCCGTACATAGCGCTGCGGCTGAGGTTGTCCATAATTATCCTATGCGTTTTTTCGTTTGTATAAGCAAGGTAGCAGTCAACCGCATTCTCCCCTGCTTCCTCCGTTTCAAAGGAAAACGGCACTATGCGGTCGTCGCCCTTTTCCACCTGCATAGCGCTGTAGTCGAGCGTATCGGCATGCAGTCTTGCAGGCGTTCCCGTTTTGAACCGGCGCAGCTCTATCCCGAGACGCTTCAGGTTCCCCGAAAGCTCGTTCGCAGGGAACATCCCGTCCGGACCGCTCTCTCGCGAATAGCTGCCCATCAATATCTTCCCTCTCAGATACGTGCCGCCCGCAATGATCACCGCGCGCGCTGTATACGTCATGCCGGTGCAGGTGACCACACCGGAAACATGTCCGTCCTCAGTGAGGATATCCGTTATCTCCGCCTGCTTTATCTGAAGGCCCTCCTGCTCCTCAAGCCTGCGCTTCATCTCGCGGTGGTACGTTTTCCTGTCTATCTGCGCCCTCAGAGAATGCACGGCAGGACCCTTTCCCCGGTTGAGCATCTTCGACTGTATAAACGACGCGTCCGCCGCCTTTCCCATCTCGCCGCCGAGAGCGTCGATCTCCCGCACCAGATGCCCCTTGGCCGTTCCGCCTATGCTGGGATTGCACGGCAGATTGCCTATAGCGTCAAGGCTTATCGAAAACATGACCGTGCGCATACCGAGCCGGGCCGCGGCCAGCGCCGCCTCAGCCCCCGCATGTCCGCCGCCGATCACGGCTACATCATAATCACCCAATATCATCGCGGTCATTCCTCTATATACGTGATCTTAGCCTCGTTCTTCTCCTTGGCCTTCTTGACCGCCTTTATATTCTTCTCTATAACGCGGCTCGCATAGAACTCAAGCGGATAACGCAGCAGCATTCCGCCCACCGCCGCATAAAGCACAACGCTGATCATCGGGTTCGGTATGAACACGAACATCAAGGTTATCACCGCGCCCGTTATGAATGTGAGCAGCAAATTCATAGGCAGCTTCGCAAGCATCATCATAGCCGATGATTTCAGCAGCTCTCCGAAGGTGCATTTATACGTTACCATTATCTGATAAATGTATATGTGCATCATCATATACAATATCATTATCACCATAGTAAAGTACCTGATTATATCAAGGAAGGTCCCCGCGGCCGTGCCTATATACTGCTGCGCGAATGCCGAATAGAACGAAAATGCGTTCATGCCGAGTATAATGACAACGATATCTATTATCAGGACCGGTATGGACTGCTTCAGGTTCTCCTTGAACTTGTCCCAGCCGTCGCTGAATATCCATGCATGATCTCCGCGCGTGTAGCAGCGCATTATGTATGCGTACGGCGCCGAGACAGGACCCGATCCGAAGAAGTTGAATATCAATACAGTGATAAACGAGCGCAGTGTGAAATACAGCAGCTGCTCCACCGCCGCGACCGACTCCGCATCCGCGGCAGCCAGCTTTGAAGCGGATTCTATAGCGCTTTCCATCCCTAAGCCGCTTATCACGAAGCTCGAAAGGAACACATACACAAACGCGAGATACAGCAGGCTGGTAACGAAATGCAGCATATTCGTACCCATAAGCTTTGTAAATTTCCTGAAAACAATGTCCCAGAACAGAAAGAAGCCCTTCTTCTTCGGCGCGTTTTTATCTACGCCCGGACCTTCCTTCATATAGTTTCCTCCAAAAATACCCATTAAGTTCACCTCGTATAAAAATTTGCATCCCAAAAAGCCGCAGCCGCGGCTTTTTGCGTCATCTGCCGCTCCTGCGCATGACCACGAGCAGGATCAGCAGACCAAGGCAGACGATATCGCCTGCTATGCCAACGATATTCAATACGGTATCTAGCATTGAAATCACCTCAAAGAGTATTGTAACATATTTTAATTTTGAATACAATACTTTTTTGAAGAAAATGCACAGACTTTTTCAGGATATTTTACGGACGCGTCCGCTTCCGGCACAGATCCTCAAAAGAAAGCTCTATCCTATATCCGTCCTCTGTTTTTTCATATTCCCCGCCCCTTTGCTTTTTTTACTAAGACTCTCCGAATATACGTCTCCATATATCAAAGTATACCATATACCGGCGCTTTGTGTCAATAAGCAGCGCGGCCGGGACGGGGATACGGCATACCGGGACGGAGCTGCCGCGCTCAGCCCGCGGCATCGCAGAGCCGCACTGCCGCCATTCCGTATTCCGCCGCCGCGAGATCGCGGCGCTGCGCGTC